>WQWV01000001.1 GCA_009785175.1 Alphaproteobacteria bacterium
ACATGCGTCTTGCGTTTCCCTCTAAACGTCTGGAAGTCCGCCGCCAGATGGCGACCCAGATGTGGGATATGTTGGGACGTTATGGCACCGAGCCCGAGCATTTCAAACATATATTAAAGCACCATAAAAAATACCTCTCGATCTATAACGACGATATTCTCGAGCGACTCAAAGGAAGACCGTATATTGTCATCACTTCGCACTCCGGCTCGATGGGACTTCTTTCGATTCCGTTTGCTCTTCATAAAATCCCGGGACATATAGTCTATAAGTTCCCGGGCAACAACCTCACCGCCGACATTACGCGCCGCACATTCGGCCAGGACATCGGCAACCTGAAGTTCATCAACAACAACACCGCCGGCGTGCGCGAGATGATGGCGGTGCTTCGGGACAAGGGCGCGCTTTGCATAATCCCCGACCACCGTCTTGGCAAGGGCATTCCCACCAAATTTTTCGGCCGAAGCGTGCTTTCCCCCGGCGGCGCTGCGAAATTGGCCGGCCACTTCGACTGCCCGATTTTACCGGTGCAAATCATCCGGCACGAAGGACTTAATCACTCTATAATATTCCACGAGCCTTTCCACGCCTCGAGAGGCCGCGATGGCCGCACTGACGAGACGAAGACCACGCAAAGGATCAACGATGTCATCGAGGGCTGGATACGCGAAAACCCCGAGCAATGGTTCTGGGTCCACGACCGTTTCGGGATAAAGGGCAAGGTCCGCGATGCAAGGTAAGACGATCGCGCATGAAATAGAACTCTCCGGCATCGGCACCCACTCGGGCAAAAATTGCAAAGTCGTATTGAAACCAGCGCGCGAAGGAATTACAATAAACGATAAACAGTTGGGCATAAACCTCGCCTCCGCCACTTCCGGCTCGACAACTGTCAATGGGTTGCAAACCATAGAACACTTGCTTGCCGCGATTCACATGCTTGGTATTACAGCAATAGATATAGAAGGCACCGGCGAAACGCCCATTTTCGACGGCTCCGCGCAACCGATAATAGAAAAGCTCCTTGAAATCGGCACGGTCGAAATTCCTACGCCCGGCAAAATCCTCAAAGTGAAAAAAGAAGTCGTCTTTGAAAACAAGCACGGCCGCGTGTCGCTATCCCCCGCGGATAAATTGACCTTTGACATAGAAATAGATTATCCCGACATCGCCGCCATCGGCAAAATGAAAGTCTGCTCCTGCTTTGCGGACATGGATAAAATCCTTGAATCAAGAAGTTTCGCCAGACTAAGCGACATAGAACGCTGGCGCGCAGCCGGCATGGCGCTTGGCGCATCGCTTGAAACCGGCATAGGCCTTTCCGACACGGGCGAAGTCCTAAACCCCGAAGGACTTCGGGACGAGAAGGAATTCGTATACCACAAAATCCTCGACGCCGCCGGCGATTTGATGACCTGCGGCTATCCGGTCTGCGGCGCGTATAAAAGCGTGAAGGGCGGCCACGCGCACAACAACGGCCTTGTCCGCGCATTGATGGCCGATCCAAGCAATTATGAAATAATCTAGCCCTTGAAAAAAGTTCAAATCAACCCTATATAATTACCGCAATGGCCAAACAGGATTATTATGACCTCTTAGGAGTAAAAAAAGGCGCCTCTGAATCAGAGCTAAAATCCGCATACCGCAAAAAGGCTATGCAGTTCCACCCCGATAAAAACCAGGGCGACAAGGCGGCCGAGGAAAAGTTCAAGCAAATAAACGAGGCCTATGAGGTCCTAAAGGACCCGCAAAAGAAATCCGCCTACGACCAGTTCGGGCACAGCGCGTTCGAGCAGGGCATGGGCTCGAAACACGGGGGCGGAGGCTTCGGCGGCGGTGGATTTGGCTCGGGCGGCTTCGACTTCAACTTCGACGCCGGCGGTTTCGGCGATATGTTCAGCGATATATTCTCGGATTTCATGGGCGGCGGCCGGCGACAATCCAAATCCGCGGCGCGCAAGGGCGACGACCTGCGCTACGACCTTCGCATAACGCTAAAAGAAGCCTTCACCGGCCTAAACAAAACCATTTCGTTCAGGCGCAAGGGCAAATGCAAAACCTGCGACGGCAAGGGCGGCGAGGGCAAACAAACCTGCACCCGCTGCCACGGTTCGGGCGTTATAAACAAGCAAAGCGGATTTTTCATGACGCAGCAGGCCTGCCCCGAATGCAACGGCCTTGGCGCGACGTTCAAAAAGACATGCAACTCCTGCGGCGGCACGGGCGTGGGATTCGAGGATAAAACTATCACGGTAAAAATCCCGGCCGGCGTAGAATCCGGCTCCCGCCTGCGCGTTGCGGGCGAAGGAGAGTCTGGACTTGCGGGTGCACCTTCCGGCGACCTTTATGTTTATATCGCGGTATCTGCGAACGAGGAATTCGAGCGCGCCGGCTCCGACCTCCTCACAAACCTAAATATTTCCTTCGCAACCGCGGCGCTTGGCGGCACGGTCGAGGCGGATACCATCGACGGCAAAAAAATCGACGTGAAGATACCGCGCGGCTCACAATTCGGCTCGCGTCTCCGCATTCGCGGCTATGGCATGCCGATCATCGGCCGTACCGACCAAAGGGGCGATATGTATCTAAACCTCGAGATCGAGGTGCCCGCGAAATTGACCTCGGAACAAGAGAAGCTTTTGCGCGAATTCGACGCCGCCGGCGGCAAAAAAAAGTCCTGGTTTTAATTAATCAAGTATGCATAAACTTTCTAGCTCGCCCGCCCTGCTCGGCGTCCTGGACTGGCTCGAAATCGCGAAGAATTTTTTCCATAGACAAGCTCCCTTCCCCAAAGTATAATTCCCTACATGAGTATCAAAGTCCAAGATTTCGAAGTCCGTCTTGCCAAAGATGAAAGCGAACGCCGCCGCGTCCGGCAGCTTCGCTATGACGTTTATATAAGGGAAAACGATGGTATCCCTACGCCCGAGATGGCTGCGCTCAAAGAGGAGTTCGACAGCTTCGACGAACACGCGAAATATATGGTTGTGCTTCACAAGGACGAGATCATCGGCTGCTATCGCATAATCGACCGCGAGATCGCCGCCAAGACCGGGTTCTACACCGAAACCGAATACGACATTTCCAAAATCAAGGCGGTCAAGGGCAACATAGCCGAAATGTCCCGGGCGCTCGTGCGCGAAGATTATAGGGATACGTTCGCGATGCAGATGCTCTGGCTCGGCCTTGGCGACTACATACGCCGCGAGAAGGTCATAGTCCTCTTCGGCCTCGGCTCCTTCGGCGGCATAGACCCGAACGCGCACGCGGATCAGATTTCATACCTATACCACAAATTCCTATCGCCCGAGAATCTTCGTGCCACCGTCCGCGCTGACCTTATGGATCCAAGTGTCGACAAAGCGCTCACGAAAATGGACATGCTGCCGATGGATAAAATCGACGAGGAAGAAGTGAAGAAAAACCTCCCTGCGCTGATCAAGGGCTACCTGCGCGTAAACGCCACCTTCGGCGATGGCGTGTTCATCGACGTTCCGTGCAACCTCTCGGATATTTTCCTGATTGTGGAATCAAGCAAGATCAGTCCGGCCTATCAGAAACGCTTCGGCGGCGCGCCCGACGCATTTGCCAACCTTAAAACGGAGTTTTGATATGGATGCGCTAAGGTTGATCTCGGCCTCTATACGCTTCGTCATAGTCTGGATAGTAATACTGATTTTCGCCCTAACTCTTGTGGCGGTTCCGAAACGCAACGCCTTCGGCCCGGCATATCTTAAGTTCTTCATGAACATTATGATGTATATTACGGGAATACGTGCCAAGGTTCACGGCAAACTTACTAACGAACGCCCGCTTTTGATAGTAAGCAACCACATGTCTATCCTTGACATCGGTATAATAGCGATGCTTTTCGGCAACGGATTTTTCGCCAAACGCGAGCTTCGCAAACTACCGCTTATCGGCTATATGATGGACAAGTTCGGCACGATCTTCGTCGACCGCCGCCCGTCCTACGCCGCCCGCTCGAATGAAAAGGTGAAGAAACAGATGAAGGTCGCCACCTGGCCCATGGTTATATTTCCCGAGGGGACGACCACGAACGGCTCGTATGTGAAACCGTTCAAATCGACGCTGTTTAATTTCCTTGAAAAAGATGGACGGGTCGAGGGCGCGACGATCCAACCTGTGGTGCTTGCCTATCGCACGCCGGGAGGCAGGAAGATAAGCGACGCTGATTTGGCCGAGCATTACGCCTATTTCGATAACGCGAAACAGGACGAGGGCCCGCATTGCAGCAAAGAGCGCACGATCTTCGGCCTTCTTTTCCACATCATGGCTATGGGCGGAATCCTGGCCGAAGTATATATCTTGCCGACCACGCCGCTTGATGGTTTGAAGAATAGGAAAGAGCTTGCCACGAAACTCCAAAAAATCGTTGCGGACGAATACCGCAGGGTAAAGTAAACTTAAACCATTAACTTATAAATTGCGACAACATCATCTTCACGCAAAGGCTTGAACCCTCCGATTGTCCCTTCGGGATTATACGGAACATTCTTAGCAAGATAAGCTATGTCTTCCGTCTTGCCGCCAAGCTCGGCGAAAGTGGTCGGCAAACCGACGCCGGCCCAAAACGATTTCAACGCCTCTATACCGGCCATACCGTTCGCCACACCGAAAACATTGCGGGCAAGACGCTCGAACCGCGCCGTATCGTGCGCCAAGACATACTTCATATATGCGGGAAATACTACGGCAAGCCCCGCTCCGTGCGCGACGTCGTAAAGCGCGCTAAGCTCGTGCTCCATCATGTGGCTGGCCCAATCCTGTGCCCGTCCTACGCCAACGATATTGTTGTGCCCGACCATTCCCGCCCACATAAGATTGGCCTGCGCCTCGTAATCCGCAGGATTGGCGACCGCACGCGGCAGAGCGATTATAACGGCGCGCAATAATGCTTCGATAAGTTGGTCGGTAGTTTCGACGCCGCGCGTGTTGGTAAGGTAGCGCTCGAGGAGGTGCGCCATAATGTCCGCCCCTCCGCACGCGACCTGATACGGCATAAGCGTGGCGGTAAGCGCGGGGTTAAGCACGGCAAATTTCGGGCATATAAGCTCGCTGTCCGCACATCGCTTAAGCCTGCCGTTTTCGAACGATACCACCGAGTTTATGGAACCCTCGCTTCCGGCTGCGGATATGGTAAGAACTACGCCAAGCCCAAGCGCCGAAACGGGCTTCACGCCCTTAAAGTAAAAATCGGACAAATCTCCGTTGTATGGAACGCCAAGCGCAATGCCTTTCGCGGAATCGATAACGGACCCTCCGCCCACGGCAATTATGAAATCGCATCTTTCGCGCCGCGCAAGCTCTATGCCGGTTTGAACAAGCTCGGCACGCGGATTCGGAAGAACTCCGCCAAGCTCGGCACATGCTATTCCTGCGGATTCAAGCGAAGCCTTAATGCGCTCCAACAAACCCGACGCAATAGCCGATTCCTGCCCGTAATGGATAAGGGCTTTTTTCGCGCCGAAACGCTTTGCAAGCGCGCCTGCATTTTCCTCCTGTCCGCGACCGAACGCGAAATAGGTCGGCCTGTAAAATTCGAAATTATTCATAGCGGGCTCCTATATAACAATATTCACGATCTTCCCCGGCACGAAAATCACCTTTTTCACAGGAGAAGTTATAAACTTCGCAACCGATTCCTCGACCATCGCCAACCGCTCCACCTCGGCCTGATCCATATCGGCACCCACGGAAATTTCCGCGCGGCGCTTGCCGCCCACTTGAACGACATAGACGATTCCCTCGGCAGAGATATCGGCGGCATCGAATTCCACCCACGACGCGAACGCGATCGATTCGGCATTGCCAAGCCGCTCCCAAAGCTCCTCGGCCAAATGCGGCGCGAAAGGCGAAAGCAGTTTCACGAAATCCGCGAACACGCTCTTGGCGACGCTATCCCCTTCTTCAAAAGCATTCAAAGCAATCATCAAAGCGGAAACCGCCGTGTTGAATTTCAAGGCATCGATTCTCTCCGACACGTCGCGCGCAGCCACGGCCAAAACCGAACGTTCCGCCACAGTCGCCGCCCTATCCTCCACACGCTCGGACAAAGCGGCCGCGCGTTTCAAAAAGCGGTGCACGCCGATCATGGATTCGGTGCTCCACGCCACAGCCTGATCATACGGACCTATGAACATCTCGTATACGCGCAAAGTATCCGCGCCGTATTCGGCGACGATGTCATTCGGGTTGATGACGTTGTTCTTGGATTTGCTCATCTTGACTCCGCCCTCGGCAAGAATCATTCCGTGCATTATGCGGCGCATGAACGGCTCGTCGTTCGGAATGAATCCGCCGTCGCAAAGCGCCTTGGACCAAAAGCGTGCGTAAAGTAGATGGCGCGTCGTGTGCTCCTGCCCGCCGTTATACAAATCCACCTGGCCCCAATAGTCCATTGCCTCGCGCGAAGCGAACTCCCGATCGTTGTGCGCGTCCATATATCTAAGATAATACCAGCACGAGCCGGCCCACATGGGCATAGTATCGGTTTCGCGTTTGGCCGCACCACCGCATGTGGGACACTTCGTGTTCACCCAATCCGCGACACGCGCAAGCGGCGACGAGCCATCATCCGTCGGCAAATAGTTGTCCACATGCGGCAATTTAAGTGGCAACTCGGATTCCGGCAACGGCACCCATCCACACATAGAGCAGTGAACCATAGGTATCGGCTCGCCCCAATAACGCTGGCGGGAAAATTGCCAGTCCTGCATCTTGTAATTTACCTTGCGCTCTCCGACCTTAAGGGCGTCATCCGGTGATAGCAGCTTTGTTTCCCCGAATTTTATTCCCATGGCGTTTGCGAATTCCCCGTCGCGCTCATCAAGGTCTGGCACAGCCATAATAGCTCCGGTGCCATAGCCGTAAAGCACATAGTCGGCAGTATAAACCGGAATCTCCCGCCCGTTGTATGGATTTGTAGCGACAAGACCAGCAAGCGGCACGCCTGTTTTAACCTTGGTCTGCGAACGCTCGACATCTGTCCTGACCACCGCGGCGTTGACATAGCCGCACACCTCGTCCGAATTGTCAAAACCGCCACATAGGGGACCGAAACGCTCCAATACCTCTTCTGGCGATATCACCATGAACTCCACGCCGGCGATAGTGTCGGGACGGGTCGTGAAGACGCGAAGCGACCCACCTTTGCTAAGCGGGAATTCAACCTCCGCCCCCTCGCTGCGGCCAATCCAATCGATCTGCATTTTCTTTATGTTCTCAAGGAAGTCCACGCGGGACAGCCCTTCGATAAGCCTGTCGGAATAGGATTGCATCTTAAGCGACCATATTTCTCGCGTCTTCTTTTCGACCTCGGCATCGCAGCGCTCGCACCGTCCGGCCTCAAGCTCCTCGTTGGCGATTCCGATTTTGCATTTGGGACACCACCATACCTCGGTAGTTTCTTTATAGGCCAAACCCAGTTTGAATAACTGTATGAACTGCCATTGGGTCCAGCGGTAGTATTCCGGGCTTGACGTTATGACCTCGCGCTCCCACGCGAATGAGAAGCCAAGCGATTTCATCTGCGCCTTAAAGGTGGCGATGTTCTGTTCCGTAGCAACCTCGGGCCGGATTCCGGTCTTGATGGCGTAATGTTCCGTAGGCAGGCCGAAGGAATCGAAGCCCATGGGATAAAGCACGTTGAACCCCTGCATTCTCTTGCGCCTGGCCACTATGTCAAGGGCGGTATAGCCGCGCGGATGACCGACGTGAAGCCCGGCGCCGGACGGATATGGAAACTCGCACAAAGCATAGAACTTCTTCTTGCTCTTATCGATTTTCGGGTTGAAAAGGCTCTTTTCCTCCCAATATTTCTGCCATTTTTTTTCGATTGCGTTAAAGTCGTAAGTGGTCATTTTTATATCCCTATTTTCTCGACGAACTTGTCAAATTCAAGCGATTACGAAGGTTTGGAGTAAAAATTAAAAAGAAAGCGTATTTGGACATACGAGCTTTTTAATTTCTATGAAAACCAAGTAGGCGCCGGATTTCACAAGTTCCCGCAATTATATAAAAACCATTCCCGCTTTACAAGGTATTTTTGAAATGATATAATTGATGCCCATGGGGAATAAGAAATTTATCATCATCGCCGTAGTCGCGCTGCTTGTGGCGTGGTTTATCATCGGCACCCTTAGGGGACCCGCGCCCGCACCGCAAACGCGCGAACCCCGCCTTATGAACGTTCGTATCGAGCGCACGATAAACGTTCCCACTATGGCCACAGTGGTCATTTTCGGCGAAGCGCGCGCGAACGATCGGTTCGAGATAAAGTCGCGCTTGGCGGGCACGCTTGAACGCCGTCCCAAGGCCAAAGGCGCGCCGGTAAAAAAGGGCGAAGTTGTCGCCCGCATGGGGATCGAGGACCGCGATGCCAACTTCAAACGCGCCGAGGTCGAATACGAAACCGCGAAAAAACTTTTTGCCGAAGGGTTGATTTCCCGCCTTGAACATATCACTGCCAAAGCCAACTACGAACGCGCACGCCATGATATCGAGCACACGATTATCCGCGCTCCTTTCGATGGCGTCGTGGGTCCTATACACTTTTCAGAAGGCGCGTATGTTCCCGCCAACACCGAAATCGGCCTTGTGCTTAATCTGAACACTATCAAAGTCATAGCCGAAGTGCCCGAACGCCATATCGCCAGCTTGAAACTAGGTGCTATCGCAACTATCGAAATCCCAGGCCGCAAGCCGTTTACCGCGCCGATAGTATACATAGCGCCGACGGCCAATCCGGCGACCCGCACCTTTCCCATCGAGCTTGCGGTAAAAAATCCAGGCGGGATACAGGACGGCATGACCGCCGAAATCAAACTACCGCTTGGCACCGTCGAAGCATCGCTTATCCCGAATACGTCAAGCCTTACGTTCGATGAAGAGGGCAACGTCGGACTAAAGGTCGTGGTGGAAAACGACCTGGTGAAATTCTATCCCGTCGAACTTGTCAAAGAGGACGAAGACGGCCTTTGGATAACCGGCCTGCCTTCGCCTGCATACGTCATCACGCACGGCCAGGAATTTGTGCGCCAAGGCGAGCGTGTCGCGACGAAAAGGGATTGATATGAATATCGTCGACTGGCTCTTGGAACGCAAACGCCTTTTCTTCTTGGTGCTGTTTTTAATAGTCGTCGCCGGCGTCCGAACGTTCCTTTATATGCCCAAGGAATCGTTCCCCGAAATCAAGATGCCGTTTATCTTTACGACCATAACGCAGCGCGGCATTTCGCCCGACGACGCCGAACGCCTTATCGCCAAGCCGCTCGAGAAGGAATTCAAGACGATACAGGGGATAAAGATCCTGAACACCCGGTGTTTCGAGGGCTGGTGCATAGTCATCGCCGAATTCCACAGCGGCCTGGACTCCGAGAAGTCCCTGCGCGAAGCAAAGGACGCCGTCGACCGCGCCCGCCCCAAGCTTCCCAAGGACGCGGACGAACCTACGGTGTTCGAACGCTCCACCGCCGACTTTCCGATCGCGATAGTAAATATTTTCGGCACTGCTCCTGAACGCGCGCTTGGCATTACGGCCGACAGGCTCCGCGACATGCTTGAAACCATTCCCGGCGTGGTCGAGGCGGACGTCGGCGGCAAACGCGAGGAGCAGATCGAGATACAAATCGATCCCGTGAAAATAGATTCGTATCGGCTTTCGGCACAGGCGGTGGCGCAGCTTATGGCCGCCACTAACGTGCTTATCCCGGCCGGCAACATCGAAACCGCTCGCGGTAGTTTTCCTATAAAAGTGCCAAGTCTGATCGAGGGGCCCGAGGATTTGCTTGCGCTACCCGTAATCACGACCGCGAACGCTGCTATCACTCTTGCCGACATCGCGGATATCCGGCGCATGTATAAGGATGCTAAGGGATTCGTGCGAATGAACGGCGTTCCGTCGCTCTCCATCGAGATAAAGAAACGCTCGGGCGCGAATACCATTGCGACGATGGAGGGCGTGCGATACGCACTTGAACAGGCGGCCAAAGTGATCCCCGCCAACATCGCGACCTCTATCGCCAACGACGCTTCGGTTCACATAAGGAATTCGCTATCCGATCTTGGCAACTCGGTAATTTTCGCGGTCCTCCTTGTGGTGCTTTGCATAGTCATGATGTTGGGACTTCGCGAGGGATTGCTTGTCGGAGTGTCGATTCCGCTTTCCTTCGTGCTGGGCGTTTTATTCCTCTCAAGTGCGCTGGACGCGATAAACATGATGGTGCTTTTCGGCATGATATTGTCTGTGGGACTTCTTATTGACGGAGCGATAGTCATCACCGAATACGCCGACCAGCTTATGACCGCCGGAGCGGATAGGAAGACGGCATATTCCAAAGCGGCGAAGCGTATGTTCATGGTGATCACGCTATCTACGTTGACGACGCTTATGGCCTTCATGCCGCTTTTCAGATGGCCGGGACAAATGGGCGAGTTCATGAAATTCCTCCCGATAACAGTGTCGGCGATTCTTGCCGCGTCGCTTGTGGTCGCACTTATATTTATTCCGGTCCTCGGCGCGACCTTCGGTTCCAAAACTTCCAAGCCGAGCCCGGAAAAGAAAATGATCGTGGCCGCCTCCAACGGTCATTATGAAAAGCTCGCTGGCTATATGCGCGTCTACCTTGGCGTGCTAAGTTTCGCGCTCAAACACCCTAAAAAGATTATCGCCTCCATAGTCGGAGTGTTGATATTAACGCTCGCGCTTTATACTAAGTTGGGCGTAGGGATTCAACTTTTCCCCGACGCCGAACCGGATTTTATCAACATCAACGTCCACGCACGCGGCAACCTCTCTACCGCGGAAAAAGATTCGTTCGTGCACTCGATCGAGGAGAAGATTTCCGAGCTGCCATATTTCAAGAACGTATACGGCCGCTCGGGCGCGCGTTCAAGAATGAGCGCAGAGGACGTCGTCGGATATGTGCAAGTCGAACTCAAAGATTGGGATCAACGTCCCAAGGCAAGCATAATCACCGGACGCATGGAAGAAGCGCTTAGGGACTCGGCTGGTTTTATACCCCAAGTCATGCGCGAACGCCGCGGCCCCGGTTCCGCAAAGCCGATTGATATCCGCGTATCGGCGCTTGACGAAGACCCGCGTAAAATCGACGCCGGATACAAGCACCTCCGCGAGGCTATGGACATCGTCGGCGGATTCACCAATATCGACGACACGACTTCGCTTCCCGGCATTCAATGGGAGATGAGAATTAATAAGGCTCAGGCCGCCAAACTCGGCGTATCCGTCGGCGCCATCGGCTCGGTGGTTCAAATGTTGACGCACGGCGCCAAAGTTTCAAGCTATATGCCCGGCGACCTTGACGAAGAAATCGACATCGTGATCCGCTTCCCCGAACGATTCCGCACGCTCGACCAAATCGGCAATCTTTATGTAGTCGGAGCGAACGGCCGCAACGTCCCGCTTTCAAGCTTTACGCAAATAGTCCCGACACCCAAGACACACCTTGTCCAACGCATGGACGGCAAACGCGTGATAAGAATGCGCGCGGACGTGGCAAGCGGCCTTTATGCCGCAGATCGCCTCACTGCTCTTCAACGCCACCTGGCAAGCAATCCCCCACCGTCTGGCGTCGAGTTCCTCTATCGCGGCGAAGCGCAGGACAGCGCAGAAAATTCCGGCTTCTTGGGCCAAGCGTTCATGCTTGCCATCGGCATGATGTTCGTGATTTTGATCGCCCAGTTCAACAGCTTCTATTCCGTGTTCATAATCCTTTTCTCGATTCTCCTTTCGACCATCGGAGTTTTCCTCGGGCTGATGATAACGCGCGATCCGTTCAGCATAGTTATGACCGGCCTTGCGATCATATCGCTTGGCGGAGTGATTACGAACAACAATATCATCTTGATTGATACATATAACGATATGAAGAAGAAGACCAAGGATACAATCGACGCACTTAAACGCACAGGTCTATCGCGCCTAAGACCGATTTATCTGACCACGATAACGACGATGTTGGGCATGCTGCCGATGGCGCTCAAGATGAACATGGACTTCCTTTCTGGACGCATAACGTTCGGCAACCCTTCTATGGACACCTGGGCCGCGTTTTCAAGGAGTATTATTTTCGGCCTTTCCTTCGCAACGATTCTGACGCTGATTATCACACCGTGTATGCTACTCCTTGGCGACAAGGCAAAGGCTAAAATCAAGGCTAGACTGAGAAAAAAAGCCGAAAAATAAAAAAATCACCGCCAATACTTGAAATACTCCAAAGCCATACCTATATTTATCCTATAAGTTGAAAACGAACTAGCCTCGTCAGTTTGATGCTCAAAATCACGAGGCGCGAAAGGAACCTAAAATGGCAAAAGTAATAGGCATCGACCTTGGAACAACAAACTCGTGCTTCGCATACATGGACTCGGGCGAGGCAAAGGTAATCGAAAACGCCGAGGGCAAGCGCACGACCCCCTCTGTGGTAGCGTTTACCGACACGGAAACGCTTGTCGGCACAAGCGCAAGGAACCAAGCGATTGTCAATCCCGAAAACACCATCTACGCGGTCAAGCGCCTTATCGGCCGCCGTTTTGATGACAAGATGGTCGGCAAGGACAAAGACCTCGTCCCCTATAAAATCACCCGCGCGGACAACGGCGACGCATGGGTCGAGGTAAAGGGCAAAAAATACTCGCCGCAACAGATTTCCGCGGATATTCTTGCAAAAATCAAAAAAGACGCCGAGGCATATTTGGGCGAAAAAGTGTCCGAGGCGGTCATCACCGTCCCCGCATACTTCAACGATTCGCAACGCCAAGCCACCAAAGACGCAGGCGCCATCGCCGGGCTTAACGTCCTTCGCATAATAAACGAACCGACCGCGGCCGCGCTTGCCTATGGCCTTGATAAAAAGAAAAACGGCACCATAGTTGTTTATGATTTGGGCGGCGGCACCTTCGACGTTTCGATTCTTGAAATCGGCGACGGCGTGTTCGAGGTCAAATCCACCAACGGCGACACGTTCCTTGGCGGCGAAGACTTCGACAACCGCGTAATATATTTCCTTGCCGACGAGTTCAAGAAAACCTCCAGCATAGATTTGAAAAACGATAAACTCGCTCTCCAACGGCTCAAGGACGCCGCGGAAAAGGCGAAGATCGAGCTGTCTTCGGCCATGGAAACGGACATCAACCTTCCGTTTATAACCGCGGACGCTTCCGGCCCCAAACACCTTAATATCAAGCTCACGCGCGCCAAGTTGGAATCCCTTGTCGGCGACCTGATCGATAAAACGCTCGAGCCGTGCAAGAAGGCGCTCAAAGACGCCGGGCTCAAGGCCTCCGACATCGGCGAGGTTATTTTGGTCGGCGGTCAAACCCGTATGCCCAAAGTTCAAGAGGTCGTGAAAAACTTCTTTGGCAAAGAGCCGCACAAAGGCGTGAATCCCGACGAAGTCGTCGCCATCGGCGCGGCGATTCAGGGCGGCGTTTTGAAAGGAGATGTCAAGGACATTCTCCTTCTCGACGTGACCCCGCTCTCGCTTGGAATCGAAACGCTTGGCGGAGTGTTCACTCGTCTTATCGACCGCAACACCACGATTCCCACCAAAAAATCACAAACCTTCTCGACCGCCGAAGACGGCCAGACCGCAGTGTCGATTCGAGTGTTCCAGGGCGAACGCGAGATGGCCGCGGATAACAAACTCCTCGGCGCCTTCGACCTTGTCGGCATTCCATCGGCCCCGCGCGGCATACCCCAAATCGAGGTCGTCTTCGACATCGACGCCAACGGCATCACGCACGTTTCCGCCAAGGACAAGGGCACCGGCAAGGAGCAGATGATATCCATCAAATCCGACGGCGGCCTGTCCGACGACGAAATCGAGAAGATGAAGAAAGACGCCGAAGCCAACGCCGACGCCGATAAAAAGAAACGCGAAGTCGTCGAGGCAAGAAACTACGCCGAATCCCTTGCTCACCAAAGCGAAAAACAACTCTCGGAAAACAAAGACAAGGTCGACACGGCAACCGCCGAAGCGATCGAAACCGCGATAAAGGACGTCCGCGCAACACTTGAAAACGCCGACGCCCCGCTTGAGGACATCAAGGCGAAAACCGAGGCTCTGTCCGCGGTCGCCATGAAACTTGGCGAGGCGATTTACAAAGCACAGCAGCCTCAGCCCGGCGCCGAAGGTCAACCCAACGGCGCGGAACAATCCGCCGGCGAGAACGGCGAAAAAGTGGTCGACGCGGAATACGAAGAGAAAAAGTAATTGTCATTCCGGGCCACGACCCGGAATCCAGTTGACATAAAACCGAAATCCCCTGCCTAGCGGGGGATTTTTTTCCTCTTACCGTCTCCAAATTTAAGAAGATCGACCTTGAATAAATATTAAAACTCTTTGCTCTCGCCGATATCTAAAACTAATCCTCCGGACACCTTATCGACAAACTCCTGGGGATTCGCGCTTATGACGGGAAAAGTGTTATAGTGCATTGGTATCGCAATCTTCGGCTTTAACAAACCAACCGCATAAATCGCATCTTCAATATCCATAGTAAAGTTTCCGCCAATCGGCAGCATTGCAATATCTATATTGTGCCGCCGACCCAACAATTCCATATCGCCGAACAATCCTGTGTCGCCGGCATGATAAATCGTTTTGTTGTCAATTTCGATAATGACGCCCACGGCGCGGCCTATATCATGAATCATGTCCACAGAACTGCCATGGGTTGCATCCGTAAGTTTTAGGCGAAATGCACCGAAATCAAAAAATCCGCCGATATTCATAGAATGCGCTTCGGCCACACCTAATGATTTAAGATAGTTGCCTAACTCGCCAGTTCCGATAAATTTGGCACCGTTTTTGCAAAGTTTCTCTGCGTGCCCAAGATGGTCGAAATGCCCGTGCGTAGCGATAACAAAATCTGGCTTCGGCCCAAACTTGGCTTCATCATAAAACGGATCTATGATTATGTTTACACCATTGCTTTCTATCAAAAAACACGAATGCCCTAAATATGTTATTTTCATTTTTCACCTCAAGTTTTAATTTCACAAAACGCCCATCTCGAACAAATCCATATCGGGATAGCCATCCGGGAAAATGCGGCGACCGGATTTATAATGCGTAGTCCCGCCGTCGACCAACCGCTGCTGATACGCTTTTATAGCGCGCAAAGTATCGCGGCGCAATATCCCGTCCGGCTCGACGCCCGCACGTTTCTGCATTTCGCGAAGCTGATCTATAGAGAGCATTCGCACATCTGTTTTGGGCCGCTTGAGCGTCGCTACCGGCTCGCCGGCGATGACATCGGAAAGCATACCTATGGAAAGCGCGTATGCCGTGCTGGCGTTCCACCGCATGATTATTCGATAGTTTGGATATACAAGGAACGCCGGACCTGTGGCGCCCTGCGGCATGATAAGCATGGCTTCCATAGTTGATTTCGGCAAAACGCCGCCGCCGTATGTGCGAATGCCGATTCGCGCCCACTCGTTGACAGTTTTATTTTCATAAGTGTTCACGTTCCGCCAGGCAAGCACATTGTCCTCGGCGAAGCTTACCGGCCGGCCCCACCGCTGCTTGTCGTTCCAACCCATTCTGTTCAGATAGTTCGCGGCCGAGAAAATGGAATCGTGCACCGAGCCGATCAGATCGATGCGCCCGTCCCCGTCTCCGTCGATTGCAAAGGATAACACCGACGAAGGCATAAATTGGAAGTTTCCGAACGCGCCCGCCCACGACCCTTTCGCGTCGGCATTCAAATGCCCCGCTGCGACAAGACGTATCAAATTCGCAAGCTCGTCGGAAAAGAACCTCGCGCGCCGCCCGTCGAATGCCAACGTGGTCAATGCGCTGGCAAGATGATGGTTTCCGAAAAACGCGCCGTAGTTTGTCTCCATGCCCCAGAATGCGGCGATCACCGCCGGCGGCACATTGTATTTTTTATATGCGGCATCGAAAATCGCACGATGCTTTTTAAGGGCTGCGCGGCCTCCGTCGATCCTGTCTTGGCGAAGCGCGGAATCGTAATAGCGCCAGAACGAGCGCACGAACTCGGGTTGCGACCGGTCCTTCTTGATCGCCTCGGCATCGTATTCTGCGACATTCATGACGGCAAGCGCGGCCGCAGCGTCAAGCCGGCGGGCCGGCACTTCGACCAAAAGGAAACGTTCTTTGAACTCGTCGAACCCCTCGACCGCCGACGCACCGATCGCGGCAACAAAAGCGATTACGAAAGCAAGCGCGCGTATCAAGCTCTGACTTTTATATCTTTGATTTTATCGTTAAGGTTTTTAAGCACTTCGTCGGTCAAGTCAAGCCGGTTATTGATCAATACGGTCATCGCTTCCGACAGCACCATGTCAAGCCCGTACTTGCGTCCGACCTCGCGTATTATGGGCTCAAGATGGTCTTCGTTCACGGTCTTCATAGCGTCGAACACGCCCTTCCTTATCGCGGCTTCGCGCTCTTGGGTCGAACGGTCGAAGTCCATCACAGATTTTTGAAACGCCGCGACTTCTTTTTGGAACGCATCGGGCGACAACGCTATACGCTTGGTCCTAAGGTCGCCCTCACGCGCTTCGAACTCCTTGCGTTTTTTTTCAACCGAGGCCTTCAAGTCGTCAAGAAGCTTGTCGCGTTGAGTGTTGATCGATTTCATTACACGCGCGTTCTCGGTTATTTTCTGGCTGTTGACTACGCCGATTCTTACGGGTTGGAAGTCCTCTGCTTTTTGTGCGGACGCGGCGAACGCGACAAGCATGGCGATAGCGAATGCGATTTTTCTCATTTTTCATCTCCTTCTATGATGTATAAATCATAGCCGACACCAGCCGGAAAGCAAGAGGAAAATAGGTCAAAGACGCAGTATGCTTAGAAGCATATTTTCAAGGCCGAATTCATTTATCTTGAAATCTCGATTGATACTTTCAGTGCGTGGAAATGGAATATCTTTCTTATCAAGCATATCCCAGCGGAAGTCTTCGGTCAGCTCGAAAAAGCCCACCCCCATGAACGCCAGCGCGTTGCACATCATTCTAAAACCCCATGTAAGCGAGAAAAGCTCGAGGAATTTTGTTCCCGGCCGCATGAAAATCGCATTGGTGGAATTCGCCCCGTGCGGAGTGATAACGAAATCGGCATTGTGGAAATAGCGTATCTGCTCGGCCACGCTGTGTTCTTCGGGCGTCATAACCTCGAAGCCGTATCTCTTTAATATTTCTATTATCCGAAGCTCGTTGCTTATCCGCCTTCTTCCGATACGCTTTACATAAAGACGCTTGGGGTATTTTTCGTCGACAAGGTTCGGGATTTTCGGAAGTATGCGGTCGCGCACGAAGGCGATATGGCTTCCATGCAAGTCCGCCGGTTTGAAATATACCGCTCCGATAACTATCAGCTCTTCCACCTGTATCGATTGGCCACAGGCGATTTCCACAATGCGCTCGGGACCAAGAAGAAGCCTATAGAACTCCTTTATGAACTCGAAACTATAGGACAAGGTTATATACTTTCCCTTATATCCTAGATTCTCAAGCTCCATTATCGCGACCGCATGGTCGTAAATGCAATGGTGATAGTTGAACGAGCCTCCGCCGCCGCCGGGGGTTATGTATGCAGCCTGTTCCATCTGCGCTGCACAATCGATTTTTACGCTTGGGTCAAGCGACCTGGCAAGCTCTCCATTCCCCCCCCCATCACGCTTTCGCGCACTCCATATCCGTCGAGGGTATCCACGATTATATGATTGTCTTTTACGACTATCGGTAGGCCGGTCTGGTATTCCACGGTGGCGTTCTTTATCGCAAAGAATGAATGCACGCCTTTGTGGAATAGGTTGACTTCTTTGTTTACATCGGAAAACGCCGACAAATATATTGGTGATTTGTTGTCGTTCCGATTCACAATTACTTCTTCGCTCTCTCAATATACGACATATCGTCCGTCGAGATTACAACGGCTTCACCGGCTTCGATGAACTGCGGCACCATGACGCGGATCCCCTGCTCGGTTGTGGCGGGTTTGAAGCTCGAGGTGGCTGTCTGCCCCTTTACCACGGCTTCGGTGTCGGTCAAAACTACGATTGTGTTTTTAGGAAGGCGCACGCCGACCGGACGACCCTCGACGAACGAGATCACGACGTTCATTCCGTCGGCCAAAAGCTTCGCGCGCTCTTCGCCGATGACGTCGTTTGCGACGTTGAGTTGGTCGTATGTTTTGGAATCCATGAACACTGCGGAATCGCCCTCGGAATACAAAAACGAAAAGTCTTTATCTTCGGCAAGCAATTTTTCTACGGTATCGACTGTGCGCCAGCGGTGGTTTGTTTTCGAGCCGGAATCAAGGTCGCGCAAATCGGCCTGTATGAACGCGCCGCCCTTGCCGGGTTTAACGATAGAGATTCCCATGACGGTATGCGGCCGTCCGTTGTATTCGATCACCCATCCCGGGCGCATAAGGTTCGCATCTGCTTTTGCCATTTTTTACCTCTTTAAGTTTATTGTTTTTGATTGCCGCTTCTTCCGCCGCGACAGCCCTTAATCCCGGTCTTAGGCACCGGACGGGATCTTTCGTTCACAACGGCGATATTGTCAAACGCGGCGGCGTTTCTTTCCAGAAGCTCGGTCGATACTTTGTCCGAATCGAAATCACAACCCCTGTTGAACATGTCGAAACCGCGGCCAAAGTCGCTCGCAAAATCCTTTACGCTCTCGCAGATTTTTTTGCATATTATGATGGCAAGCACGACACCTGCGCTCGTTGCGATAATTTTGCTATGCTTTTTCATTTTATTCCTTTTTGTATTTGAATTGTTATCTTATATAGTGGGATTTAACACCTTTTCAAGCCAATAATCAAGGGTTTTGTTCAAGATGGGAAAAAGCATAAGACTTGTCAAACTGAGTCGATTGCGCCGGTCTGGAGCAATAAATAAAAAGTAAACGTATTCTTTACTACGTGCTTTTTATTTTTTGTGAAGACCTAGTAGGCAGCCAGTTTCACAAGTCTTATTTTATATTCCACCTAAGCTCGTTCCCGTCGCGTAGAATCACGCGCGAGCCGGATATGCCCTTTGCGTCAACGCGCGAGCGGGTGCGTTCGGCATCGGATTGGGTTGCGAATTCGCCAAGACGGACCTTATAGAAAGTCTGTCCGCCCTGCACGGCTTTGAATATTTTTACTTGGCCAAGGTCGGTTATGCGGTTCTTCATGGCCTCGGCGCGGTCAAAACTCGAGTATGCTCCGACCTGGACATAGAAATTACCGGTCGCCGCCGAAATATCCTCCACAGGAGCAGGCATGGGAGCAGGAGCTGGTGCAGGCATGGGCTCAGGCGCCGGGACAACCGCTATAGGCCGCGGTGGCACGCGCACAGGCGCGGGCGCAGGCTCTGGCTCTGGCTCGGGCGCTCGCGGTGCGGGCGAAACCTCGACACGCTCCCTCATTCCGGGAATAAGCGTGGCGTTTCGCACATCGGGCTGGAACACATTGTCGGTATTCTCTCCGCGCATGGCAAGATTCTTAAGATGCAAACTCTGCTCGGGAAGTATTTCTACGCGAACCCTCGCCGTCCCTTCTTCCTTCATGCCAAGGACGCCTGCGGCAGCCGAGCTGACGTCTATAATTCGGTCGCGCGCGAACGGTCCTCGGTCGTTGATCTTAAGGTTAAGCGACGCTCCGGTGTCAAGGTTTGTAACACGGACAAGCGAGGGCATAGGAAGCGTTCTGTGCGCCGCAGTGAACGCGTCCATGTCGAAGATTTCTCCGTTCGAAGTGTTTTTTCCATGGAAGTCAAGACCATACCACGAGGCCATTCCGTCCTCTACATAGTTGTAATCCTCGTGCGGGTAATATGGCACGCCGTCGATAAGATAGGGGTTTCCGATTTTATATGTTCCGACCTGGCCGAACGCCGCGCCTGCGCCTTGTGCCTCGCGCACTACGATATTCTGGGCGTTGGCAAGTTGGGCGGCTACTTCGGGCGAAGTGCCTTCGAACTCGCTTGCGTCAAACGCGGGCCGAGCGGGCTCGACACCGGGATTTGTTATCGAACGTATCGGCACCTGCTGCTGCGGGGCGCAAGCTCCTAAAATAAGGACTAACGATATTATGCGGCTTTTCATGACTCCTCCGTATCTAAGAATTATAACACCTGGGATTGTTTTTTGCAAGCGCTAGTCCGGACTATCTGCCTACTGCAGTGCATCGCCGAAAATGATACCATTTATCAATGTTTAACAAAAGGAGGAGAAACATGCACAACATAAAACCGTTCGTCGACGAGAAGATCAAACTGATGAACAAGAAGTTCAGGAACGAGCCCAAGGAAATCACGGCGTTCTGTATCCTATCCCGTCTGCAAAGCAAGCTCGGCTGCGTAAGCAAAGAGGTCTGCAAGGAGTTCGGCTATGCCAAACCGGATGTTATGGACGAGCCTATGTGCGGGGGCCGCAAGATAGCCGGCCTTATCATCAAGGCATACCTTTTGGGCGAATTTTTGGGCTTCGATATGAACAAAGAACTTGCGACCAAAGTCAAAATGGGCAAACAAAAACTGAAAATGAAGGAGGCCATGATGAAGCCAGCAGCGAACAAACCTGCCGCCAGAAAAAAAACGGCAAGAAGGAAGTAATGACTTCTCTCTCGATCTGAAATTCCCCGTCGCACAGGCGGGGAATTTTTATTATTGAAACGCCTGGCCTTTGGGTATAAAATCATCCAAATGAACAACACTACTCTCTCCGCGCTTAGGGACAAAATCCTCGCCGGTCATAAGATTACAAAGCCCGAGTCGATAGCCCTCATCGACGCCGACCTGACAAGCCTCCGCGCTGCCGCCGACGAAATCCGCAACCACTTCTGCGGCGACAAGTTCGACATCTGCACCATAGTCAACGCCAAGTCCGGCAAATGCACCGAGAATTGCAAATGGTGCGCGCAATCCAAATTCCACAAGACAGGGGTTAAGGAATATCCACTACTAGATTCCACCGCGCTTACCAAAGAGGCGCTCTACAACCATTCCAAAGGCATATTGCGCTATTCCATAGTAAGTTCGGGCCGCAAACTAAGCGACGCCGAAATCGACCAAGTCTGCGCAAGTTTCAAGGCGATCGGCGCCGCCTGCGACATCTCGCTCTGCGCGTCTGTGGGCTTGATAAACTACGAACAATTCGTAAAGCTAAAATCCGCCGGTGTCAGCCGCTATCACAACAACCTCGAAACCTCGCGCCGGCATTTCCCGAACCTTTGCACCACGCATACCTACGACGATAAAGTTTCTGCGATAAAGGACGCCCAGCGCGCGGGCCTTGTGGTCTGCAGCGGCGGCATAATGGGCATGGGCGAAACGTGGGAGGATCGGATCGACCTAGCGCTTGATATCCGGGAACTTGGTATAAAATCTACGCCGGTGAATTTTTTACAACCTATAACGGGCACGGCGCTTGAAAATCAAAAACCTCTAAGCGCCGACGAAGGCCTCCGCATCCTCGCCATATATAGGTTTATCCTCCCCGACTCGGCCATACGCCTTGCCGGCGGCCGGAATATCTTCGACGACAAAGGCAAAGCGGCTTTCGGCTCCGGCGCCAACGCCGCGATTTCCGGCGACATGCTGACCACGCTCGGCACGAACATAGATGATGACATGAAGTTGATATACGAACTCGGATACAAGGCCGAAAAAATATGAGCAAAGGCATTTTCATCACCGGCACCACGACCGAAATCGGCAAGACATTCGTATCCGCGCTTGTGGTAAAAAAACTGCGCGATGCAGGCATAGACTCCGGATACTACAAGGCTGCTGCAAGCGGGAACGAGCGGGACGCAAGCGGAGCTATCATAGCGGGCGACGCCAAGCATGTCTGCGACATTTCCGGCCTGCCGGAAAAACCGGAAAACCTCGTGAGCTACCTCTACGAAATCGCGGTTTCCCCGCACCTTGCCGCCCAAATCGAAAACCTTCCGATAGAGATGGGCAAAGTCGCCGCCGACTATGAAAACCTCGCCCGAAAATTCGATTTCATGGTTGTCGAAGGCGCCGGGGGAATCGTCTGCCCGCTCCGGCTCGACAAGCAAAAAATCATGCAGATCGACGTGATAAAAAAACTTGGGTATGAAATTTTAATAGTCGCACCCGCAGCGCTTGGCACGATCAACGCAACGGTCTTGACCGTCGAATACGCCCGTTCGCAAGGCATAGGGATAAAGGGCGTAATCATGAATAATTTCGAGGCCGGAAACTTTCTTCACGAGGATAATAAGGTTCAAATCGAAGCTCTGGCCGGCATACCCGTAATAGCGACGGTAGCGCCTGACGCAACGGATTTCGATGCCGCGAAACTTATAGGTTTGCTAACGCTTCCTGCTTAAGATTTTTGATCTGCGCTGGCGATAAATGCCCGGGCTTCTGCGATTCGTCATACACCTTGAACTCGGCGGCAAGCTCTTTGGCTATGCGCGTCCCTTCGACAAGCATAGCGCTTTTCCAAGTTGTGTGCGTATCGTAATCGCACCTGGCCACATCGTTTTTACAAACCGGCCCTGGCGGAGCTTTTGCTGCCTCGGCTTCATGAACCGTAAATTGCGTGGCAAGGTTTTCGACCGTCGTGGTGGTCGACACAGGCTCGGCGCGCGGCACTATTTTCTCGCCCACGGCGGCAAGCTTGCGTTCGATTTCGGCGCTAAGGGACGGTTTCTTAGCGATGACTTCGCGCACAGCCTGCGGCTTGGTCATCTCTGCGATTTCCCGATCGACTTCGGCCTTGGGTAAAAGCTCTCCGGCCATAGCGGCGATTTTATCCTCGACCGCCGATTTAAGCGAATCCATGGGCTTTTTAACAGGGGCGGCCTCCTCTTTCACTTCCTCGACCGCAACCGCCGCGTTCGGATTGAACTCGGTCGGAATAGCGAATGTTTCGGGTATAGGCGCCATGCGTGTATTATATCACAAATCCAACTACAAAACAAATCGTTTTTTAACACCCTCGGCGGTCAAGTTTCCTATCCTCCCAACCGCGCCGACACAAGCGCTTGATGAAAATACCCGCCGCGCAGCCGCAAGCGCTTCGTCGCCAGTCAACGCATCAACAGCCGCGATTCGCCGCGCGAAAAAGTCGTCGCCCTCGCCTACCTGCCATCGTTTGGCAAGCGCCGCCGCGCGGTATTTAAGCGATTCCAAACCCATAAGCGCCGAAGCCCGAAGCGACACCTTCGCCCGCGACAATTCCGCATCCGTAATCCCCCCATCGCACAACCCTTGCACCACCGCGCCGCATTCGTCAAGAAGCGGAGCAAGTTTAGCTTCCTCTGTAGCGAATGAAATAGAAGCAAGCCCGCTGCGATTGAACACGTTCATTCCCGCGCCGATGTGATATGCAAGGTTTTTCTCTTCGCGCACGCGCTGGAACAAACGCGAGCTCATCCCGCCGCCAAGCGCCAACAAGGCGACTTCTTGGGCCACCTGCTCGGCAACCGAAGAATCTGCGCCCACTCCGTCGAATCCGATGACTACGTTCGCCTGCTCAAGGTCTTTGGCGACGATTCGCGCACCAGCCTCGTAATTACAGCGCACAGCCGAACCGGCGCCCGCCGCGAACCCTCCGAAATATTTTTCCGCCATATCGAAGACGGCTTCGATGTCCACATTTCCCGACACGATTACCGCCATGTCGCCAGCCCTATAACGCGCAGCGACGTATGCCTTCATATCCTCGGCGGTAATGGCGCGTATGGTCTCGCGCGTTCCGATAAGCGTGCGCCCAAGCGGCTGCCCCCCGTATGCCGCGCCGAAAAAATAATCCCACACAAGCGATTCCGGGTCGTCAAGGCTAGAGAAGTATTCTTGCAATATGACCTCGCGCTCTTTTTCCACCTCGCGCGGATCGAAAAGCGAATTCAAAAGCAAATCGGAAAGCATTTCCATATTGAATTCCAAATGTTCCTTAAGCGATCGGATATAGTAATACGTCCGCTCCATGGAAGTGGCGGCGTTGATTTCCCCGCCGATATTCTCGACCTGCTCGGCGATTTGCTGATAGTCGCGTTTTGCCGTGCCCTTGAACATCATGTGCTCTACGAAATGTGATATACCGTTCAAAGGATCCGGTTCAAAGGCAAGACCCGCGCGCGTATGCACTCCGATGAACACGCTGGCGACCGAAGGCACAGCGTCAACGATGACGGTCATTCCGTTTCTAAGGGTTTTTTGTATTCCGCTAAGCATGCGTGGATTGTAAAGGAAAATTGGGGCTTGTCAACCGCTGCGCCCTACCCTACAATTCCGACAAAGGAAAAAGATGGATAAATTCAAGTCTGCATATTTCAAGTCGAATAACCTGGACTCGATACGATGGGTCATGGCCGACAACCTTAAATACTGGCCGGTATCGAAACAGCTTACCGAACACCAGCGCTTGTTTATGAAAAGCAAATGGTTCATGCCGTATCTTAAATTCATGTTCAAACTTACAGGCAAGCCCAGCATCCCGATTCTCGACATTCCGATCACCACGCGCTGCACTTTGAAATGCAGGAATTGCTCGCATAACATGCCATATTACAAAAGCCACGCGCCGAATTTGACGTTCGAACAGTTCAAGAAGGATATCGACAAGCTCTTGGCATCATGCGATATAATATATAATCTAAGCTTTATCGGCGGCGAAACTCTGCTTAACAAAGATCTCCCGTCGATGATAGACTATTGTGAAAGGAGAAAACAGATTTTCCATATCACATTCTCGACCAATACCACAATTACCCCCCCCCACGAGTTATTGGATACATTGAAAAAGTCGAAGAAGACCATAACTCGCATATCGGATTACTCGTGCAATTCCGAGCTTGGCGGCAAAATCGATGTCGCCGGTTGGAAGAAAACGCTCGATGAAAACCACATTCCCTATTTCATAAGCGAGGCCGAAGCTTGGCATTGCATGCCCGAAATCCGCCGCGACGATGCACGCCCACGCCATAGGGTCGAGGAGGAATTCCGCAAATGCTATTGCTTCCGCAAGATACAGAATCTATACAACGGCCGCCTGCTCCCATGCCCGAACGCGAAGTATTTTGCCAACATTCACCCGGATTACAAATTCGCCGAACTCGAGAACATAGATATACATGCCAAAAGCAAAAAGGATTTGACCAAAGCCCTGATCGAATTCTATTCTCTTCCGTATTATCGGGTTTGCAGCTTCTGTCATTCGGGTATTGATACCTGGAGCAATAACCTACCCATAGCAGAGCAGATTAAAGATTAAAGTTTTAATACTATCTTTAAGAACTCGTCAAGCCGTGCGAGAAGCAAGTATTTAAGATAAACCCCTCGGGAGTGGACCTTATGCTTCCATGACCGAGGGGTTTGCTTGCAAAATGCGCCGCTAATCGTGCGGGTTCACGAGTTCCTAGAAATATACGCGGGCTTTGACCAAAGCAGCTTTTATGTATTGAGTATCATCGCCCAAATCAAGCGGGATATAGCGTAATTCTACGCCGCCGGCTATGGGGAACATTGGTATGTTAAGATCAAGCCCGGCCATATAGGAAAGATTCTCGTGGCTTCCGGAAACCCCGCGCACCTGATAGCTTGCGATGCCCATGCCGATATATGGTTTCAATATAGGAAGCAGCGGAAGGCCGACCAGCGCGTTCACTCCGATACCCCAGGTCTGCGCACGATCGTCGAAGTTGTATTGCGCGTATTCAAGCTCGGCACGGATCGGAACCACTGGAATGGGAAGGTCTATACCGGCATACATGGACCACGCTCCGCCCTTGCCCATGTCATAGCGGTCGGTATCGTCGTGAAGCGAAGCGCGCGACGTTCCGCCCGAACCTCCTATATACTTCCCGAACGCCGACGCATCGGCCGCCGCGAAAACAAGCGCGAACGCAAATAGGTAATTTTTCATAATCGTTCCTTTCCTTTGTTTATGATTTGATTATACTCCTTTCCGCCCGGATAAGTCAAGCTTCCTGCACACCCCTTAAATTTATCTTTACAAACGGAAACAATAGTTGATATCCTAGCAATAGGAATTAAATAAAAGGAGTCGACATGCAAGAATGGATATTGGTTAACGCGTGGCTTTGTGCAGCCGGCTGGTGCGCCGCGACGCTTACGCTTTTGCTTAAAAAGAAGCTTCCCGGCCGCCTGACGGTTCTGACCTTCGGGCTTGTCGGCACGTTCGCCCTGACGCTGGTGTGCCTTATGGCCGCGGCGGCCCAGAATACCGAGCTTGTCGCCGGCGGAGTCCTTGCGGCTCTGTCCACAAGCGCATTTGCAGTGGCCCTCGAGTTCCTAAGGAAAGTTCCCGACGCGGCGCCTGTCGTTGTCGTGGGCGCGACCGCGGACGCCAAAGAGCTTCAAAAGCTTCGCAAAGACACAGAGGCGGCGATAAACCTTTTGGGCGAAAACATCACGGACGTGGCGGAACTGCTTGACCGCAATCACAAGAAGCTGGCCAAAAACGCCAAATCCGCCATCGAAGGCAGCGGTGAATAACATGGTCGCGAAAAATCTTAAATTGAAAAACCTCAAGGAAAAGTTCAAATACGACAGCCTTGGATATTTCCCGGCGGTTGCGGGCATGGCGGTTGTCGCCGCCCTCGCTCTTGCATTCATATTGGCTGTTCGGCTTGGCGCCGGATGCGAACAACGGGCGGGCGAAATCGTCCGCGTGCGCGTGCAAAAAAGCCATGATAATATACTGGAGGCCTTCCGCGCGGAGTTCGCCGAAGACGCGGCGAAATGGGGCGCCGTCATCGACGACAGCAGGATTTCCATCTCGTTCGCCGCAAGCGATATGCTTTTCTGGATCGACTCTTCGGATGTGCGTGAAAACCTAAAGAAAGCGCTTGCCGACTTCTTCCCTCGCTATGTCGCCTTCGCCCGCCGCTTCCCCGACGAAGTCGATAGCATACAGGTCGAGGGACACACCGATACCACCGGCGATTACCTCTACAACATGAAGCTGTCGCAGGATAGGTCGCGAAACGTGCTTGCCCATTGCTTCCGCATAGCGCCCGCAGGCGACCGCGCCTGGCTCGAGGAAAACTTCATGGCCACCGGCGCGTCCTATGCCCGCCCCGCCGCGAACGACGCCAAATCCCGCCGCGTAGAATTTAACCTCAAGCTCAACCCAAGCAAAATTATCGAAAAAGACACCAAAAAATCGAGGAGGAAATAATATGAAGATAGAATTGAACCTTACGTTCATGGATCGCCTCTTGCGCCTCAAACGCTCGCTTGACGGCAACGAAATCAAGATCGAAGCACGTGCCGCCCGCCCCGGCCTTACGCTAAAGGAAGTGCTCGAGATGCTCGACCGCCGCGAACCGGGCAAGGCGTTGCTGAAAAACGGCCGCTGCAACTTCCTTTGGATTCCCGACTTTGATACCAACAAGGGAACCAAGAAGGACGAGGATCCCGACCAATGGAACAAGGTCCACCTGACCTTCTGCGACATACTCCAGAACATGGAGAACGCCGGCCGCGAAGACCGCTATGAATCAACCGAAAATACAAGCGGCGAGTTCAACTGTATCTATAACGACGATTCGGTTGCCAAGAAAAAGCTGCACGTCTGCAAATACTGTATCGACGCGATTGAAAACTCCGCGCGCTTCGGCTCCTTCAAACAATTCGACTTCGACGCCTTTGCGAAAGAATACAACTTCGAGGGCATAACCGAAGAAATTGTAAAATAGGTTTCGTAAAAAGTTTGTCAACTTTAGACAAGCCGATTCGCAAAACGCACCGCAACTCACTTCACAATCTCGACGCAAAGCATTGAGTCGCCGCGAAAATTTCTTCCTAAAAATTTTTGTTGAAAAAAAAATCAAACGTTTTATAGTTGTGTTGTTAAATAAGGAGAACACCATGGAAGAAATTATTTTCCCCAATAAAATACGAATCCTTCGCAAAATGGCCGGCAAATCTATGCAGGAGCTTGCGGACAAACTCGACGTATCGCTTTCTGCGATTTCGAAAATCGAGAAGGGATATCGCAAGATTAATCAAGAGCAGATGATGGTCGTCTCGGACTTCCTCGGCTGCTCGTTGAATGATATTTTCATATCCGAGGACAAGGACGACGAAACGATCTTGAACGCCTGGAAACAGGAAATCGACCGCCGCGTCGACTTGAACGAAAACAAGGGGCTCAAGATCTTCGGCGCCGGCCTAAGGTATATCCGCTCGGGCAAAAACCTTACGCTTATGGATGTGGCCGAGGCGACCGGCCTGACGCTTTCCATCTACCACCGTATCGAAATCGGTCAGCGCGAAGTCTACGAGGACGAGCTTGCGGATATCAGCAAGGCGCTCGGCATGAGCTCAAAGGAATTGCTTGGCAAAATCTTCGACCTCAAGAAGAATGGCACGCTTGATAACATCATCAACGCCGAAAAACCTGCGGAATCGTCGATCACGAAGCTATCCGACATCATCAAAACGACCGAGTCGGTATACACTCCCGGCGGAGTAGTCAAGTTCCACAAAGTTCTTTTGCACAGCAAGTCGCTTGAAAACGGCAATATCCTTGTCGACAAAGAAGCGCGCGATAGCTATACGATTTTCCCGATCACCGCGGACAAGCCCGAAGGTGTCTACGCCGTCGAGCTTTCAAGCCGCCGCCTTGGCACGATCTTGCCCATGCGCTCGATTCTCTTCGTCGATCCGGCACAGCAGGTGCGCTCGGGCGACCTTGCGGCTCAAATCGTGAAACAAAACGATTCGTCTATGGAAATCAAGCTTATCAGCCTCCGCGAAGACGTCGACGGCAAGTTCTATGCCGTGTCGTATAACCCGGACGAAAAAGCACCTATCTCCGACGCCGCCATAGCCAAGCTCCACAAGATTGTCCTCGTATCGATGAACTGATCGACACTGGACTAAGGAGGGGACAGTGAGCGACGAGCCGAAACGGAAAATAACATTTGCTGAACAGCAAAAGCACGACAACGACCTCAAGGTCGCGCGGCTTCAGCTTAACATTTTCCGCCAGCTCCACGCGATCGACACCCCTCTTGCCGACCTTAACGCCGACTGGCGCGCGCTTGATAACGACGTGGTAGACGCGCTCAACGAGCTCCCCGGCGGCGCGAAACTATATCAGCATATAAGGAATATGCAGGAGGGCAAAACCGCTTCGGATAAAATCGACGAGGATCTCTTGGCTTTCGGCCGCGAAGTTTTTACGGATCAGAACAAGTTCAAACGCTATACCAAAACGGACGACCAAATCGAAAAGGAAAAACAGGCGGAAGAGGCGAAAAGCAAATCCGCCGATCCCCTTCCGACATTCGAGAAAAAGGCCGAAACCGACGATTCCCAATACGCGGATATCTACGCCGCGATCCGCTCGTATTCCAATACTACGAAAGGGCTGCTGGAGTTCAAGGAAAAGGCCGCCCGCTTCGGCGATAATTGGCGCAGCGAGATCGACACGATTCTTGCTCTTCGCGAAACCGACGACGCCGGCGAGCTTATCGACACGTTCAATAATTTGAAGACCTATGACACCGCGGTTTCCCTTTGGAACGAGGCGGCGGGAATATTGGAAAACCCGACCGCACCCGGCATTGCGGCGATACAGGCCAAGATCAAGGAATACAAAACCTATCTCCCGATGTTCGGCGCCTCCGGACACGAGCTTTTGGAAAAACTGAAGGAGCTTAAATAATGAGCGGCCTCTTCTCGATATTCAAAAAAAAGAATCCCCTCGACGCGACATACGCGGCGCTACTCTCGTTCAAGGGAAACATGGCCACGCTTGGCAAATTAAAAGATGCCGCTATGCCGATGTTCGGCACCGATTGGGCGCCCGCGCTTGAAACATACATAGCGACCACCACTCCGCCCGATGCCGCCAAACTTATGGCCCAGCTTGAAAAAGCGCGCGAATACGACAAGGGCCAGACGCTATGGCGCGGTGCGCAAATGCTATTGAACGGCTCGGCACTTCCGATAAATATTGAATCTCAGATGGAGGATTTCGAACAATACCTCCCGCTTTTCGGCCCCGACGGCGAAGTGCTGCTTGAAAAACTTAAACTCAAATTCCCGCACCCCGCATCCATAGGCGAACCCAATATCCTAAGGAAGGTCGACCTTGCTCCAACTCCACGTCCTCAAAAATCCAACTCGAAGGAGCCTGTGTCCGAATATCCTAAAACGCTCGAGATCAACGAGGACGTGATGACCGACTGGGACATACAAAACTTCCTCTATTTGCTCGAGTTCCTGAACCTGGCGAAGCACATCATGCCGATGATAGTCGCGAACGGCGCCGCCGACAGCCTCGAGGACTATCCCGGATACAACCTCATACTCGACACCTACGACGCGGCCATAGCCAAGGGCGAGAAGCTTTTCGACAAGCCCGAGCAATTATTGAACCTAAACTTCGAGCATGGCGCCAAAACGCTGCGTGAAATCCTCGAAACACTTAACGCCGAGCGCGACAACGAGGTCCGCGTCATACCCAAATCTCCCGAACCGCAAGCCGCCCGCCATGTCCCCTTCCTCGACCTTGACGACGAAGGGGAAGAGGAGGCCGGACCCGCCAAAAAATCGGCCGCCCGCACCCGCAAAAATTCCTTGCCAGCCAAAAAAAGAAAGGCTAGGATTGAGGCATGAGGATTATCGCCACATTATTGATACTAGCGATCGCCGCCTGCCACGGGTCAAGACACCCCCGGCGCGACGGCGTGATCATCGACGATACCCCGATCGAACAGACCTCGCAGGCCTTGGCCGTCCCGATAACCCCGCGTGCGGCTATGACTACGCTCAAGAACGTGCACGAATTCAGCCTCGAGTTCGACAAGCGCTGCTCGGTCGATTGGGAATCCCAAACGATCATATCGAAACAGCCGTTCGACCGCGATACGTTCAAGCTTGACCGGGTCGACCGCGGCGACCGCCTTCCCGACATCGCAGTAAGGAATTTCTCGTTCAAGGATATGAATGTTTCCGGCGCGCTTGCCAAGGTGCTTGAAAATACGGAAATCCGCACTGCCACCGACCCGTCGATTCAAAAACGCATTTCTGCGGACGACCTCTCTGGCAACCTGCACACGGTTGTCGAACTTATCTGCACCATGGCCGAAGTTTACTGCAGCTATGATTCAAGAAACAAGGTCATAACGGTCCGCAACAACACGAAGTTCATGCTCCACGTCCCGCTTTCCGACGATATAATTTTGGCGGTCGAGGACGCGCTTAGGGGCTCTAACATCGACGACATTATCATTGATTGGAATTCCCGCCTCCTATTGTTCACCGGCAACGCTTATACGGAATCGGTAGTGCGCGAAGTTCTTATGCGCCTTGCCGTCGAGCGCCGACTTATCGCATACGACATCAATATCCTCCGCGTCTACCCGAACGACCGCGACGGCATCAAGTGGCAAGAGATGGTCCAGGCGTTCAATAGGAACACGGTCAAGGTTTCCAAACGCGGCGTCATAGGCCGCGCGATGGTGATGACATCGAACTTCTCGGCCGGATCCTTGGCCGAATTCCTAAAGCCGCGCGCGAATACGTTCCTTGTAAGTGCGGGTAATTTCATCGTGCCCGAACGCTGGAACGGCGCGTTCGACATCGGCCGCTGCAACCGCGAACCGACGCTTGAAACCGAACTTAGGATAGTGGCCTCGACCAAGCTCGACTTCTCGATCAACGATCACGGCGTGTTGATGACCGACATATTCCTTATGACGTCCGACAGGCGCGACATCGCCCGCTATTTCGTATCCTCGACCATCGGGGACAACATACTTATCATCGGCATCCCGACGAAATACTTCGGCGACGACGAAGCCGCCAAAAGGAACATTCCCGACAACGCCGAGCTTGTGATATTGATAAGCCCGCGCATTATAAACATAGTAAGCCCCGATTCCGCCAACACCAATCCCATGCGGCCTAAATGAGCTTCGAATCCCTTTTCGCGCTAAGATACCTCAGGGCCAAAAAGGCGGACGGCTTCATCTCGATCATCACGTGGCTCTCGCTTGTCGGCATAATGTTGGGCGTGGCGACGCTTATCATAGTAATGTCGGTGATGAACGGCTTCCGCGAAGAGATGATGGCCAAGATCATGGGCCTCAACGGCCATATCATAGTTTACCCCCGCCCCGGCGAAACCAATATAAAAAATTACGCCACCATATCCGAACAAATCAAGGCGACGTTGAAATCCGACCTTCCCTTCGCCCCGATTCCGGTAATTGACGAACAGGTCATGATAAGCGCGAACGGCGCCAGCGCGGGAATAGTCCTTCGCGGCATAGCGCCATACGACATGGAAAACCTGGCACCTCTGGCAAATGGCATAGTCGAGTCAAGCAAAATTTCCGAAATCCGCGGAGTTATATTGGGCATAACGCTCGCCAACCGCCTTAACGTCATGATGGGGGACGAGGTATCGATCACCTCGGCCAACGGTAATCAAACCGCATTCGGCACCGTGCCACGAATAAAGGCGTTCGATGTCGGCGCTACATTCAAGTCTGGCATGTCGATTTACGATACCACTTTCGGGTTCATAGATTTTGAAACAGCGGCGGACTTCCTTGACATGGCGGGCGCAAGCAATATCGAGATATTCATCAACAGCCCCGACGACGCCCCGCGCGCCGCCGCGAAACTAAGGAAAGCCCTCCCCGGTTATCGCATCTATACATGGCAGGACCAGAACTCAAGCTTCGTGTCGGCATTAAACGTCGAGCGCAACGTGATGTTCATAATATTGACGTTGATTATAATAGTAGCCTCGTTCAACATAATTTCTTCGCTTGTAATGTTGGTAAGCGACAAATCGCGCGACATAGCAGTGCTGCGAACCCTCGGTGCGACAAAGAAATCCATCACGCGTATATTTATCATCTCGGGCGGCATAATCGGCTTCGGCGGCACGATATTGGGCTTGATCTTGGGCCTTCTGATAAGCTTCAACATCGAATGGGTAAGGCAATTATTCCAAGTCCTGACCGGCACGCCGCTTTTCCCCGAGGAGGTCTATTTTCTCTCGGAAATGCCAAGCAAGGTGCAGTTCTCCGAAGTATTCGCAGTTGCCGCAATGTCGCTTTTGATCTCCTTCATCGCCACGATTTATCCCGCGCGCAAAGCGGCCAAGGTCGCGCCGGCCAAGGTGTTGCGCTATGAATAATCTTATCCTCAAAATCGAAGGGCTCACAAAGTCGTATGGCAAAGGCGAAGGAAAATCGGTCATACTTGAAAACACGACCCTTGAAATCGCCGCCGGCGAGTCGGTAGCGTTGGTTGCACCAAGCGGCACAGGCAAATCGACGCTCCTTCACATAGCTGGATTGCTTGACGATTACGACAAGGGCGAGATAACAATCAACGCCGCCAAATGCGCTAAACTTTCGGACGAGAAGAAATCGCAAATCCGCCGCGACAACATCGGCTTCATATACCAAAGCCACAATTTGTTCGCCGACTTCACCGCGCTTGAAAACGTAGCCATACCGCTTATGATGAGGGGCGCCAAGCGCGAAGACGCAGAGAAACAGGCGCTTGCCTTCCTTGATAAACTAGGGCTTAAACATCGCGCGAACGGCAAAGCCGGGGAATTATCCGGCGGCGAGGCGCAAAGGACGGCCATCGCCCGCGCGCTTATAAGCAAGCCGAAATTATTGTTGGCCGACGAACCGACCGGCAACCTCGATCCGGTAAATTCCCGCGCGGTTTTCGATCTGCTATTAAAACTCATTCACGAAGAGGGCATGAGCGCGATAATCGCCACGCACAACCCCGAACTTGCGAAATTGCTCGATCGAAAAATCACCATCAACGACAAACGGATTTCCGCCGCATGACCCGCTACCTCGGCATAGATTACGGGGGAAAACGCATAGGGATCGCAATTTCGGATTTCGATAACAAACTCGCCTTCGCGCACAAACAAATCGACGCCGCCGAGGGCAAAACCAAGCTCGCCAAAATCATAAACGAAAACGAAATAACGCACATAGTCGTCGGCCTTCCGCTTCAAATGGACGGGTCGGAGGGCGAGTCCGCCGCCGCCGCGCGCAAATTCGCAACTACCCTACCCGCCTCCGCGCAAATAATCTTCCAAGACGAACGCCTGTCCTCAAGCGCCGCCGAAAAATCCCTTATCCGCGACTTCGATTTGTCCCGCGCGAAACGCAAAGACGTGCTTGATAAACTCGCCGCGCAATCTATATTGCAAGCTTATCTTGATAAAATCGCCCGCGCCGAATACCTCGATATCCTTGATGAAAACGGCGCACCCACGGGCGAGAAAAAACTCCGCTCCGATGTCCACCGCGACGGCGATCTGCACAAGGCGGTCATAGCCGCGATAATAAACTCGAACGGCGAAATCCTTCTGCAAAAACGCGCTCGGCACAAGGACAAGTTCGCCGACCTCTGGGACATCTCGATTTCCGGCCACGTCCAGTCCGGCGCCACACCCGAGCAAGCGTTAATCAAAGAAGCGGCCGAAGAAATCGGCATAAAGATAACGCCCCGCGACCTGCACCCCATAGCGACTTTCCTCTCGAAAATTACGATCGGAGATATGAAGGAAAACGAGTTCCACGACCTGTTCATGATACGCCTCGACCACCCGATATCCGCATATAGCCCGAAGGACGGAGAGGTCAGCGAAATCAAATTCGTAAACATAGCCGAACTCAAAAACCTCGGGCAAAAAGGCGAGCTCACGCCCCGCACACAGTGGATAAAGCTAATCGAAGAGTTCCTACAATAACTCTCCGAACCGCCGCACAAACCGTCCCTTAACAAATTCTGCTAGTCCCATATATGCCGCAACAGCCGCAATCATGAATGCGAAATACGCCGCCGGCATTGCGACAAGGCCAAAGTCGCGCCCGAACGTGGTGAACGCCACCAGCGTGCCTATCCATATCGCAAGCACGCTTGCAAGCGAGACCTGCCACGACGCACGCGATTCCACAAACGGAATTTTTTTGGTGCGAAGGAAATGTATAATAAGCGATTGCGACCAAAGCGAGAACATAAACCATCCGCTTTGGAATATCGTGGCGAAGTGCGCCTGCCCTTCGGCGCCCAGCGCTCCGTATGCCCCGCCGACCAATCCCGGCGCGACCCAAAAAAACAGCGCTCCGAACGCTATTATGTCAAAGATCGAGCTCATCGGCCCGAACCAAATCATGAAGTGCTTGATCGACCGCGCGTCCCAGTTCCTTGGCTTCTGCACATACTCTTCGTCTACATTGTCCCAAGGCACGGACGTCGACGACGCATCCGAAATCAAATTCAAAAGCAGTATCTGGATCGGCAGCATCGGCAAAAACGGCAACATGGCGGAAGCGAATAATACAGAGAACATGTTTCCGAAATTGCTGCTTGCTGTAAGCTTTATGTATTTTATTATGTTTGCATACGTCCGTCGTCCCATCAATACGCCGTCGTTAAGCACCAGCAAACTTTTCTCAAGCAATATTATACTCGCTGAATCTTTGGCGATATCGACCGCGGTATCGACCGAGATCGCGACGTCCGCTATGCGCATGGCGGTGGCGTCGTTGATCCCGTCGCCCATGAATCCTACGACATGTCCGTTTGCGCGAAGAGCGGCTACTATGCGCGCCTTTTGGTTCGGCGACAGCCGCGCGAAGATATTGCATTTTTCCACTTCAAGGCGCAGTCGCCCGTCATCCATCGCCTCGATATCCGCGCCTACCAACACTTTGGCCGATGCTATGCCGACCTTCTTGCACACGAACCGCGCGACCTTGTCCGAATCTCCCGTCAAGATTTTTACATTCACTCCGTGCGAAGCCAACGCGCGCAAAGCCTCTGGCGCCGTGGCTTTCGGCGGATCCAAAAATGTAAGGAGGCCCACGAACACCATGCCTACCTCGTCTGCGGCAGCAAACGCGCCGCTCGCTCCGCACGCCACGCATTCGTTTTTCCGCGCCACAGCTATGACGCGCATTCCGTCCGCGCTATAGGTGTCGGCAAGCTTCACGATCGACTTTTTTATCGCCTCGTCAAGCGGCACTTCCCGCCCGTCGACTTCTACCGTCGAGCATATCGTCAACATCTCTCGCAGCGCGCCCTTTGTTATAAGCATCGCCTTGCCGCCGCTTGCGTCCTCGACAACAACGCTCATTCGCCGCCGCTCGAAATCGAATGGAATCTCGTCGATCTTTCGCCAACCTGCAAAGCTTGCCGCAACGCCCTTCTCGCCCGCCCTGCCCACAATCGCGTTGTCGATAAGATTTTTCAAACCGGTCTGATGGAAGCTGTTCAGATATGCCATGCCAAGCACGCCGTCGCTTGCCTTGCCGTTTATATCAAGCGAGTATTGAAGCACGACGTTGTCCTCGGTGATCGTGCCGGTTTTATCAGAACAAAGCACATCCATCGAGCCCAGGTTCTGTATCGCGCTAAGATCTTTTACGACAACCTTGTGTTTTGACATCTGTATAGCACCCTTGGCCAAGTTGACGGACACCACCATAGGGAGCATTTCCGGGGTCAGGCCGATCGCGACTGATATGGCGAACAAGAACGCCTGCATCCAATCGCCTTTCATGAATCCGTTGACGGCGAATACGACCGGCACCATAAGGATCATGAAGCGGATCAAAAGCCACGATACCGAGCTTACTCCTTTTTCAAAACTGGTAGGAGGACGTTTCGCCGCGGCCTGCTTCGCTATTTCTCCGAATACCGTGCGCGCTCCCACCGATACTACGACCATAGTCGCGCTGCCGGAAACTACGTTGCTTCCCATGAATACCAAATTGTCTGAGGCAAGCAAGGACGACGAAGCCTCGGTGGCGGCGGTTGCGAATTTTTCCACCGGTTCTGATTCCCCGGTCAACGCCGATTGCGAGATGAATAAATCCTTGGCGGAAATAACTCGCCCGTCCGCGGGAATCATGTCTCCGGCCGAAAGCAGCACTATATCCCCGACGACGACCTGGCTTATGGGAACGTCAAGTGTCTTGCCGGCACGGCGCACGGTGGCCATAGTCCGCACCATGGATTTAAGACGTTCCGCCGCGCGCGTTGATTTGAACTCCTGCTCGAACCGCAAAGCGCCGGACATAAGAACCATAGCGACGATCATTCCTACGCCCATATAGCTGCGTTCTCCGGGCGCAGCCATCCATACGTCGGTGATGAACGATACCACGGCCAAGATGACAAGCACTACGGTGAAAGGATTTATGAAGGCGGCGACAAGCTGCGATAGCACGGAAATTTTTTCGCCGGTCGATATTTCGTTCGGCCCGTGCTTTGCGAACGATCGCTTGACCCGTCGGCGATCAAGCCCGGTATCTTTCTCTACTCCGAGTTTCGAAAGGATCTCGTCGACACCAAGCGCTCCCGAGGCCTTAAGCCTCGCATCCTGGCCCATCGAGGCGAAGCCGCCCTTCATCGCTTCTTCTTGCGTTTGGGTTTGTCTTTGATTTCTGTTATATCGTGAAGGTATTCGACGACGTTGTGGAACATTTGAAAGAATCCGCGGCGGTGAGCGGCGAAAATTCCGCTAAGCGCGACGATTGAAAGCACGACTGTAAGCAATGCTGCTATAACCTCAATTATTTCCTTGAAAGTCATCTCTCCTCCTTGTGTGATTATAGGCGAAACCACCGGCCATGACCATAGGAAGAAAAATCCAGTCGCACTTGAATACACCACGCATGTATGGTATTATACGGCCATGGAAATTATGATCCTTGTCGACGAACACGACAATCCCATCGGCACCATGGAAAAGATGGAGGCGCATAGGCGGGGCCTGCTCCACCGCGCGTTCTCGTGTTTCGTTTTCAACGATAGGCGCGAAACGCTGATACAGCGGCGGGCGGCAAACAAATATCACAACCCCGGGATTTGGGCGAACACCTGCTGCTCCCACCCTCGCCCCGGAGAAAATATAATCGAGGCGGTGAAACGCCGCATGCCCGAAGAGCTGGGATTCGCCATAGCAAACCCGCGCGAGCTTATGTGGTTCATATACAAGGCGGAATTTCCGAACGGCCTTACCGAGCATGAACTCGACCACGTTGTTATCGCCGAATATAACGGAGAGTCGATTAAGCAGAACCCCGACGAAGTGGCGGAAATACGCTGGATCTCGCGCAAAGATCTTGAGGCCGAAGTCGCCGCCAATCCGGAAAATTTCAGCTTCTGGCTCAAACGTATATTGGAGCTGAACGTCCTTCCGTGGTAAGAAGCAAGGTTTCAAAAACTCCTCAAATCCAGGCGATTGCGACGGTTCGGAATAAAAAATAAAAAGTAAACGTATTCTTTACTACGTGCTTTTTATTTTTTGTGAAGACCTAGTAGGCGGCCGATTTCAGGAGTTTTATTCTTGGTGGGCGAACGGGGACTCGAACCCTGGACCTACTGATTAAGAGTCAGCTGCTCTACCAACTGAGCTATTCGCCCCAACCGGCGGTCATTATAATACTCTCGAAATATTTTGCAATAATAAAAATATTGACTTTTTCGCCCTCGCGGACATACCCTCCTGAAGAGGTAAAAATGAAACTTATAATCCAAGAAAATTATGACGATATGTCGGTTTATGTTGCAAACTACATAGCCGAGAAAATCAACTCTTACAAACCCTTAAACAGAAGGCCGTTCACGCTCGGCCTTCCGACCGGCTCGAGCCCTATCGGCACCTACGCCGCACTTGTGAAATTGAACCGAACAGGCAAGGTTTCGTTCGCGAACGTCAAGACATTCAACATGGACGAATACGTAGGCCTTGCGCCCGAGCACCCGGAATCTTACCATTATTTCATGCACAAAAACTTCTTCGACCATATAGATATACAGAAAGAAAATATCAACATCCTTGACGGCGTGGCGCAAAACCTGGATACAGAATGCGATAATTATGAAGAAAAAATAAAGTCCGCCGGCGGCATAGACCTTTTCCTTGCGGGCATAGGACACAATGGCCATATAGCGTTCAACGAGCCGCTATCGTCCCTTAATTCTTGCACTCGCGTAAAAACGCTTACCGAAGATACGCGCGAAGCCAACTCCCGTTTCTTCGATAACGATATTCAAAAGGTCCCGCTCTTGGCGTTAACGGTCGGAATAAAAACTATCATGGCCGCCGGCGAAGTTGTTGTAATAGCAAGCGGCAAACTCAAAGCCCCGGCTGTTCGCCTTACTATCGAGGGTGGGGTCAGCCCTATGTGTCCGGCAAGCAAATTGCACGAACACCGGCATTTTACTATGGTATGCGACAAAGCCGCGACAAATGAGCTATCGCAAAAAACAATGGATTACTGCAAAATCATCTCGCACGATAACCAGCGCTAAACCACGATCACTTCGGCAAAATCGCCGTGATTTCGATTTCGACCTTGGCGCCCTGACGGGTGAATTGACACCCTCCGACAAGGGTTGAAACCGGTTTGGATTCGGAAAAATATTCTGCGCGTATAGTGGAAACGACCGAGAAATCGTTGATGTCGGCAAGATAGATTACGGCCTTTACCACATGGTCGAACGTCGCGCCGGCCAATTCCAAACTCTGTTTGATCTCCTCGTAAACTTGGCGCGTCTGCTCGGCCACGTCCGACGTGTAGACTACTTTATCAGGACCCGCAGGCGTTTGAATCCCGGACACCAGGATCATATAGCAGTTTCCAAGGTCGATTTTCTTGGCCTGAGTAATCGGGGCGCGGGTATTCCAACCGGCGGGCGAAAGGTTCTCTATCATCGTTTTATTATAGCTGGCGGGGGGGGGGGGTAGTCAAGAAAAAAGCCGCCGGGTTTAATCGGCGGCGAGGCAGTAAAGGAGAGTCGGTCTATATGCGAACCCTGACCTGTCGTATAAGCGCAGGCCTTGCAAACGCAAGGGCTAGGTTGATGACATAGCGCACGATTTTTTGAATTTTGGTTTTCTTTCTCATTATTTCCCTCCGGTTTTGTTCACTTTATGTTTTATAGCACAAAGATAGAACGAAGTCAAGTGAAAAGTGATTGACAAATATGCGAGCTCCGTCTAGTATGGTGCATGTTATGGAATATGATTTCGATAGGTGTTTTCAGAATCTTGGGACCAGGCTTTTCAAGAGTCTTGGCGAGGCCCATAAATTGATCGCCAAGCTTCCGCTTGACCTTGATATGGGATTTGCGGGATTTCGCATTGTCCAGATTAACAAAAGTTTTTACAAATACAATCTGCTTGCCGATATGTTCGATAGAAATGCGGATTTCAAAAAATATTTTTCGGATATTGCCGAGATGGTCGAATGCCCGAAAATGCTTGAAATGCATCTTTACAAAAGCGTCCTATACCTTATTATGGACCGGGAAAAAGCGTGCGGCTTCATGTCGCTGCAAATCGACAACGCATCGGACGGAAAGGTCAGCGTGGAGCTTGGCTATGGAGTGGACAAGGATTTCCGCGGGCGGGGGATTGCGATGGCCTCGCGGCAAGCTATGGATAGATTCATATTCAAAAATATACCCGAGGTCGATGTCGTCCTGCATTCCGTGTCGTTGAAAAACGAACGCTCGATTAGGGCATCGAAGAAGCTTCCGGACTATTATGATTACAAATGCGAGCCGAACATCATGGGCAGGACGGTCGGGAAATACTCCCTTACGCGCGAGGCTTTCGCCAGGATAAAGTCTAAGCAATATTGAAAATTTTTAGCTGGCAGGCTTTCCAAAGAACTACGTCGAGATACCCACGAGGCAAACCCGTAGCCCGCTCCAAATCGGAAAACATCTTATCGCACGCGGCTTTGAAATCCTGCTTCGCATCGCCGCCGCAAAGCGCCATGCCAAACCGTCTTATATGCACATCGTATTTTACTTCGTTGAATCCTAAATTGCGGGCAAGGTGATTGGCTGTGATCGGCCCTATATGCGGAAGTCCGGCCAAATACTCAAGCTTGTCCCCCGCCGCATAAAACCCACTTGCATAATCGTCGCGCCCCGCCCAAATCCGGGCGATTGCCGAAGTTTTGTTTTTGTTTTTGAATATTTTGAAAAGGTCGTCGCCGGTCGCGCCCTTTCGCGCCGCTTTCATAATCAGTGGATATAACCGTTTCGCTGTCTTCTGCGAGAAGCCGCCGGCAAGCACGACATAAATCGCTTCGGCCGCAAAGTCGTCGCCGTTCATGACGGGAGGGTTGGCAAGGCGTGCTTTGATTGTATCGAACGAATCCTTGTCGGACGCGTCGCCCGCCGAGCGCAAATAAGATTCGACCGCCCCGAACGTTTTTGCGTCAAGGCGGTCGATTGTCTTATCTGTTATGGTGCAGAAAACACCCATTGCAAGCCTACTTTATCTCGTCGACCTCTTCGGCCGCAACTTCTTCGATAGCAGCCTCCTCGGCGGCGGGGGCTTCGACCTCTTCGGTTTTCGAAGAAGCCTTCTTCGCGGCTTCGGCTGCCTTCTTGGCGGCAACCTCTTCGGCGACGGCGGCCTCTTCCTCGGAACGCGCGACAATGACCTTTACGGTAAGCACGATTTCGGGGTGAAGCGCAACGCGCACTTTATAGATCCCAAGCTCCTTGATAGGAGTGTCTATAACGACCTTGCCGTGTTCGATCACGACGCCCGTAGAGGCGATCGAAGCGGCCACGTCGCGGGCGGCCACCGAACCGTAAAGGTGTCCGGTATCGCCGGCTTGGCGGATTACGACGAACGACTTGCCGTCAAGTTTCGCGGCGTCGCCCTCGGCCTTCTTCAAAGCAGCGTCTGAGGCGGCAACAAGCGTAGCCCTCTGCGATTCAAAGAACTCGATGTTCGATTTCGTGGCGCGCAGAGCCTTCTTCTGGGGGATAAGGAAATTGCGGGCATAGCCGTCCTTGACGGACACTTTGTCGCCCATGCGGCCGATTTTTCCGATTTTTTCAAGCAAAATTACTTCCATCTCGCACCTCTTATTCGTTGTTCGCGACATAGGGGACAAGGGCAATGTATCGCGCGCGCTTGATTTCTGTGGCAAGCTTGCGTTGACCCTCGGCGTTTGTGCCGCTAAGGCGCGACGGTATGATCTTGCCGCGCTCGGTTATGAACTTCTTAAGAAGTCCGGGATTTTTATAGTCGACGACACTAAGGTCGGCTATGGGGTTGCTCCGTTTACGGATAGTTTTTTCGAATGGCATTATGCACCTCTCCTTTCGAACTTGTCGTCGCGGTATTTCTCGTCGCGTTCTTTGGCGGTCAAGATTATCGAAGGAGCCTTGGACGGCGCCTCGCGCTTGACGGACATATAGCGAAGCACGGATTCGTTAAGCGAGAGTTTGCGCTCGAGCTCCTTGATCCCGGAGCTTCCGATGGACGTTTCAAGAAGGATATAGTGCCCCTTCTTGTTCTTTTTGATTTTATAGGCAAGCGAACGCAGGCCCCAGTTTTCTTCCTTAAGCACTTTGCCCTTCTCGGAATCGATGACGCCCTTTAACGCGGCGACGTTCTCGTCGACCTGCGCTGGGGTCAGATCCTGGCGAAGGATAAGCACGGTTTCATATACTGCCATGAGTATTAGCTCCTTATGGTTAGTTCAAGCGGTTGTATTTTGAAAGCCTTGGCTCTTGCCCGGCTCCGCTTGAAAATCCGGCGCTTTTGAGCACGCGCCAGAAAGTTGAGCCAAATCTATACCGTGATATGAAAAAAGTCAAGTCTTTTATTGACAAAACGCACGGGGGGGGGTAAATTTTTCGACATGAAGATGTCGGATAAAAAATCTATGGGTCGCAGCGCCAACCTTAGGAACGCAAAGGCCTTGGGTGCGTTCGCCGAAAACTGGCTCAAGGAGCACAACTCGATACGACCAAGCGGACTTATACAAATCGAGGAGAAGGTCGTGCGCGAAAACCGTCCCATGACCCCGGACGAAAAGAAACTTGATAAGCTCGAGCACGAAGTCGCACGGCTCAAAGGCAGGCTTGATTCCGCCAGGCGTCGGGAGAATATCGCCAAACTTCAACTTGAAAACGCACGCACCCAAATCGCCAAAACCAAAGCCGACACAGCCCTTACCATAGCCGAAAGGGAAGTGCGCGCCATCGATTCGGAAGTCCGCAATGCACAAAACGCCGTGTGGGATTTCAAATACGGGCTCGAGGAAAAAAGGCGCAATGAAATCGAGGAAACGAAAAAGAAGCTTGCCGCCGAAACAACCAAAGCTCCTACCGTCAAAACCGCCAAGGTGAAATAGTCCTCCACCTCTCCCCCCTCATTCCCCGACTCGACCGGGAACTCCCTCGCGAGCCCTTGCGCGAGCTCGCCCACACAAACGCCAACTGCTCTTGGCGTTTTGGGGCAAGATTCTTATATATAGTTTTAAGGGGGGAGGGAGCGCTTTGCGCTTAGCTACAAATCTATTCCCATGGAACCTCGCTCTCGTTGCCTCGAGCTGTCCATAGGTATAGATTTGGGGTTATGCTTGATCGGATACCGCTCTCTCTCCGCCATACCGCGCCCCCTCTCATGTCATACCGCGCCCCATTTCTTTCGTCATACCGCGCCCCATTTCTTTCGTCATACCATTCCCCCTTCCTTCGTCATACCGGGCTTGACCCGGTATCCAGTATAGTATATAATTGAATAGACTTTGGAGGGTATCATGAAACGCATACTTATTCTTTTGACGGCGATAAGCCTTGGCGCCTGCCAAATGCCGGAACGCGGGGCCGAGATGGGCACAGGCACGGGCACGGGCGACCTGCCGCACACCTTCGCGGAATTCCAAGATATTCCGATACCCGAACGCGCGCGCATGCTCCTCGACCACACGGCGATTTACGGCCGCTCGAACGAGTGGGTCGGCAAGATCACCTATACCGTCCCCTTCGGCGTGTCCGGCGTGTATGATTTTTACATAAGCGAGATGCCCCGTTTCGGTTGGGACGAAATAACGTCCATCCGCGGCTCGCACTCCGCCATGACGTTCATACAGGGCCGCCGCGTCGCGATGATTCAAATTTCGGCGTCAAGCGCAAGCGGCACGATCGTCGTAATAAACATGTCGCCTCTTCCGCCCAAGGTCAGTGTGATCACCACGCCCGGTCAGTCCCGCGCACCGAACCAGCCGATGTCCGCCGTCCCTACGACCCTTGCCCCGGCAAGCGCAACCTTTCCGACCGTAGGCTCGGCTCCGGCATCGCGACTTTCGCCGACTCCTGACGAAGCGACCGCCGCTATGGGAGTGGGCCCCGGCACAGTATACGGCAATGTGAACACGGACGCGGACGCACATAGGGTCGCGCCCGGAGCGCTTGGCCTTGGCGACGCAAGCAACATGAACTTCCCCTCGGCCTCGCGCGGAGTCGGCGCCCCGCCCGTATTTTAATGCAGAACAACTATAGCCTTGGCGAACGCTGCGAACGACCTTGGGGAACCTGGGCCGTAATAGACAAGGGCCAGGGATTCATAGTAAAACGTTTCGAGGTCAATCCCGGTCAAAGGCTTTCCCTTCAATATCACAATCATCGGCAAGAGGTCTGGGCGGTTGCAAGCGGCGTGGGCGAGGTCCAAGTCGGCAACGACACGCGGACCGTCGGCTCGGGCGATACCATAATGATCCCGATGAAATCCCTTCACAGAATAACCAATATAGGCAAGGAAGTTTTGACCATCGTTGAAACCCAGATCGGCGACAATCTTGACGAGGCGGACATCGTGCGGCTCGAGGACGACTACGCCCGCGCGGAGGCTAAATGACCTGGGCGTATGTAGCCGCTATACTTGCTCCGTTGGTATACGGTTTCGGAAACATAGTCGATGAAAAGATCTCCCGTTCGATCGCGCGCGGCTCGACGATCACGTTTTATGTCACCATTACGAATTTGGTTTTCACCCCTGTGCTTTTCATATTCTATCCGTTCCAGGTTCCGCCGATGGATATATTACTGCTTTGCGCGGCGGCGGGTATTTCGTTCACTCTTATGGTGTTCCCGTATTTTTTGGCGTTCAAGTATTTGGATACTTCTGTGATAGCGGCGCTGGGCTCTCTCTCTTTAATCTTCGCTCCGATACTTGCGTTTTTTGTAATCGGCGAAGTCATGGCACCGACGCAGTATTTGGGTCTTGCGGTAATACTTGTCGCAACAGTTTTGTTGAATTTGAAAAAAGGCGTGAATTTTGGTATCAACGCCGGCCTGTGGCTGATGGCGCTTGTGCATCTTTTGTGGACGATAAGCGAAGTGGGCAAAAAGGCGGCCCTGGCCGAAGTCAATCTTGCGTCCGTATACTTCTTCGCTATGCTTGCGTCCGTGATTTTTATAAGCCTTATTCTTTTCTCCAAACGCGAGCGGGTCGAGATAAGGGCGGCCTGGCCTACATTTTATTCCAAGATGTCCCTCTTCGCGCTTGGCGAGGTTTTACAGATGGTCTCGATGGCGCTTGGCATGTTCGCGATGATATACCTCCAGCTAAGCGTTGTCGTGGGACTTCACCGGCTCCAGCCGTTCTTCACGCTCCTGATCGGCGCGATTGTGCTTTGGGCGACGGGAAAAACCGCGAACGAAGCGCTTGATCGCAACTCGGTCGCAAAGAAGCTCGCCTGCTTCGCGCTGATGGTCCTGGGCGCTGTGATGTTGACATAGATTAAACCAAACCTCGTCAAATTCGATCGATTACGAAAGTTTGGAGAATAAAATAAAAAGCAGAATGGACTTTATGATCCATGCTTTTTAATTTTATTTGAAAACTGAGTAGGCGCCGAATTTGACGAGGTTTACTTCTTATCGCTACATTTGGTATAAGGCGCGGCCAGCTTCGGCACGATCCAGGGATTTTTCAATAAAAACTCGGTAGTGCTCACCTCGCGCCGCGTGTCGAACATGTATTTGTTGACAGTTTTCCACTGCTCGGGCGTAAGGTTTGCGACGACAGCGTTTGCGACGCACTCGCAAATTCCGTCGGTGGTGGGCGTGGTGCATTTATCGATAAGCCGCCTTACCTGCTCCTCGGGACTGACTGCTGCGACAACTTTACTGGCCGCCGCGCTTGCAGCTTCGCGCGCCTTGTCGTTCTGAAGTATTCCCGAAAGGGATATCGCCCCGGCCGAAACGCCGAATCCGCAAAATGCCGCGGCTATTAAAATTTTAATTTTCATGAACGCCTCCTTGGATTTAATCTCCATCTTTTTTATACTCAAGTCAACAAATTTTATAATAGACAACTGCAAAATCTCCGTGTTATATTTTTCCCAAAGGAAAACTGATATGATAATAGGCATCCCCAAAGAGGTAAAGAACAACGAAAACCGCGTCGCGATCACGCCTGCGGGAACGTCCATGCTTGTATCGGCGGGGCACGCGGTTTATATCGAAACCGATGCCGGAGCCAACAGCGGTTTCTTAAACGACGATTACATTTCCGCCGGCGCCGAGATACTGGACACCGCCAAAGAAGTCTGGGAAAAATCGGAACTGATCATGAAGGTGAAAGAGCCCGTCGATTCCGAATACAAATTCTTCCGCCGCGACCTGACGCTTTTCACATATCTTCACCTTGCCTCGGCGCCAGAACTTACCAAAACGCTGAAGGATTCCGGCATGACGGCCATAGCCTATGAAACGGTTCAATCCGGCGCCACGCTTCCGCTTCTAACTCCGATGAGCGAGGTCGCTGGCCGCATGTCGGTGCAAATCGGCGCGCACTTTTTGGAAAAGCACTGTGGCGGCAAAGGCGTTCTGCTAAGCGGCGTTCCCGGAGTGAAAAAGGCCAAGGTGCTTATCATCGGCGGCGGAGTCGTGGGCAAGAACGCGGCCAAGATCGCTGCGGGCCAGGGCGCGGACGTCGTTATCGTCGACATCAGTATGGATAGGCTCCGCGACCTTGACGACATATTCGGACATAGGGTTAAAACGGTGATCTCCAATCCATATAACATCGCCGATAATATAAAGAACGCCGACCTTGTCATCGGAGCGGTGTTGATCCCCGGGGCCAAGGCTCCCAAACTCGTCAGCCGCGAGATGGTAAAGACTATGCAGCCCGGCTCGGTCATAGTCGATGTTGCGATCGACCAGGGCGGGTGTATCGAAACAAGCGACCATACGACCACGCACGACAACCCGATATACCTTGTCGACCAAGTGCTGCATTACGCGGTCGCCAATATGCCCGGCGCGGTCGCGAAAACATCTACGCTTGCGCTCACCAACGCCACTCTTCCCTATGCGCTCGAGATCGCGAACAAGGGCGTGAGAAAAGCGATACTGGAAAATCCGGCGTTAAAACTCGGTGTGAATACGGCGTGCGGAAAAATCACTTACAAAGCCGTCGCCAAAGATCACGGCTACGAATATACCACCGTCGAAGAAGCGCTGGCCTAGCCCGGTCGGAATACGTACCTATATCCTAAAACCGCCCTCTCGTGCATAATATATGCACATGGAGGGGACAATGAAATTCACCAAAATAAGTTTGGCGGCCTCCGCGCTTGCCTTGATCGCCACGTCTGCAAATGCCGATAGCAGGATATTGGTGGAATACGGCAATACCGAAACTGTGTCCTCGGGCATTTCCGGTATCGATTGGTCTGGGCCATATCCGAACGGCAACACCGGCGGCGCCATAGAGAATTACGGAACCGTAAATATTGCAAACGGCCTTACGTTCTCTGGCAACAAAGCGGGTTCCGGCGGCGCTGTTTACAGCAGTTCCGATAGCACCCAGGGTTATCCGCCTTCAACTACGTCTATCGGCGATAATGTAATTTTTTCCCATAATGCCGCGACCGGGGATCCTAACGGCGGAGGGGGCGCGATATATATCATGGGCGTGAACACTCCGTCGTCTTTGACCGTCGGCGCCAACGCCGAATTCACAGGCAACAGTTCCGACGAATGGGGCGGAGCATTTTATCTTCAGGACGTGATCGCCACCATCGGCGACGGAGCGATATTTAATAATAACTCGGCCGGAAGACACGGCGGCGCGATATTCGCCTATAATTATTCCACCACAAGCGGCTCTGTGGCGATAGGAAGCAACGCTTCGTTCACGAACAATTCCGCATCTTCAAACGGCGGCGCGATCGCGAATTATTACAGCGAGTTTAATTTCTCTTCCGGCGCATCGTTTTCGGGCAACGGTGCGACGCTTAACGGCGGAGCCATATTTAACGCCTCGGGCTCGAGCATGACGTTCAACGGCGACGCGACGTTTTCGAACAATATGGCCGGCGGAGTATTGAACGATATTTATAATGCCGGAACGCTGAACTTTTTGGGCGGCGGCACGATAACTCTTGACGGAGGCATCGCGGGCGCAAGCGGGAGTTCTATAACATTCGGCGATAATACCACATTGAAAGCAAAGCTTATGATGACGCCAAGCATTTCCGCGGACACAATCACCATAGGCAGCGGCAGCACCATAAGCAACCTTGTCATAGGCGCGCACGTCAGCGGCAATAACCTAGAGCTATGGGAAATAGCTAACGCCACCGGAACATTCACCTACACCGGACCCGAAAGCAACCTACTTTATAATATAGCGCAAAACCCGGACGGCACGTTCAATGTGTCCCAAACGTCGTTGGATATTCCGGGCGCCACTTCGAACCAGCTTGCGGCGCTTACCGGCTTGATGAGCGGGACCTCGGCGAACTCCGACTTCAATACTATCGCGCATAATATTTCCGCGCTTATACAATCCGACAATCAGCTTGAAGTTGCGGCCGGCCTTGCCGCGGCACAGGCGCTTGCCCCGCCGTCTGCTCCCCAGGCGCAGTCCGTGTCCACGCAAACCTCGGCCCAGGTGTTCGACGCCGTGGGAGCTCGCTTCTCTGGCGGAAGCGTTTCTGCTATGGGACAGTCTTCGGGCGATTTGGATGTCGGCGGCGGAGCCTTTTGGGCACAGGGCTTGACGAACAAAGCGAAACTTACCGGCGACGACGGATTCACATCCGACTCGAACGGCTTCGCGTTGGGTATAGAAACGAACATGACCTCTTCTACGAAGCTAGGTATAGGATATGCGTATACGCATTCTAAAGTAAAACCTTATACAGATTCCAAGGCTGTCCCGCACATAGGCGAAACCAAGATACAATCGAACACAGCGCTGCTCTATGGCGAATACAGACCTACGGATTGGTTCTTGAATGTTGTGGCCAGCTATACCTTCGGCGATTATTCCAGCAGGAAGAACATAGCCGGCGTGCATGTATCAGGCGATTATAATACTAATACTTTGGCCGCTCAGGCTTTGACAGGTTATGAATTCCGCGGCCGCAATTTAAGCACGACTCCACAGGCGGGATTGCGCTATATAAATGTCCAGCAAGAGGGATACACCGATTCCACCGGCTCGTATACGAATGAAATGAATTCCGATTACCTGACCGGCATAGCGGGCCTTAAGCTATCATACGGTTCAAGAATCATGCCCGAGCTTTATCTTGGCGCGACATACGACATGATAACAAGCGATGCGAACGCAAGCATGGTAATGGCTAACGGAGCGGTGGTGAATGTCGCCGGAAGCGCTCTGCCACGCGCTGCGGTCGAGGCTGGCGCCGGGATCACCCTATCTTACGACGTTGTTGATTTGACGATAGGATACATGGGCCGTTTCCGCGAAAACTATACGGACAACACGGGCTTGCTTTCGTTCAAGTATAAATTTTGAGAAGAATATTATATTTGATTTTCCTGGCCTCGTGCGCGGGTATGGTCGAACCCCCGGATTCCTATACGCGGCATGATGTCAAGACGACTGCGTTCACCCTTATGACGTATCAGAAAATAACCGACCGGCAAGGCGCGGTCAAAGTTTATATCGAAGGCGACGGCCGCGCTTTCGACGGGCGTGGGCGACCTACCGACGATCCCACACCAAGAAATGATTTTATGCGGATGCTAGCTTTTAAGGACACATCTAAAAACGTGGTCTATCTTGGGCGGCCCTGTCAGTATGTGAACGATGAAATGTGCAGGCAAAGCGATTGGACGACTGCGCGGTTCTCGGACGGGGCTGTGCGCGACTCGGCAGAGGCCATAATGCGTATTGCCGAGGGGAGAGAGGTGATACTGGTCGGCTTTTCCGGCGGCGCGCAAATAGCTGGATTGGTGGCCGTGCGCCATCCCGAAACCAACGTGAAAAAATTGATTACGATTTCGGGCAATCTTGATCACGCCGGATGGACGAGTGGAAAAAATTTCGCCCCTCTGAATGAATCCCTGGATTTGAGTTCGTATAGAAAAGAATATCTTGAAATTCCACAAATACATTACGTCGGGGGAAAGGATACGGTTATTCCGATAAACTTGACGGCCGGGTTCCTTGGCGCCGTTGCGCCGATCGTGATAATCCCTAACGCCGGCCACGGCACGGGATTCGAGGACATATATCACGATATATGGGATGAAATATAGCCTGGGTTTTTCTATGACCCGCGCTGTATTTCTATACCGTGAATATTTCTGCGGCTATCTTCGCCAGCTTTTTCGACCGCGCATTCACGGCGTCTTCGTCCCACTTTGCGGCGTTTATGTTCTTGACGATTTTCCTAGGATGCTTACTGTAAAACTTCAATTTTTCCTGATACGTTTTTTTTGACAGTTCCTTATTGTCATTAGCAGTTAAAAGCGTTTGATTTCCGATTCTGTTGACAAAGTTCTCTTTCAAAGACTTGTCGCTTATATGCTCTACTGTTTCCCTATCATAATCCACATTTGTGCGCGGCGATATACGCTCTTCTATTTTTGCAAGTATATAGCGATCTATTGGCTCGGCTGTAAAGTTTTTCGAAATAAACTTTGCTATGAACTCATCGTCTGATACATAAAGCCCGTCCCTTTTAAGATCAGCCACGATGGCTTTTACATCTTTATATTTGCTTTTGAAAATTTTATTAGCAACATCGTTGTATATAGCTTCCTGGCGGTTTGCCTGCCCCTGGCTGATATAGTTATAACGTATAGCTATTACCAGAAGCGCTCTGAGTATTTTTTTAATCGGATACTTCGATTTTTGTCGCATCGCGGACAAAAGCACCATGTAATACTGCTTTATCCGGGGAATATATGTCAACAGCTTCAAAAGCTCTTGCGTTTCCTTGTCTTCCTTCCACTCGTGGTTTTTTATTATTTTATAAAATTCCGATGATGTTTTGAGCTCTGCCACATACTTGAAAGCGCTTCTTACATCGTTTGTTTTCGAAGCGATTTCCCGATACGCCCTCTTTTCGGATATTTTCGGATTTCGGCTGTTCCAATCCAAGGATATGAAGGAAGCCATCCTTTCACCTTCTATGTTTTGAACTATTTTGCCAAGATCGGAAAGCATGCTTTCCTCGTTTTTAACCCCTGCCTTCGACAAAAGATGGTTCTTCAAAAGATCGTATGCTGTCAACTCCACCGACCGTGAATTCAGGGTTTCGAACAGAAGATACGCGTTTTCTCCCTCGTTGACCATTATCACGGTAAAGATCAGCTTGTCCGCGATATTCTTGTTGATAAAGTCTATTATTTTTTTATTGTCCGCGTTTGCGATATGACCCTTGATCTTTTCATAAAAATACTTCAACGCTTTTTGCATAATGCGATTCGTAGCCAATCCGTCCGCAGGCGATTTTATTGCGGATAATTTCTTGTGCGCGTCTATGTTGCACATACTGGAAAAGTATTCTTTGTTGTTTATGTTCAGCACCAGTTTGTTGTAATACTTAAGGTCGTCCCCTTCGGTTCCGATATATTTGTTCAACAGTTTCTCAAGTTGTTTCTCGGCATCGTTCTTTGGCTGCCCTGCCGACATAGAATCTATGTATTCCTTCATAATATACAATGCGGCAAGTATTATAATTGTAAGGGTGGTCATCCTCTGCTGTCCGTCGATGATACTTACATCTTTGCCATATTCCTGTAGGACCAGGATTCCTACATAATGGTTTTCTTGTTGTGAAACTATATCCTCCCACAATAGATCCCACTCGCCTATTTCTGTATTATCCCACGAGTAGTCGCGCTGATACTTGGGAACGAAATACTTTTTGCTGTTGTCTATGATGTCCATGAACGACGAAGTCGACGGACTAAAACTATCTTTTCTCATGATGCTTGCCTTTATTCCAATCGTTATTCTATGGGTTTTATGATCCCTTCTCTTAATAGTGCGTCCTCAAGATATTCTCCTGGTTCGAGTATGATTTTTTTATTCGGCTCGGCCAGCATTTCCCGCGCGTCCTTCTCAAGGTTTTCCTCTATTCGTTTAAGGAAGGCGTCGTTGTTTCCACGCAGCAAGGCGCGCCGCTTGTATTCCTCTTTGGACGCCGGATTTGGAACGGCAAGGATGCAATCTATGCCACGCTCGCGCAACAGGTCGTAAATGATTTTGCCTGGCGCCACCAACACAACCGGATATTGTTCCCCAGCTGCAATAACTGCATCTGCATAGTTTCCTGGCCACGCCGGGTTGATTTCCCGAACCGTTGATTTAAGGGATTCCGAGGACATATTCTTTTGCTCGTCGGTCAGAAGGTATTTGTAATCTCCGCTAAGCACTTCGACTACATCGGGATATTTTTTTACGATATGCGTCTTACCGGCGCAAATCCAGGCACTGATAACGTATGGTTTCTTCTGGGTCATAATTCGATCCTTTCGTTTGTAGTCCGCAACTGCTTATAAATCCATATTTTTCATAAATTCTAGCTTCGAACTCGACCGGAGTCAAGGCTGCCTTGCCTTCGGTGGCATTTTTCCAAGATGTATCTTGTGGCGGAAGGGGGGGGATTCGAACCCCCGGTAGGTTGCCCTACGCACGCTTTCCAAGCGTGTGCATTCGACCACTCTGCCACCCTTCCGCGGCAATAAAAAGTCCGTCATTATCGGCGGACAGCCCGTCCTCCGCCAAGGCTTCGGAGGACACTCAATTTTCCGGCCCCGTTTCATTTCGGGGAAAATTGGTGGTGCCTCCAGACAGAATCGAACTATCACCTAAGGTTTACAAAACCCTTGCACGACCCTCATGCTATGGAGGCATGACGCGAAGTTTACCAAACCCCGCACAAAATGCAAGCTAGTTTTGCTATATTTTTACATTCGTGCTATAATCGGTCGGTATTTGAAAAGGATAAAATATGAGAAAAGATTACCTTGACATAGCCAAGGAATTGCTTGCCGAACGATTTCCGAATGCAAAGTGCGCCTTTGTCGCCGGCTCGATTACGCGGGGCGAGGGAACGGCGACTTCGGACATCGACCTTGTCGTCGTTCACGATGTAGACATCTTGCCAAGGGCGTATCGCGATAGCATTATTTATCAGGACTGGCCGGTGGAAATGTTCGTGCAAAATACTAATTCGCTTGCCTATTTTTGTAAAAAAGACGCGGATTCCGGCGCTCCGATGCTTGTAAATATGATAGCGGAAGGTCATATAATTCCCGAAGGCGACCAATATGCGACATCGCTGCAAAACGAAGCGCGCAAGGCCATAGGGGCTGGACCGGCCGCGCTTGATGAAGAGAAAATTAAACAACGCCGCTATATGATAACGGATATGCTTGACGATATTGGCGATTATAGGAATATGGCGGAGCTTTACGGCATGCTGGGCTGGCTTTATCAGGAGCTTGCGGATTTTTACCTTAGGGCAAATCGCAAATGGTCGGGCAAGGGAAAATCGATTGCGCGCGCTATGAAAAAATACTATCCCGAAATTTTGCCGGAATACGAGGCTGCTTTCAAAGAAGGCTCTAGCGGTAATGTAAAACCTGTCCTCGAACTGGCGGATAAATTACTTGCCCCGTTCGGCGGAAGGTATTGGGCTGGCTTGCGTTCATACGCGCCCGACGAAGCAAACCTTGGTAAGCCCTCCGAAAACTAAGCCTCGTCGGTTTCGGGCGGATATGCTACTTCTGCGCTTATCGCGCCTTTATAAATCTATCGGCGTCAAGCTGATACATCTTGAGCATATAGTTGACCCGCTGCTGCTCCATGATATTCAAAGCGTTCTTGCCATGGTTGGGCATGGCCTCCTCGATTTCACGAACAATGCGCTCGATAGCCTCAAGCGGATTTTCGGCCTTGGTGATCGCGCGTCCTATGACCATATAGGTGGTGCCGTCGATTATTGCTTGCGCAGGCGTCATCTTGCGCTTCTGGTCTTTGTTATCCGCCGCCCATTCCGGAACGATTCCAGGAGTTATAAGCGCGGCTTCGGGCCACATATAGCGCAAATCGCGCAATTCCTTGGGCGAACAGACAAGTCCGTCAAGCCCGGCAAGCCTTGCAAGGTTGCCCATGCGAACCACTCGTGCGCCCGCGGAATCCATATTGCCCATGACGTTCATGTCCCTGTCGTTAAGCGAGGTAAGGACGGTAACGCCGACGACCTTTGGCGGATTGTCGGGATTGCCCGCTTTCGCGCCACTTACGGCAGCTTCCATCATCTCGAATCCGCCTTCGGCATGAAGGTTGAAAAGGTCGACGCCAAGCTTGGCCGCAGCCTTTGCCGCGCCCCCGACAGTATTCGGAATATCGTGATATTTCAAATCCAAAAAGACATAGCCGCCCGCGTCCTGTATCCGTTTGACTATATCGGGCCCCGCGATGGTGAAAAGCTCTTTGCCCACTTTCCATTTAAGGCCGGAACCGCTACAGGCATTTACAAGCGCCATAGCCTTTTCAGGGTCGGAATAATCAAGCGCTACGATAATTCTTGAATTCGGGTTGTCGCTTACGTTTTTCATGGCTGGCTCCTTTTGTGATACTTTTTACACGATAACTAGACTACCCCTCCCCATAGACAAAAGTCAAGCTATTTTGACAACTACTTGGTTTGCTTTCGCCTCGGATTTATGATACAATTCCCAAATGGACAAGAAGACTTTCAAGAATACGTTATATAAGGTCGCGAAGATGCTCGACGCCGCGAAAATCGATTATATGCTTTCGGGTTCCGGCGCCGGCCAGTTCTATGGCTTAACGCGCAATCCCAACGACCTCGATATCTATTTCCGCAAAAAGGATCTGGCCAAGGTCGAGCGCGTGTTCAAACCGTATGTTAAACGCAAACTGCGTTGGTATAAGGACAAGTTCTTCAACGAGTATATCATGTTCTGTGTCATGGATGGGATCGAGATGGACATCTGTATGGCCGACGAAGGCTTTTACAATTCCTATATCACCGCGAAAAAGGAATCTACGGTCAAGTATTATTACAAGCCTGTGCCGATAAAGCTACGCGATATCGAAGTTCGCGTGCAATCGCTCGAGGCGCTGATTCGCTATAAGGATTCGAACCGCGTTGAATTCGCCGTGCATCAAGGAGCGGATGTTCAGGAGCTCCGCCGCGCCGCCGCCAAGAAAATCCTAAAGGAAATAGACAAGCTGTTCAAGACGCTGTTTTAGTTAATAGCGTATACAGTATCAGCGCTCCGTAGCGGCCGTATGGCCTGTATCAAGTTCCTACTTCTTGTTAAACCCATAAAACCTATGAATGATACCAGCCGCAAGACCTGCAACGGTAGGTATCACAAGGAAGACCCAAAGCTGCGCCAGCGCGTGGCCTCCGACCAAAACCGCCGGACCGAAACTGCGCGCAGGGTTTAATGAACCGCCGGTTATATTCATTCCGACCATCAAAAGCGCGGCCAATACTAACCCTATGGCAAGGCCGGCGTGGTGGGATTTCGCCTCGGTCAGCTCAAGGATTAGGCGGACAAATATGAACGTGGCGAAAAGCTCGAAGATTATTGCCGAGGATTTCGAATACTCCCCTGCATACCCCATTCCCCAACCGTTCTGACCAAGACCGTGCGCAACCGTCCATCCCGGCTCTCCGCTTGCGATATAGCATACAAGTAGCGCGGCGATCGTCGCTCCGGCGAATTGCACGACAGCATACTTGGCGAACGTCGCTGTCGAGATACGACCGGCGCTCCACATCGCAGCCGATACTGCCGGATTGAAATTGGCGCCCGACACGTCGCCGAATGTATATATAAGCGCGACTAATGTAAGGCCGAAGACAAGCGCCACGCCAAGGTTTCCTATTTGCGATCCGGCCAACACCGCGGCGCCTACGCCCGCGAATACAAGCACGAATGTTCCGACAAATTCAGCAAGATATTTTTTCATTATTTCCTCCTTTTGATAGGAGGATTCTGCAACGTTTCGACCGCTATGGCAATAAGGGGATATTCCTCCCTCGTCATTCCGGCCCCGAGCCGGGAACGAAGTGAACGCGTAGCGGACAATCTAGTCGGGGATACAGAAGCTCCCCAGCGCGATTACATCGCTTTCGCCGGGCGAGTTCTTATTTTATCCGTGCGCGGACGTTGGTCGCGGCAAGTGCGGCCATAACCTTGGCCTTATTGCCATAGTAATTCACATGGCCAAGTTTGCGTCCGGGCTTTATGTCTTTTTTATAATCGTAAAGCACGCCGCCGCACTTGGTCAAGACGTCCGTGTTTTCCCAACCGTCGCGCGCGCCGCTTCGTCCGCCGCGTTCGACTATGTTCCACATTCCCGCACATTCTTCGACAAGATAGGGTTGCACCAACGGTAGGCCGACCATAGCGCGTATATGGTTTTCGAACTGGCTTGCGCCGAAGCCCTCGAAACTTACCGCTCCGTCAAGGCTCCAGTGGCCCGAGTTGTGGACGCGTGGCGCGATCTCGTTCATGAAGATTTCGCCGGTTTTTTCGTTTACCAAAAACTCGAAACATATCGTGCCGACGTAATCTGGGAAGCAGCGGGCAAGCGTGTTTGCAGCCATAATCTTTGCAGCATTGTCGATGACCGGAGTATCGGACGCTGCGTGCACGATGGTTGTGTGCAGTATGCTGTCCTTGTGCACGTTTTGGGCAATCGGATACATTACCGTCTGACCGTCTTGACCACGCGTCATAATGACCGAAATTTCCTTGAGGTTTTCGACAAGCTTTTCGGCGATAACGTCGACCTTGCCGTTCTTGTTAAGCTGCGCAAAACCTTCGCGCACGTCGTCAAGCGTGTTGCACATGCGGTTGGTCTTGCCGTCATAACCGCCGGTGCAACCCTTCATAAGGAACAGCTTTTCGCCGTTGCGTTTCCAATATGCGACGGCTTCGGCCTCTGTTTTTACATATTCGAACGGAGATACGGGAATACCGTGTTCAAGCATTTTTTGCTTTTGCCGACCCTTGTGCTGAATCGTCCAAAGTATTTCTGGGTTCGGGAAAACCTTTACGCCCATTTCGACAAGTCGCTTAAGGTGTTCGACGTTCACATGCTCGAACTCAAGCCCTATTACTTTGCATAGCTTGGCCATCTTTGCATAGCCGTTCCAATCGTCAAAACCGTATTTAAGATAATAGTTCGCCGCATCGCTACAGGTGCAAGTGTCGGAAGGGTCGAGAATAACGGATTTATAATCGAACTTTTCTATGAACGGCAACATCATGCCGGCAAGCTGCCCACCGCCGGGAAATCCAATTTTGCTACCTTTTTTAAGGGGTTTGATAGTTTTCATAATAAACCTTTTGTTATGGACAAAATAATAACGCAGGCCAACGAAATGTCAACATTTTATTACTGCTTCAATACGGTCTTCAAATACTGCCCCGTATACGACGCCTTGACCTTAGAAACTGCCTCCGGCGTGCCGGTCGCGATCACGGTTCCTCCGCCCGCGCCCCCCTCGGGCCCAAGGTCGATCACATAATCCGCAACCTTTATAACATCAAGGTTATGCTCGATAATTACAACCGTATTCCCAAGACCGACAAGATTTTGCAAAATGTTCAACAGATTTTGTATGTCCGCGAAGTGCAGACCTGTCGTCGGCTCGTCCAATAAATACAACGTATTTCCGGTTTGCAATTTCGACAACTCGCGCGAAAGTTTTATGCGCTGCGCCTCGCCCCCGGACAAAGTGGTCGCCGGCTGGCCGAGTTTTATATAGCCAAGACCCACCTGCTGCAACGTTTCGATTTTCTTCCTGATCGAGGGAACGTTCGTGAAGAACTCCAACGCCTCTTCGACGCTCATGTTCAAAACGTCCGCTATGTTTTTTCCTTTGTTGCGGACTTCCAAAGTTTCGCGGTTATAGCGGCTGGCCTTGCACTCGTCGCATTCTACGAACACGTCGGCCATGAAGTTCATGTTGATACGAATCATGCCCTCGCCCTCGCACGCTTCGCACCGCCCGCCCTTGGTGTTGAAGCTGAATCGGCCGGGACCATACCCGCGGATTTTTGAATCCGGCAATTTTGAAAACCAATCGCGGATCAGGTCGAAAACGCCGGTATAGGTAGCGGGATTTGATCGCGGCGTTCGGCCGATCGGCGCCTGGTCTATGTGGATAACTTTATCGAAGTTGTCGAAACCGCTAAACGATTTCAATTTTCCGGCGGACAGTCCGGAACCGTTGATAGCTCGCATCGCCAACGGATAAAGCGTATCCAGAATCAAAGATGATTTTCCCGAACCGCTTACACCTGTGATACAGGTCAGAGTATTGACCGGAATGTCCACATTTATATTCTTCAAATTATGATGCGCGCAACCTTTCAAAGAGATAAATTCCCCGGAACCAGCGCGGCGACGTTTCGGCACTTCTATTTTCCGCGCGCCGGTCAAATAGGCCGCGGTCAAGGAGTCCTTGGACTTTTTCACATCGTTCGGCGTGCCGTGTGCGACAAGATATCCGCCCGCCATTCCCGCGCCCGGCCCCATGTCGATCAAGTAATCCGCAGTTTGCATGATCTCCTCGTCATGCTCGACGACGATGACCGAGTTGCCCTTGTCGCGCAGTTTTTTCAATGTGCCGATAAGGCGCGTGTTGTCCCGCTGATGCAAACCGATTGATGGCTCGTCAAGCACATATAATACACCGGTAAGGCCAGTGCCTATTTGCGACGCCAAACGTATACGTTGAGATTCTCCGCCCGACAACGTTCCGCTTGCGCGCGAGAGGCTTAAATAGTTCAATCCTACGTCTAGAAGAAAACTCAGCCTGTCGGTGATTTCGCGTAAAATCGGCGTGGCGATTTCACGGTTCTTCGGCGACAACTTCGCACTCAACTTGCTAAACCATTCGTATGACACATCAAGCGGCACAAGGGTCGCGTCGATAATATCGCGCCCGTCGATTTTTATGCACAACGCTTTTGGGTTAAGGCGTTTTCCGCCACAGGCCTCGCATGGCGTGTTGGCCTGGTATTTCTCGTATTCCGAACGAGCGGCCTCGGAATCCGTCTCGCGGTATCGTCGGTCTAGCATGGGGATTACGCCCTCCCATTCCTTCCTGGAAACGAATGTGTTCCAGCGCACGGTGATTACGCGACCGGGTGCGCCGTATAGTATTATGTCTTGAACTTTCTTCGATAAATCTCGGAACGGCTTGTCAAGCGAGAAGCCGAATTCGCGACCCAACGCCTCAAGCACGAATTCGTTTTGGGTTATGGAAACTCCGTCCTTGCTCCACGGCGCGATCGCCCCGCGGCGCAGGGATTTCTCAGGGTTCGGAACGATCAAGTCCGGCGAAAATTCTATTTCATGCCCGATGCCGCCGCACTTCTCGCACGCACCGAAGGGATTGTTGAATGAAAACAACCGCGGCTCGATTTCCTCGATCGCGAAACCGGATACGGGGCAGGAAAAGTTTTCGCTGAATATAGTTTGTTTCTTGGTGTCCGCGTCCTCGGCTATCATCAATCCGTTGGATAGTTTCAAAGCGGTCTCGATCGAAGAAGCCAACCGGTCGTTTATGCCTTTTTTAACAACCACGCGATCAACTACGACCTCGACCGTGTGCACGCGGTTCTTGTTCAAATCCGGCGCAGCCTCTGTGTCCATGAACTCCCCGTCGACGCGCAAACGCAAAAATCCCTTCTTGAGAAGGTCGTCGAAAGTGTCGCGCATGGTTCCCTTTTTCCCACGCACCACCGGCGATAGTAAATAAAGCTTGGTTCCCTCTGGCATCGTGGCAATCGCATCGACCATGACGGACACGGTCTGGGACGCAATGGGAAGCCCGGTTTCCGGGGAATACGGGACCCCTACGCGCGCCCAAAGCAAACGCATATAATCGTAGATTTCCGTAGTGGTGCCGACGGTCGAGCGCGGGTTTGCGTGCGTAGTTTTCTGTTCGATGGAAATAGCGGGCGACAACCCCTCGATCGAATCCACCGCGGGCTTTTTCTGAATGTTCAAAAATTGCCGTGCGTAAGAGGATAGCGATTCCACATACCGCCGCTGCCCCTCGGCGTAAATAGTGTCGAACGCAAGCGAAGACTTGCCGGAACCGGACAATCCGGTAATCACAACCAACTTGTCGCGCGGAATGTCGATGCTAACCGACTTAAGGTTATGCTCACGCGCCCCGCGGATTTTTATGAATTGCATTTATACACCTTCCTTGTCATTCCGGCCACCGCTATCACCACCGCGTCCTCGGGCGAAGGTGGAAGCCGGAATCCAGTTTGCAAATATTCCTATTTTGTTCTTAACCAGTGGAGTATAGCTTTTTTCACGCTGCTTGGCAACTACAAAGTTAAACTTTTCCTCATTAAATCTAGGAATATTTTAGGTGGCGTAAAAAATGGTATTTAGGGTTGAAATAGTTTTGACTTTCTGCTATAATTTTCAGGAGAGAAGGATATAGCCAAAGTAAAGGAAACAGGGAAGTGAAAAAATTTATTGGTATTCTAGCCGCATTTGCTTTAGTATTTACGCTGGAGTCGGATAGTTCCGCGCAACAGAACCGCGCCACCGGCGCCACTCGCGCATCCCCCGCGAACGCCAAACGCGCAAGCACTCCCGCAAGAGCCGGCGCAAACCGTGCATCACCAGCCAATGCCAAACGAGCCGGGGCGGCAAGACGCAACAGACCTACGGGCGGCGGTGGCGGTGGCGGCGGCACTGGCTCAGACACAAGCGGCGTAAACGATATTCCGATAAACTGCCTCAAGGCATATTCCGACTGTATGGACGAATTCGCGGCCGCAGCGGTTTCCAAATTCGACGCATTCCGCAATGACCCATCGGTCCGCCAACTTCAAAGGACCGGCGACCCCTTCCGCTGTATCTTCAACTCTTCGGTGGCAAGAACCGGCTTCTTCCCAGCGCTTAACAACGAATGCGAAGATTCGGCGCTTACCCCTTCGGCCCAACTTCTTTGCAGACAGTTCAACGGAATAGTCGCTGTAGGCGGGACTACGGACGCAAGCGGCACGACCACCGGCGCAACCCAGCGGAACGTTCTCGGCGCGCTTTTCAACAACACGACCGGAACCAACAACATAGTCAACCAAGCCACCGCGGTCGCAGGCGCATGCCCGTTCAACATGGCAGCCCAGCTTAACGCCGATCGCATAAATTTCGGCCGATCGCAGCCCGAGCTTAGGAACCCTATTCAGGGAACCGGCGCGGATTCTAGGCACTCCTGCACCTGCACCATAGTCCGAGTAAGCACCGGCGGCATAGTTGCGCCTGATACGGATACCTCGCACGCGAATAACCGCGGCAACAGGTTTGCCTGTCAACCGGGTTCCGAACGCCTGATGATGGGCGTGCGCGCCGGCACCCGCGAGTTCAGGAACAAGGACGCGAACTACCTCTATCTCGGCTATAACTACTTCTGCGGCATAACCGAGAACGTGGACGAATACGGAATCACGATGAACGATTGCATAATTGCCCAGAATGCGCTTGCCTCGCGCGCGCCGTTCGCGACCAAAGCCTCGACCCAATACTTCCTCGAGGCTGCGTTCAGAATGGAGAACGGCGAATCAAGGGACGGCATTCCCTTCAGGATTTTGAACTTCCAGGATTCCGCGCTCTATCGCAATAAAATCAGCCGCATGGGCCTCGACACGCTCGAGAAATATCTAGTAAGAAACGAGGACGTTAACGACCTTAGGCGCGAACTTGGCATCACGCCCGATGAAATGGACCAGTTCTTCAGCGTCTCTGTCCCCGTGCCAAGCAACTTCGTTCGCGTCAACGGCGCAGGACTCTTGAACGAGGGAACCCGCCTCTGTCTTTCCGGAAGCCGCCTGTCCCCCACCGACCAGGCCAAGTTCGGCGATGCTAATTCCCAGAAATTGCAGCAGGCGTTGCGCGTGCTCCAGCGTTGCACGAAGCCCTCGAACAACGACACTCAAACCGCGCCCGGTCTAGCACATGACAACAACATAGCGCTCCAGTCTCAGCAGGGCGAGCACGACAACCCGATAACCCTTGCCTATCAGATGTTCTACCTCGCCGGTATCGAACCTCATGTTGGCCAAGGCGCACGCACATCGGCCAACAACGACGGCCGGAACGCAGCCAATTCGGTGGTCGGCGACTTCCATAGTGTCGTCCGTTCGTGCCAAGCCTACGAGTCCAACCTTGCTGCTGCACGCGGTGCGGCTTACGCAAGAATGGTGGACTTCTTTAATAACTTCCTCGAGGAGAACTTGGCGAAGTTGATAAGAGGTTCGACAAGGAACGTCCGCACAATCGCGACGGAGTTTGCGGGGCTAAGGACACTTGATTCCGAGCTGCAACAAGTCGAAGCCGCCGCCACAACGGCAAACTTGGAAATGCGCAACCAGCTTAGGACGCAGATGGCGACCGCGCATGCCACGGCGATCCTTCGCGAGTGCACCAAAATGCTCCGCACCTGGGAAATCGATGTCGGCAACATGTATACGCTGTTCAACGACTTGAACGTGATCGTTCGCATAGATAATTCTACCGTCCATCCCCAGTGGATACACGAAACAACCGAGATATCTCAGCTTGACGACGCCACCACGAGCATTCCCGACAACGGAGCCCAGACAATAGCTCTTGGGTTCAGACCGATCTCCAAAACCATGATGTTCGAGAACAATAAAATCCCGGCCGTTTCGCCGCGCCGATGGACTCCTGCGGTCGAAGGCGATCTGCTTGGCTATGCGGAAATCCCGAACGCGGCCAACAGAAACGTCATGGAACATTACTACGTTCTTCGCTCGGCGGACGAAACCAACCACCTTGTAAAAATCGACAGGGTTGATGCGGAAAGACGCGTCCTGCGCTTCTCCGACGTGGTCAACTCGTCCGGCTTCGTTGATGTCGCATGCAAGGACGTTGCAGGCTTCACCTATGACGCTCTCGACCTAACCAAGGTCAAAGCCTGGAGCACCTGCCCCATATTCGAACTCATCGGCGCGACGGCAAGCGGCTTCTTGCCCGAAGGTATCTATAGGGTCGGTATCGTAGGTTCCGGCGGCGGCGCTGCTGGACATCGTGGCAAGAATCACGCAACTGCTGGCATGGGCGGATCGGGCGAACTCATAGTTCGACTTCTGACCTTGACCGGACGGACGGACTTCACGCTTAATATAGGCGACGGCGGCGGCGCGGGCGGCGACAAGGCCCAAGCCGGAAAAGATGGTTCTTCCACTGTCTTTACCCTCAGCACACAGGGCCGCGTAAGCACCGCCATGATCAACTGGCTAAGAACCAAAGTTCCGACAACCGGCATTACCTCAATGGGTGGCATGGGCGGACAACCGACAAGGGCCGGGGACGCTCTTACCACCGGTGTCCGGGGACGCCACGGCAACGAAGCTTCTATCATCAACTGGGACAACGAAAGTGATAGAAATACGAAAATGTGGGGCACTCCTATGTTCAACATGGGCGCAGGCGGTCGACCCGTATCCGGAGAGGCGATAAACTCCATCGACAACCCGACTGACGAGCTTATGCGCGGACGCCGCGGCCAACCTGGTGGACTACTTGTCCAATGCCCGTCGACGTCGACTTCTTCGAACAGCGCGAACTTCATACCCGAAAATCCTATAAGCATGGGCGGCGAAATCGACTGTAAGGCTGTTGCCGAACTTCACAAGTTCGAGCTTGATTGGTTGAAGTCCGATTACAAAAACACCTGCGGCTCGCACAAAAACTATGTAAAGGGCGGAAACAACGGCAAGAAGAAAGCATGGGCCAATTCGCTTAGCAAAATCAAATTCTATGCCCAGGTGAACAACGCGTTCTGTGCCGATCAGGGCACGCTTCCTGTGCAGCAGCTTGCCGTCTCGTCCGAAAAGTGGAAGGACGTTTCCTCGTGGTTCAAGGGCTGGGCAGGCTTCGGCTGGACGACCGGTGTTGCAGCTGGTGGATACTTAGCGACATTGGCAATAATAGGTTTTACAAATGCATGGAACCCTATGGGTTGGGTTGCACTTGGTGGCGCAGCAATTGCCGCTGCAACCATGTGGATAGTCGGTAATTCCGTATACTACTGCGTCCACGCCGGCCTAAGCTGGGACAACGACGGAAATTGGAACGGAACAATCCTTGACCCGGTTCCAAACCAATAAAACCAAAAACTCCCTCGGCATCCCCGGGGGAGTTTTTCTATTGCACCTCTGCACTCGGCCTGCTATAATTTCCGCATGAGCCAAGAGAGAAAAGAGCCCCGGCCCCTTGTCGAATTCGACGACGTGTCTTTCCGCTACTTCGAGCACCAGGAGATTTTGAAAGACGTCAATTTCAAACTCCACCGCGGCGAGTTCGTATTCCTTACCGGTCCGTCGGGCGCCGGCAAGACCTCGTTCCTTAACCTCATGCACCTAAACCTTATGCCGACTTCGGGCACGGTAAAACTTTTCGGCCGAAATATCGAGCGGCTAACCCCCAAGGACTCCGCCGCCGCGCGCCGCAAAATCGGCGCCGTGTTCCAGGATTTTCGCCTGCTCCCGCACCTCACCGTCCTTGAAAACATAGCGCTTCCATTAAGAATCTCCGGCAAATCCGATCGATACATCGCGACGCACGTCCCCGAGCTTGTCGAATGGGTGGGTTTGAAAAACAGAATGCAAAGCCTCCCGGACACGCTCTCCGGCGGCGAGAAACAGCGCGTCGCCATCGCCCGCGCAGTAATCGGGAATCCAGACCTTATCATCGCGGACGAACCCACCGGCTCGGTCGACGACGAAATGGCCGGCAAGCTCTTATACCTTTTCAAAGAGCTCAACAAGATGGGCACGGCGGTCATCATCGCCACGCACTCCAAACTGCTTCCGGCACAGTTCGGATACCCTGTATATAGCCTGGGCGGCGGCATTATGACCAAGGTGGGCGCATGATGATATTCAAAACCGACAAAGCGTTATCGTTGGACGTCTCCCGCCGCTTCCTTCCGTTCATGATGGCGTTTATAATTTTTATATCTAGTATTATTTTGGCGGTGTCCGGCATAGCCTCGCACATGCTGAACGCGCTTGGCAACCGCTTGACCAACGATGCGATAGTCCAGGTCTTGCCCAACATGAACGCCCGCGACCCGCGCGCCGAGCTTGAAACAACTATGGATCGGGTAAGGAAAGTCCTTGCCGCCGACACCGGCGTAAAATCGTTCAAAATCCCGACGGATAAAGAAGAGGCCGAGCTGCTTCGCCCCTGGCTTGGCAACATGGGCGCAACCTCGCTTGGGATTCCGCTTCCAAGAATTATAATTTTGAATCCCGCGAAAAATGTCGATTACGACCGGCTTTCGATCGCGCTTAAGAATATTTCGCCGATGATCAATATCGAACGCTCGGCGGATTTCTCGACCGAGTTGAAGGGGCGCATTACGTCGTTAAAACTCGTGCTTGATCTGATGATGCTGATAATCGCTGCTGCTGCGGCGTTTGCGATTATTCACGCGGTGCAGGCCTCGATCGTCGCAAACCGCGGCGCCATAGAGATCCTGCGCTCGATCGGCGCGGCCAATTATTATATCGCAAGCCGGCTTAGCAATCGCATCCTTCTTTCTTCGATCGCCGGTGCGGCCATAGGTTTCGCGCTATCCATTGCGACGCTTTATTATCTTCGAAGCTCGCTTGCCGGAACTTCGGGCGCGCTTGATATACCGACCGTATCTCTCGAGGCGGCATTCGTTCTGCCGGTGGTCGCGGCTGTGTTCGCGAAATTCATATCGTTCTTCGCAACTATGTTTTATCTAAGGGGGAAACCGTCATGACCATCGAAATCGGCCTTAAGAGGGAAAATTGGTTCGACCGCAACGCGAAAAAGATTCTGCTCTCCCTATTGGCTTTCTCGATAATATACTCGCTTGGCTTCGTAGCGTTCGTGCAAACGCTAAGATTCAAGAACGAGGACATAGGCAAGGCGGATGCGATCGTGGTGCTAACCGGCGCGCCCGGTCGTATCGAAGCGGGCCTGCAAATGCTTAAGGACGGCGTCGCTCCGAAGCTTTTCATCTCGGGCATCGAAAACAAGATCTATCTGAACCAAGCGGTCGAGAAGGCGCGCATCAATCCGAAACAGGTTGCGTTCGGCACCGCCAAAAGCACGGCCGAGAACGCGCTTGAAACCGCCGAGTTCGCAAAGAGGAACAATGTAAGAAGCATGGTCGTCATCACCTCGTTCTATCACATGCCCCGCGCCCGCGCGCTTTTCAACCGCTACCTAAAGGGCGTAGATATAACATACGTTCCGATAAGCCACCAGATTCGCGATTCAAGGAATGTATTCAGGAATTCCATAGCGCTCTCGCTTGCGTTCAAGGAGTATAACAAGTTCCTTATCACCGGCGCGCTTACCTATTTCGGCGCGGACACGGCAATAAAATTTCTATAGGAGCCGCAGATGACATTCGCCCGCTCGCTTGTTTTCTTTGTTTGTTTCCAGGCTTTGACGCTGGCGCTTGCGATAATCTCGTTGATACTTTTCTGGGCGCCCACGATGTGGATTTTGAAAATCGCGCGGGTTTGGAGTTTTACGACGCTCGTGCTGCTCGATAAAATCTGCGGATTGAAATATCGCATACGCGGTCAAGCCAACGTTCCGACACACCCGTATATCATGGCAAGCAAGCACCAGTCCGCCTGGGAAACCGTAGCATATCAATACCTATTCGGCCCGACGAATTTCATGTTCAAGAAGGAATTGATATTCATTCCCTTCTTCGGCTACGTTCTTTGGAAATCCGGCAACGTGATGGTCAATCGCGGCAGCACGACGAAATCCGGCCTTGCGAAAATGATGGAAAAAATCAAAGACATTTTACGCACGCGCAATTTGGTGATCTTTCCCGAAGGGACGCGGAAATCCCCCGGCGCTAACCCGGATTACAAATCGGGACTTGCCACGATTGCCAAGGCTATTCCAGGTTCATTCGTCCTTCCTGTTGCCGTCAATTCCGGGCGTTTTTGGAAGAAGGGCGGATTTATGAAATACCCCGGCACTATCGAGGTCGTAATCGGCAAACCGTTGAACACCGACGATTTCGATTCGCGCCAGGCCTTGACCACCAAGGTCGAAGCCGCTATTGAAGAGAATATGAAATCTATCTAAATATACTGAAGCTCCCAGCGAGTTCACTCGCTGCGCACACCACGCCGCCCCACGCAGTGCGTGTGCGCCCAAGGCGCTACCCGCCCAGCCGGCGTAGTGGCTTCGCTATATAATTATCTCTGCCAACAGCGCATCCATTTTAAGAAAAGCGCTCTTCTTGAACCGCACATTCGAACGGCCCCACGCAAGCGATTCATGCAGCCGCAACACCTTCGAAAGCGGTATGCCGATGTTTGCCTCGAACTCCGCCATATCGATTCCACGCACTTGACGCAGCCCCATTATTGCGGCTTCCCTCGCTCGCGCCATCCGGGATAGGGGTTTTAATTTGGGCGAACCAGCCAGCCACTTTTCGACCGGGCAAGGATTCTTCGTTTCAAAAAATTTCCCCTCAACGCAAAGCCGTCCAGCCGCCGCAGGACCAATTCCGATATAATCTCTCCCGCTCCAATAACCGACATTGTGCCGCGATTCGAATCCGGGCGCGGCATAGTTCGAAACCTCGTATCGACGCGCAGCACGCCCCGCCGCCGCAAACATTTTTACGGCAAGCGTCTCGCCCGCCTCGGCCACTCCCGCACGCGCGAATGCGGTTCCCGGCTCGATCCCCAACTGATAAAGCGACAGGTGCGGCACATGCGCCCAGCGCGCCAGCTCCGCCTCCCAATCCGCCAAGGTCTGACCGGCAAGGCCATACATCAAATCTACATTATAGTTTGGAAAAATCTCCGCACCGGCCTCAACGAATTCCACCGCCTGCGCCGCAGTGTGCGCCCGCCCCAACCACCGCAAAAACGAATCCCGCGTCGATTGCACACCAATGGATAAACGGTTCACACCCACCTCCCGAAACGCCCGCAATTTAGCAACATCGCACGTCGCCGGATTAGCCTCGAGCGTAATCTCGCAATCGGACGCTAGCCGCCAGTTCCCGCCGGCCCGCGCTAAAATCTCCGACACGAATTCTACCGAGGCAAGCGACGGGGTTCCCCCACCGAAATATACCGAAACCACTTCCCGCCCGCCGCACACGCCGGCATAAAAATCAAGCTCCTTCAAATACGCCGAAAGCAATTCATCACCATTCCGACCACGCGCCGCGCACGAAGAAAACGCGCAATACCGACACTTGCTTATGCAATACGGATAGTGGATATAAATCGAAAGCGGCCGACTCATCGCCCGGCCCTGCCCACAAATTTCATAATATATATATAATATCCCACCACCGCCCCCTTCAATACAAGCAGCGCAGCAATCGCAGCATGCACCGAATAAGCGTCCGCAATCATTCCGACCACGAAATATACAAGCGCCGAGAAAACTCCGGCCAGTATGGTTATGAACGCGCGCATGGTCGCCCGCTCGGAATCCGAAAATTCGCTCTGCATCAGCACGGATTCTGCGGTCGCCTCGGACCCTTGGCCAAGCGCAGAAAACGCGATGACGAACGGCGCGGCTATGTTGTTGAGCATAACGCCGATACCGACGCCGGCGAAACGGAACATGTTGCCTATTATACCCATTTGCAAAATCCCGAACCGACGCAGCCACATCGTGATTCGAAACCCGAAGGAGGTGCACATACGCTGTATGAACACAATCAAATCCACCGCCCAAATCGGCACGAACATGCTGTAATAGACCGAGCCGAACCGATACTGCGAATCTACCCACGAATTGTTCATCATGTGTATAGTCGCTATGCGCCGCGCGCCCACGCTTCGCATGAATTTCCCCAATGCGGAAACAAGATGTCCGAACGCCTTGCGCTCGCTTTTGACATAACTTTTCGGCTCGACAAGCATAATGCTGGTGGCAAGCTGCGCGAAAGTGGGTATGACCGACACCCACGCGACCGCGATTATTCCGTAAAAGTAAATCACCGGCACGGCCACCATCGTCGCCGCCGCTCCGCCCAAATAGCGCCAGACCTTGGTGCCCGAATACACTATGTCGTATTTCCCGCGCTTCTTCAAATCCGTCATCGTTTCATACATAAGCGCTTCGTCGGTCCCGGACATGAACGCGTTGTAAAGCCCGAACATGACGACGCTTAAAAACAGAAGGCCCACGCTGCCGATGGTGCCGGCAATCGCCATGCAGGTTCCGGCCGCCATACAGAAGCTGTCGGACACAATCATGGTCTTCTTCCTGGACCACTTGTCGGAAATGATTCCCGTCGGCACCACCATAGCCGAAGTGGTCAGCATCTGAACCGAGGACACAAGGCCCGCCATTGCCCAGCTCCCGGTTATCATCTCGCAGAATATGACGTATACGCCCGACAAAGGCCAAAGCCAGTTCAAAAAATCGTGCGCCTTGAAAAGTGCGAGGTTCCGACGTATACGAAAACGCTTCATCATCTATATTTTCTCATAAGGTAAAAGAAATACGCCGCGATCACTGCCTTGTATAAAACCAAAACGCCAAGCGACGTCCGCGCTGAATACGCCTCGGCAAGCCAACCGGAAAACGCAAACACGCCGGCCGACAATACACCCGCGAATATCGCTATGATAGAACGCATGGTCGCCCGCTGCTCGTCCGTGAACTCCTCCTGCATCAATGCCGACTCGGCCGTATGCTCGGGCCCCGTGCCAAGCGATGAAATCGCGAATATAAACGGCGAGATTATATTATTGAAGACAAGCGCCACGCCGACCGTCGAAATCTTATACACGTGTCCGACAAGCGCCATTTTGAAAAATCCCAAACCGCGCAACCGCATCGCGACCTTAAATCCGGCCGAGCTACAGATCCTATATATGGAATAGACCAAGTCCACCGCCCAAATCGGCACGAACACGGCGAAGAAGATTGTGTTGATGCGATACTGCACCTCGCCCCACGAAAAGTTCATAGAATGGGCAAGCGCGATCCGCCGCGCCTTGCGGTTCCTAACAAACGCAAGCAAAGCCTCAAGCAAATGCGGGAACGCCCGCCGCTCGCTGCGACGATAACTTTTCGGTTCCACGAACATAAAACTGACTACCGTCTGCGCCACCGCGGGTATGATCGAAATCCACGCAAGCATTAGCATGTCGAAGAAATAAATCACAGGAATAGCTATGAATCCGGCCGCCAACGCGCCGATGTATCGCCACGCCCTGGTGCTTGCGTATGCTATGTCGTATTCGTCTTTCCTATCAAGGTCGGCCATGGTTTCGTATATAAGGCCCTCTTCGGTTCCCGTCTCAAACGCACCGGCAAGTCCCCATATCGCCGCCCCCGCGAACAAAAGCGGCGTCGAGGAAATGACGCCCGCCATCGCAAAACACAATCCCATCGCGACAAAGAAAAGCGAGGATACGACAAGCGTGCGGCTTCGCGACCACTTGTCCGAGATTATGCCCGTCGGCACCGCGCATAACGCTTGGACAAGGATATATAGCGAAAATACGAACGACGCGGTGGCCCACGATCCGGTTATTTGTTGGAAGTAGATTATAGCAACTGCGTTAAGCGGCCAGCACCAGTTGAGGAAGTTATGAACACGTAAAAGCCGTATATTCCGCGCAACAGGAAGCTTGCTAGTCATTTTCTTTGGTTTCCACCGCCGCCTCCATCGCGGTTTCGAATTCTTCCTCTTTGATTTCGCGTTTCGCACGGTTCGAAGTTTTCGGAGCAGCCTTTTTCTTTTCGACCCCCACCTCTTCGACCTTCTCTTCCGCCACCGGAGCGGCAACCGCATTCAATCCCGCGATATATCCAGCAAGTTTGCGAAGGGCGACCGCACGGTGCGAGAATTGCGATTTGAACTCCGGCTCCATCTCGTCTATTTCGGCCATGGAACAGCCGCGACCGTTCGGCACGAATATCGGATCGTATCCGAATCCTCCTGCGCCAGCCGCCGGAAACCGTAGCGTCCCGTGAATCTCGCCGGTCGCGAACATGGTCTTTTGACCCTTGATGGCAACTGCGATAGTCGATACGAAGAACGCCGAGTTATCGGACGCCCCAAGTCGCTTTTCGATCTCGGCAAAGGCCGCATCATAACCGCCGGACTCGATTGCGAATTCGTGCGTGCGCACACCTGGAAATCCGTCAAGCGCTGGAATTACAAGGCCCGAGTCGTCGGCAATCACCGGCATATCTGTTTTGGCCGAAATAGTTTCGGCTTTGATTCGCGCGTTCTCTTTGAAAGTTTCACCCGTTTCCGCTATTTCAAACTCGCCGAATAATTCGGTATAGGGGACGACCTTCACGGGCGCAAGTATCTCGGCGATCTCGGCTAGCTTTCCCGGATTCGCCGAGGCGAGTATAATCTTTTCTATCATATCTTCGTTTCCACTATTTCATTGTTTTCAAGTGCTATTTTCCGAACGCCCGCGCTCCGTTCTGCGCCGATCGCGCTTACCATCGAGCGGACATTTCCGTCTTCGAATATAAGGGCGGCGCAATCGTCTATGGCATAACCGTCCGAGCTTATGAACTCGTGTTTGATTCTGTCCCGAATAAAATCCACGCGCGCCGGTTCCTTTGAAGCATGCGGCGTGCAAAGCCCTTGTATAAGGCCAAGGCATTGCACGGGCGCAAGCTCCATGTTGCTGTCGCCCACGAACTCGGATAAATTCGTGATACCGAATTCGAACCAGCACATGGCGCCAGCCGCCGAACCGCTAAGCACCACGCCGTTGCCGAACGCCTCGCGCAAAAGGTTGTCGACGCCGCGCGTCCGCCAAACTTCAAGCATTTTAAGGGTAAGCCCGCCGCCGACATAGATTATATCCGCGCCCAATATTGCCGAACGCACCTCTTCGTCGGTGGGCGATTCGGATACGAGTTTGAGGGCGGATACCTCGCACCCAAGCCCGGCGAAATGACGCAACACGCCCTCTATATAAAGCTCGTCGTCGCCCGATGCGGTGGCAAGGAAAACAAGATGCGGCGCATCCTTGCCGCTCAATCGCACGACCTCGCGCGTGATTTCAAGGATCTCGACCGGCTGCTCGATCACGGATCCGTCGGCAAGCCTTTTGCTCTGGCCAAGTTTCCCGCTTCCGATCGCGACTATCTTACCCATTTTACCCTCCCGTTGAATGGACTTCGTCAAGGTTTCCGAATTTGGTGTATTTACCGACAAAAGCGACGTTGACCGGGCCGGTGGGGCCGTGGCGTTGCTTTTCGATTAAAAGCTGGGCTTTGCCGCGCACGCGTTCCATATTGAGGTTCCACTTGACCCACGCGTCGGTGTTCATGTCAAGCGGCTCCTCTTTTTCCTTATAGTATTCCTCGCGATATATGAACATGACCATGTCGGCGTCCTGTTCGATCGAGCCGGATTCGCGCAAATCGGCAAGCTGCGGTTTTTTATCTTCGCGCGATTCGACGGCGCGCGAAAGTTGGGACAAAGCGACCACAGGAACGTTAAGTTCCTTGGCCAACATTTTAAGGCCGCGTGTGATTTCGGAAACTTCCTGCACTCGGGAATCTGCGTTGCGGCGGCTGGCCGAACCGGTCAAAAGCTGGATATAGTCTACCACAATCAAGGACAATCCGGACTTGCGCTTCACACGCCGCGCACGCGTGCGGATTGCGGAAATGCTAAGCGCCGCGGAATCGTCAATCAACAAAGGCACAGAAGAAATCGCGCGGCCCTGCTCGATTATGCGGTTGAACATATTCTCGTCGATTCGGCCGTTCCTTAGGTCGTGCACGGGCACCTCGGCCTCGCACGCCAAAATTCGCGATGACAACTGGTCGTGCGACATCTCAAGCGAGAAGAACATCACAGGCCCGTCAAGCTCGATCGGCGAGCGCTTGTTCAAAACTTCGTTCGCGACGTTAAATGCCAAATTCAAAGCCAGCGCCGTTTTGCCCATACCCGGACGCGCCGCGATTATGACAAGGTCGCTTGGATGGAATCCACCGATTCGCTTGTCCAAAAGCTCAAGGCCGGTCGACACGCCGGACATCTTGCCCTTGTTGTTTTTCGCGCGCTCAATGATTCCGGTCGCAACGCCAAGGGAGTCGGCGAATGAACGCGCGCCGCCCTCTTCCTCGCCTTCGACGGCAAGGTTGTAAAGCTTCTGCTCGGCCATGGCAATTTGCTCAAGCGCGCCGGCGTCGTCCGCGCCGCTTCCATACGCGTCGTTGACTATGCCGGTGCCAAGGTCGATCAAAGACCGTTTAATCGCCAAATCATAAACCAGCCGGCCATAGTCGTATGCGTTCGCGGCGGGCGTTGCGGACGAAGCCAAAGAGGCAAGATATTCAGCACCCCCGACCTCGGCGAATCCCTCGCCCGGCTCCATGTATTTTTTCAAAGTCAGGAGGTCGACCAAATGCCCTTTTTCAAGCATTCTTTGCATCGATTCGAAAATCTTGCGGTGAAGCGGCTCGACGAAATGCTCGGCGCGCAGGAATTCCGCGATTCGTTCATAGGCTTTATTATTCACCAAAATCGCCGAAAGCACGCCCTGCTCGGCTTCGACCGACGCGGGCGGACGTTTAAGGAAATCACCGCTTGAATTGACCATAATAAACCCTTCTTCGCGATTTTATTCCCCTTTGTCGCCAAAGGCAAGGATAAAACTTGCCTCTTGATTATGTAGCTTTAGAGGCGTATAATTATCCCATGAAAGTTTTTCTAGCGATATTGCTATTCCTTTCCGCTTGCGGTTCGATTCGAGAATACTCGAACAAAGAACTGACCCTTGAATACGAGGTCGTAGTCCCCGACAAAAGTAAGAACCAGATTTACGCCCACACTTCCCTTTGGCTCATAGGTTCTGCCGACGCATATAAACTGACAAATCCCACAATAAAATCCCAAAGCCAGGGTATAATGTCGCAAACCATAGTGGTGGACAAGAATATCTCGCCCGCCAATAACGACTTCGTGAAATTCAATCTTACATTCATCATAATCGACGAGCACGCGAAACTCGTATTCTCCAATCCCCGTCTTGAAAGCAAGTCCTGGCTTTTCCCCATGGATTGGTCGAAAATCAATATGGAAAAGGAACTTGCGGGATACAAGCAAATCACGGAACAGATGTTCGAAGAATACTCGGAATACATAATAGACGCTCCGATAAACCCGCATTTTGAAAAGAACGTCCGGGTCATAACCGAAAGCACGACGGAGAGTGAACTATGAACTCCAAGAAAGTAAATTTTGACGAAAAATCAACCCTATGGGGGGGGGTAGCTCAATGAAGATAGGTATATTTGATTCCGGCCTTGGCGGCCTTATCGCCATGCGCGCCGTGGTCGAGACGCTGCCTACATACGACTACGTCTATATCGGCGACACGGCGAACCTTCCCTACGGCTCCCGCTCGCGCGAGAAGATTCTGCAATACACGGAAAAATGTATTGATTATCTTTTCCGCGAGCACGATTGCAAGATCGTCCTCATGGCATGCAACACCGCGGCCATAGCTGCGCTTCGATACCTACAAACCGAATACCTTCCGAAAAACTACCCCGACCGCCGCGTCCTGGGCATTATAATTCCTACCATCGAGGCGGCGCTCGAGACCGGCGCGCAAGACATAGGCCTGATCGCCACGGTTTCCACCACCAACTCCAAAGTCTATGAAAAAGAGCTCCAGAAAATAAATCCCAACATCAAGATTTCAAGCGTCCCCGCGCCCCTTCTTGTGCCGCTCATAGAATACGACGGCGACAAATACGCCAAGGATATCATCAAGGATTACCTGGCCAAACTTCCGCCCGTCAAGGTGCTTGTCTTGGGCTGCACGCACTATCCCATGTATAAGGATCTGTTCCGAAAGATGCTCCCTGATACCAAGGTCATATCCCAAGACGAAATCCTTCCCGAGAAAGTCGCCGACTACCTTGCGCGCCACGACGAGATCAGGACGAAGCTCTCCCACGGCGGCACCAAGACGTTTATCTTTACGGATATAACTCCGAACTATGTGGCCACCGCCTGCCGGCTTTTCGGACACAAGATAGCGTTTACGAAGACGGAACTTTAGCATACATAAACTCTCAGCGAGTTCACTCGCTGCGCGCTGGACGCCGCCCCCACGCATGGAGAGCCGCGCCCTTCGGGACACGCCGCCTATGCTCGGCGTCTTGGCTTGCTAGCCCCCTAAAATTATGCTATAATAATACCCGCCATGCGAACCCTTGATATCTACAGCGCTATAAAAGATTTCATCTCCGCCTCGCCGCGCGAAATCCAAACTCCTGGCGCTATGGTAAAGGACATAGCCAAAGCCATAAACGACATTTCGGCAAACGCCGATAAAATCGATGACGAAGCGCTTTCGCTTACCGCAAGCCTTTTGTGGATAAGCGCGATAAAGAAAAACGGATATAAAATCGCAGCCGCGGGCGCCGCCGCTAAAAATCTCTTCCCATTCGCGCCCGACCTCAAGATCGCCACGTTTGCCAAGGCGATCGACATAGCAACCGGCATAGCAAACGATTCCTCGATAATAGCGTTCGTGCCCCTAAAAGGAAGCCGCGACATCTGGTGGTCGAACATGCTCTTGCCCGACGCCGCGGTCAAGGTGATCGCCAAGCTCGGAGCCCCCGGCACGGAATCATACCTGATCGCGAACGAGCCCAAGGCGTTTGGCTTCGACCGCTCCATCATAGTCGTCAAAACGGACAAGACGCTATCGGCCAACGACCTTACCACCACTCTCCACAAACTCAAAATTCCTATATACAGGATCACCTCGCAAACCGCGCTTGTCGACGGCTCGGTCGCGCATGTGGTCGAAATTTCGCACCCGATAAAATCCGCCAACGCCGGCATCTTCAAGCTCAAGGACGAAATCGGCGGCGTGAAATTGAAAGTTTCCGGCTACCTCGGCGGCTACTCGGAACCGTGCACACAAAAAACCGAAATCTTGAAATTCAAGGTGGCATGATGAGCGCGAACGAAGTCCTGAAAGAAGCCATCCTTCCGCTCGCCAACTGGTATAACCAGAAGGGCATAGAGGAGGTCGCGATAAACGAGCCGGGCGTAGTGTGGCTTCGCGAACGCGGACGGCTTGAATCCCCTTGGACGAAGCAGGCGGACCCGAAATTAACACAGTCGTATCTTATGGACATTCTCCACATCATCGCGAATGTGAACGAGCTTCCGTTCGATCCCGCGAACGGCATTCCGACCGTATACGCAAGCCTTCCGGGCGAGCATAGATTTTCTGCGATTGCCGGCAAGAACGTCAATGCCTCAAGCGATAATCCCGAGGGCGGCATAGCGATTGCGATTCGAGTAAAGGACGCCGACGCCCACTTCGACTTCAAAAACTATGGACTGATTAAGGGCGAGGCGCTGCGCGAAATCACGCAAAAAACCAAGAAGCTTTCCGACGACCCCTACACGCGACTTATGCAGCTGATCAGAGATGGCGAGAACATTTTGATCTCCGGCGCGACGGCCACCGGTAAAACCACGTTCCTTAATAATATCCTGAAACTCCTTAATCCTAATATGAGGATTATCACGATCGAGGATACACGCGAACTTAATGTGCCGCAGGCCAACAAGGTCAACATCACGCTCTCGCGCACACAGCAGACGAATATCTTTTCATACAAGGACGTGATAGATTTGGTCGTCCGCATGTCGCCCGATTCCATTATGGGCGGCGAGATTTCGACCGATAACGCGCAGGCCGTGTGGGAGCTTATGAACACCGGGCACAGCCACTTCTACGCCACGATCCACGCCGATTCGGCCGAGCAGGCCTACCTTTCGTTTATCGATAGGATTCTGCACGTTTTCCCGAATCTTGATCAAAAACGCACTATGGAGCAGATGCGGAAATCGCTGCATGTCGTGCAAATCGGACGCGAAGGCGGCCTAAGGCAAATTACGGAAATTATCTAAGTTCGTCATTCCGGCCCACGCGCCGGAATCCAGTTAGAATATCTACCTACTGCTCTTTCCTTTCCCGCGCGCTAAAATAAAACGCACAAGGAGGACTCATGAACAAATACATCATCGCCATAGCTCTAATCACACTCGGCGCCTGCGCCACCAAGAAAGAACCGAAATGCCCGGTTGCCGAGATTCCCGACGCCGGCCAACTTGCCGAAATCTTCGCGCGCACCGCGGTTGATACGTTCTGTGAAATAAGGGATTGCAACAACCTCCCCGAACGCGAGGCGGTGATAACTGCGAATGTCCGGTTTAGCAAGCGCATCGAACCGCCGGTCGAGGGCTGCGACATCGACGCGCAATCCGCCGAGGTTAATTATACCTACGAGATAAGACAGGACGGGCATATACTCCGCTCGGGCAACGCAAGCAATTAATTAACTGCGTTGTTTCTCATACGGCTGAGCCACGCCGGGAAATTTTGCCACCTTGTCCACCGGAAAAACCTTCTCGAGCTCGCGTTTGACTTCTGCGATGAATTCTGGATTGTTCCACCCTTTGATACCTTCGGCGATGGTAAGCGCGACAAGGTTGTTCTGGTCCTTCTTGTCGGCGTTTTGATAAAGCCCCTTGGCGGTCATGTTGGATTTCCCCTCGAAAGCCCAGCGCATGTTAGTGTTCAGCAAATCGTCCGTGATAAGGATATTCCCGTCGTCGTCAAGCATAAGCTCGAGCTTGCCGTCGATAACCAACGCACCGTCATAGAACTCGCCCGGGATAACTTCGGCCTTGCCGCCCACCATGCGGGTCTTTGGGAACTTGGTTTTCGAGCAAGCGATTTTAATCGCGGTAAGAGCCCTTAGCACCATAAGGCGCGCAGCCCTCTCCTGCTCCGGCGACATATAATCCGCAGGCGCAAGCCGGCTTGTCCCTATCATCTGCCGCCCGCCGCCATCGCGCATTTTGAAAAGTATTCCGTCCTTGCGGTCGATATAGCAGATGGGCTTGGATATATCCTGTCGTCTAAGTCTGTCGTGCAACTCCCATACGTTCGCGTCGTCCCTGCTTTGCATCAAAAGCGGATCGTCGTAGGTGAATTTGGTCGGCTCCTTGGTCGCCCCGTCGAAATAACGCGGGTCGTTCTTCACGCTTGATTCGGATACAAGGTCGAGTTCTCCGTCCGGCTTTACGATTACGCATTTCTTGTGGAAAAGTTGGATAACCGGCTCTTTGAAGGGGTGAACCTTCTTGTCAAGGCCGACGTATTTGGTGCTTGGCTGAACTTGCGAATGATTGCCCTGGCCGTCCTTCTCTCCGTAAAGCCATGGATAGCGGGACACCAAAGTCGCCCGCGCGCACACGCCGAAACACACAACCACTTCTTGGTTGAATGGCATTCCCATTTTGTGGATAAGATGGTTGCCCTTCGTGCCCGCATAGCTTGTCGCGAAACCAAGCCCGTTCAAAAGTCCGAACATAATGCTGTTTTGGACAAGCTCGTTCTGGACTTTGCCCGCGTTTTCTTCGGTGCCCGCGCCCGACGCGGTGATGTCCATGCCCTTCGATTCGAACGCGACATATTTCGGGTTCGAGGTTTTGCGTATGCGCTTCGTCTTCCCGCTCTTTATTTCTTCAAGTATTTCAATCTGGCCAAGGGGATCGTTCGACACGTTTCTCATGATTTTTGCCTTTCTTTGTTTCCCCCCGGGTTGGATTTTATAGAGTAGGCACCTCAAAAGCAATAAAAATATAAATTGCTTTCGCCGCGATTCGCCTGTATGTTATAAGCATGGCTACAAACAAAGATTTTTTCGATCATGTCTTGGATACCCTAAGTCCCGCGGGCGATATTTCATACAAGAAGATGTTCGGCGAATACGGCGTTTATAAAAACGGCAGGATGATAATGCTTGTCTGCGACAATACGGTGTTTGTGAGACAGTTGCCCGAAGTCGCCGCGGTATTCGCGAAATACAAGGTAAGGCCGGAAAGCGAAGTTCCATACGAAGGCGCGAAAGAATACTTTATCGTTGATATGGACAACCAACCGCTGGCCTGCGATCTGGCTGAACTCCTGTCCCGTATTCTGCCCCTACCGAAACCGAGAAAGAAGAAATCGGCATAGCGCCCAAATCCATTTTCGCATACCCCTCGGACGCAAGCAACTGCGCCAACCCCGCGCTGTTCATAATTATAATCTCCGTATCTTTTCCGCGCGATTGATGAAACGCATTGGACACGTTTGTGCCGTGAATAACCTGAAGCCCGCCTGTGCCGGGAATTGATAATACTTTCGTGTGGTTAACGATCAGCGTGTGGTTGCCAAGGTCCATTACGCTTCGCCCGTCCGTCGAGGAATAAGCCAATCCCATAGAATTTGAAAAATACAGCGATTCGCTTGTTATGAATTTATCTTGGGCAACGCGCTGCACGCGCCGTATTTTCGTAATGGACACAGCCACGTTGTCATAGGGTATGGCGGCAAGCCGCTCTATGAAATCCAATGGCAGCCCGTCGTCGTTGTCGATTCTAAAAGTAATAATGCGCCCACCGCGCAAATCCTCGGGAATAGGCATGTTTCCACCCGGGACAAACACGTTCCGCACAAAGGGAAACTCCTTCTCAAGCGCCGCGAACAAAGCCCTCTTATCGGCCGGCATTTTATCCGAATGATAGACCAGAAGCACAAAGTTTTTATCGCTCTGCGCCGCGAAACTGCGTAAAGTTATCCCACGAAACATGGCCATGCGTTCGGAAAAATATGGCTCCTCGAAAACATTAAAAAAGCCATAGTCCGGGTGGTCCTTTTTGAAAGAGTCCGCAACGGAATACCTGACCATTCCTATTATATTATTTTGCGACATTGCAGCGCTCCTCGCAACCGGCTATGAACCATTTTTGGAAAAACGGCCTGAATATTTCCGGCCCGGCCTTGAAACAAAACAGTGCGGTCATCGCGGTCGCAAGCTGACCCCAATAGCGTAAAAATCCGTATCGTAAGTAGAAACCTGATAGTGTTCTAGGCATTTTCATCATAGTTTATTTATGAATTTGAACACAGGGGTAATCCACCCCTGCCGCGGCGACAACTGTCCCGATTCTTTGAGTTTGATTATGTCGGTATAGGAAAGCCACGCTACGCCGTCGACCTCGGCATCGTTGAAACAAAGGTTCTTTATGTCGATGTTTTTCACAATTACGAAAAGATCGTACCAGTGCTTTTCCACCTTGTCCCCGGGCATGATGTCTTCGCGGAAAGAGGTAAGGAAACGGAAGTCCTTGGCTTGTATTTTACGCTCGATTTGAAATCCGATTTCCTCGTTCATCTCGCGCATGACGGTTGTGATCGAATCCTCGCCGGCGGATACATGCGCGGCAAGCGATATGTCCCAGACGCCGGGAAACACACGCTTGGACGCGCTCCTACGCTGCATGAGTATCTTGTTTTCGGAGTTGACTATCGCCACTACCCCCCCCCGGTGCAAAAGGCCTTTTTCATGCGCCTCGTCGCGCGAAACTATGCGACCGTCCGGAACACCGTAGTCGTCCAAAACCTCGATCATTTCAGATTCATACATCTTCTTCGCCTACCTCTTCATAAAGGAGTTTTTCGATCCGCGCGGCCGTCGCCTGCGACGTGTCGGCTTTGAACCGCAATTCCGGCGTCGAGCGCATTTTCATTTTGTTAGCAAGCTCGTATCGTATAGTTTTAGCCGCCACATTCAAAGCCGCTACAACCTCGTTCACATGCGATTCCACAAGCGTCGAAACGAACACCACGGCGTGTTCATAGCCGCGCGAAGGCCGCACCTCGTTGATCGAAAACATCCTCCCGCCGACGACGATCCCCTCGAAAAATCCCTCGCCTTGTAATCCGGCCAAAGCTCGTTTCATCGATTCGCCTATCTGAAGATGTCGCATATTCATACCGACCCCTAGTCCATATTTTTCAAAACGTCGTAAAGCGAGATTTTCTTCGACGCACCGGCGTTAAGCTCGACTACATAACGCGTAAGATGCCCGTCCGACTCATACCCGGCGACGCATTCGTTCCAAAAATTGTCGCGCGCTTCGGCGGAAACGAAATCATGCTCTTCCAAAAGGACATGGCACGGCGACACATGGGAAAGATCGCCCGGCTGACGGTTGGGCGCGATGAAAATCACCTCGCGCTTAAAATTCAAAAATATCATATCCAAGGGGATAAGCGTGTTTTTCATCCACATCGCGAAATGATCCTCGGCACCGAAATCGAACATCATTCCGCCCCACGGGTCAAGCGCCGTGCGGTTCATAAGGCCTATGCGCCTAGTTTCCTCGGTATCCGCGACCTCAAGATTAAAGACTGCTACGGTTATGCCAAGATCGTCGACGAAGCCCATTCTCTGGGTCTTAAGCGGCGCTTGAACCTCTGGCACAGAGGCTACCGCGGAAAACGCGAAAAGCAAAACGGCTAAAGCGAGAATCTTTCTCATATTTTCTTCTTCCCTCGGGTCTTCCGATTTTTGGACTTCTTCTTAACATCGTTGACTATCGACTTTTTATCGCAAGGAAGCTTGTCATGATTTTCCACCATCGCTCCAAAAGCCAGCATGACTGCCAGGGCGGCAAGGACTTTCCTCATGAACGTAATCCCCATACGGCCATTATATAGCGGCTGCGGAAAATAATCAATAAACAATCGATACGTCTTGCCGGCTAACGATTTTGAAACCCGAGAAAGAATCAATCAACTCAAGCGTCGTCTCTTCTTGTGAACGCAAGGCGTATTCGATTTTTTTATCATGAAGGCGGGCGTCGATGTTGTCGCCGGCGCGGCTCATGGCCTGTGCGCGCGAGATATGCTCGGCCTCAAGCGACAGGCACAAAGCGCGGAACAGCCGGGAGTATGCATACTGCGCCATGATTTTCGCCATCGTTTCCGACGCATTCGCGCCCACATCGGGTATGGCCTTGTCCGCCCACGGCACGGACCGTATCGAGTTGAGTTTCACATCGTCGATCGGGAATATTTTTTTCTCCATAACATGGATTCTTCCGCCCGATCGCACGTTATGCACGATAACGATCGAGCCGCCGGATTCCGCAAGTTTGGCAACTTCGAGCGCAAGCATTATCTCTTCCGCCACTGCGGCAAGTCGCCCGACCGATTTCGGCATCTCCATGAATTGCTTGAACTGTTGGTGATACCTAGCCCTAAGGGCCCGCCCGCAAATTATGACCTCTGCTCCGGCAACGCGTGAACCCATCGCCTCGAAGTGATGCACCACGCCCTTGTTAAGCTTTCCGACAAGCCCGATGTCCGACCCTATAAGCACTACTTTTTTAATAACAGAATCGGGCGCAGCCGCCACAATCCGTGGCTCCGCCTTGAATACAGCCCGCATTGCAAGCTCGAGATTCGCGGCGAATTCGTCTGCCGATAACGCTGCCTTCACGAACTTGGCCCCTGCCGCCGCAGACATGGTTTTAAGGGATGAAACCACGCTCTTCATTTTCGAAAGCGTGTTGATCTGGCGTTTTACTTGGCTAAGGTTTGGCATTCCTCATCACCTTCTTAAGCTGCTCCATCTCGGGGTTGGAAAGCGCCACGCCGGACGCTATTTTTTTCCACAACGCGGATGCGGATTTCTTAACCGCCGCCACGATCTTGGCGGCGAACGGCAATACCTTTTCGATCTTGATCCTGTCGAACAATCCCGCCTCGAGCGCCACAAGCATTACGGCCAAAGCCGCGCCCTCCACCGGCTCGCCATAGTTCTGTTTCAATAATTCTCGCGTAGCCCGCCCGCGCGCCAGTATCTGTTCCGATTTCTCGTCAAGCTCGGAACCGAATTTGGTGAAATCCTCCAAATCCAAAAACGAGGCATAGGCGGATTTCATATTGCCCGCGGCCTTAGCGAGAGTTTTTATCTGCGCCTTGGAACCGATGCGCGAAACGCTCAAACCCGCATCGATCGCCGGCAGCTGTCCCTTCGAGAACAAGGCCGACGATAGGACAATCTGTCCATCGGTGATTGAAATAACATTAGTCGGAATATACGAGGCAAGGTTTCCGGCCTGCGTTTCAATGATCGGCATAGCGGTTATAGAACCCCCGCTTTTGAAATTTCCGGCCCGCTCCAACAAACGCGAATGCGCCCAGAATATGTCGCCCGGATAGGCCTCTCGTCCCGGCGCGCGCTCAAGCGAAAGCGAAATCTGGCGATACGCGTTTGCGTGCAAGGTTAAGTTGTCATAGACTATTAAAACGTCTTTGCCCTGCCCTGCGAAATATTCGGCTATAGCGGTTGCGGTATATGGGGCGACATACGCCTCCGCCGCGCTTTTCTCGCTTGCCGCCGCCACTATTACTACGTTATCCAAAGCCTTGGCGGATGCCAAACGCCCGCGTATCCGCTGCACCTCGCTCATCTTCGCGCCAATCAAGCATAGCACCGAGATCACGCCGTTGTCCCGGTTGGCAATCACCGCATCGATCGCGATTGTGGTCTTGCCGGATTGCCGATCTCCGATGACAAGCTCGCGCTGTCCGCGCCCGATCGGAATCATGGCGTCGATTATTTTTGTGCCTGTGCTAAGCGGGACGTTGACCGGCCTACGACTGATGATAGGCGGGGCCTCGCGCTCTATCGGCATGCGGAGTTTGGACGGTATTTTGCCCTCGTCGTCGATGGGCATTCCAAGCGCATCGACCACACGGCCAAGGAGTTTATCGCCGACCGGCACGCTCATCTGGACGTTAAGCCTTACGATTTTATCGCCCGCCGCGACAAGCGATTCGTCGCCGAAAAGCGCGATTTGCACGGCGGCCGCGGTGATCCGCATCACCATTCCCTCAACCGCTCCTACACGCACCATCTCGCCAAGCCCTACGCGGGAAAGGCCGGATGCCACCACGATTCCGCCCGCCACCGACACTGTGCGCCCGACTTCGCGGGCTATTACAAGCCTAGTCATTTTTCACCCTCGCTATGAATTCCTCGATAAAATTTTCAATGGAAAATGATAGTTCCAGATCGCCGCATGAAATCAATATCCCGATCGGCATTTGAAGCACCCGTTCGAATTTAACCTTCGCCTTCTCTTTCAATGCAACATCGAACGCCGCTGCGATTTCCCGACGCATATCGGCCGCGATAATAAACGGCGCCTTGACCAAGACCGACCGCTCGGCCGCATAGAATTTCCTAAGTTGCGCCAACCCTTCCATCTTCCCGGTTTTTAGCATTTCGACAAGGCGCAGGCATATAACCTCCTCCATCGGGCGCGAGGTTATGAACTCGACCGCCCCGCGAAGCGTCGCCGCCAAATCTTCGCCCGCCGCCGCCTCAAGCCGTCCCAAAAACTTGGCGCGCTCCGATTTAAGAAGACGTTCGAACGCCGCCTGCCGAGATTCGATGTCGGATTTGAAAGCAAGCGTTTCCTCCTCGCGTATACGCGCGATCTCGGCCATGCCATCTTCTCTCTCGCGGGCAAGCTCGGCTTCCATCCGCTCGCGCTCCATGTCGAAATTCTTGCGCTCGTTTTCAAGCTCGCCGCGGGCAAGCTCTGCGGCTACCAGTTCGCGCTCAAGGCGACGCTTGCGCTCGCTCATATTCTTCATCACGGGGGTAAATACCCACCGGCGTAAAACCCAAAGGCTGATAAGGAAATTTATCGCCTGAAGTATTACCGTGATGAAATCTATGCTCATGCGCCGCGCCCTATGCCCCTGCGCCCGCCGCGGTCAAAGCCGCGCTCCAGAACGGATTGGCGAACAATAAAATCATCGCGATAAGCAAGCAATAGATAGCCACAGTTTCAAGCATCGCGATCGATACGAAAAGCGTCGAGCGTATGTTGTCTGCCTCGTCTGGCTGCTGGGTCATCGAGGCAAGCGCCTGTTTGACCGCCATTCCTTCGGCGACTTCGACGGCGATGCCTCCGATCGCGATTGTAAATCCTGCGGTGGCGATCGATACCACGGCGATTGATGTCGAGCTAGGGTCTAGCATTTTTTCCTCCTTGTTTTTGTGAATTGTTATGACTGTGTGAAACGCGGGACTTCTTGGCTTCCACCCCGGTCGTGATGTAAACCGTGGCAAGCACCATGAAAATAAACGGCTGTATCGTCCCCGCGATCAACCCGAAAAGGTTCATAAGCGCGGGAAAGAAGAAAGGAGCAAGCACTATCATAAGGCCGACCATGAACGCTCCGCTCATGATGTTGCCGTAAAGCCTCATTGCGAGCGAGAAGAATTTCAAAATCTCGGATAACACGTTGAACGGGACAAGTATGGCGCTGGGCTCGATAAACCGCCGGAAATATCCGCGCACTCCGACCTCTCGCACGGCTATATAGATTCCGTATATGAAAGTAAGGATCGCCAACGCCGCACATGTCGATATCGACGCCGTCGCCGGATCGACGAACGGGATTAATACAAGCCAGTTGTTGGCGAATATGAATATGAAAAGCGCGCCCACGAATGTCATGACCTGCATATCTTCGCGCCCCGAAACCGCCGCCACCTGCCCGCGGATAAATTCTACCACCACCTCGACCAGCATGCTGCGGCGATAAAAAATCAGAAGCGGCAAAGCGATAAGCATAGCCGCCCATGTATAGACGACCGTCGCGGTGATACCAACCTCGCCGACCGAGAAGACAAGAAGCTCATCTGGACTTAAACGCATACACCCTTCCCGCAAAAATTCCGATTACACATGCGAACAGAAGCGACGGCACCCGCCCGAAAAGTATCGCCATTCCCGCCAACCAAACGCTTGCTACAATAAGCCTCAGGGCCAAAAACTGCTTAAAAGGCCCGGGTTTTTTGCTTTTAAGCGTGCGCTCCAACGATTTTTTCAACCATGTGAAATACCAATACGACGAGAAGAATCCCACGCCCAACGCGATTAAAATTGCGACTATCATTGCTTGATCTCCCTTTTGATGAAACGGTATGTGTTGTAAAGCCCGAAAAGGATTCCGCCCAAAATAAAGCATAGCGTGGTCCACCTGTCCCCGAACAATGTTCCTATATAGGTAAACAATGCCACCGGCGCCGCCACACCCCATCCGACAAGACCGAACAACGATGCGGCGCGCCACACCCCGCTTCCGATCGGTTCGCCGCGCGCGGCAAGCCGGCGTTCTATTTCACGCTCGATTTTATCCTCGAATTTTTTGTTATTATCCATGTCTTAACTCCGCAAATAAACGACTAAGCCCAGCTTCCATGGCGGAAAGCACGGACTTCAATTTCTTCTCTTCCTCGACGTCGGTGAAGAATTCCTTTTTCACGCGCGCTTTCAAATCCGAAAGCGACTCGCCCATGATTACGCGCCTCGAGGATACCGAAACGCGCGACCCGGCCTTCACGATCACCCCTTCGTCAAGACCTGCGAACTTCATCTTGCCTCCCGCGCGCCACGCTAAAATAGAAACGCCAAGCGCTTCGGTCATGTCGATATGCCGAGGCAGCATGGCAAACCGCCCTCTGGACCCCTGCGCCTCGACCGCCGCCACATCGCGGAATACGGATTTTTCAAGCGGGGTGATCAAGGAAAGCTCTATCATTTCAACGCCTCCTCTATCGCGCCGATCATGTAAAAGTCCATAGGATTGCGCGTTATGAAGTCGCCTTTGAGAATACGGCGGCATCCGTCGATGGTCTGCTCGACGGGAACGCGCGCACCGGGCGTTCCGGTGAACTGTTGAGTGGTGGCGAAAGGCTGCGTCAAAAATCGCTCAAGCTGCCGCGCCTTGATAACCACCTTCTGATCCGCGTCCGACAACTCGTCGAAACCAAGCATAGCGATGATATCTTTGAGTTCTTCGTATTGGGCAAGCGTCGCCTTGACTTCTTTGGCAACGCGGAAATGCTCCTCGCCGACAATAACCGGATCCAACATCTTAGATGACGACGCAAGCGGGTCGAACGCCGGATAAAGCCCCATAGCAGCCCGCTGACGCGAAAGCACGACGCTTGATGACAGGTGCGAGAATATCGCAACCGCCGAAGGATCGGAGAAATCGTCCGCCGGCACGTATACCGCCTGAACCGAGGTAATTGCAGCCTTCGCGGTGGAATAAATTCGCTCCTGCAAAGACGCGACATCGTTGTCCAATGAGGATTGATAACCGACACGCGACGGCACACGCCCCATCAAACCGGAAACTTCCGCACCCGCCTGAACATAGCGGAACACATTGTCCATGATTAAAAGGACGTCCTTGGCCGCCGAATCCCTAAAATGCTCGGCGATAGTCAACGCTCCGTGCGCAGCCCTAAACCGCACGCCCGAAGGCTCGTTCATCTGCCCGAAAATAATAGCAGTGTTTTTAAGGACGTTCGAGTCCTTCATCTCGGAATACAATTCCTCGCCCTCGCGAATGCGCTCGCCGATTCCACAGAATACTGACACGCCCTTGTAATGCCCGGCCATGTTGTGTATCACTTCGGTGATAAGGACGGTCTTGCCCGTGCCCGCACCGCCGAACAATCCCGCCTTGCCGCCCTTGGGTATAGGCGCCAGCAAATCTATGGCCTTGATGCCGGTGAAGAACACCTCGTCGCTGGCCTGTACCTTGGCAAGTGCGGACGGCGCGGCATGCAACGGCTTCCAGTCTTTGATGTTTTTAAGCTCCCCTTCGCCGTCGATGGGATTGCCGAGTATGTCGAGCATGCGCCCAAGCACTCCGTTGCCGACCGGCATAACAAGCGCCTCGCCGTAATATGCTACCGTATCGCCGCGCGCCACGCCGTTTGTTGACGCAACCGCCAACGCTATGGCCACGGTATCGCTTTTGTGCGCGTTTACCTCAAGCACGATTTCTCGCCCGTCCGAATTCAAAATCAATTTCGATAAAAGTGGCGGCACACGCCCGCGCGCGAATAAAACTTCGACGACGCTTCCGTCGACGGCCGAAACCCTGCCCGTAAGGATATCCCTCAAATCCCTCTCTCCTCTTAGGCCAAACATAGCCGCGGCGGAGGGTATAGTCAAGCTTTGATTATGGGAATATTATCGGGCTATCTTAAGATAAACGTTTCCCCTTCATCGGCGATTTTTTCACCATCATGATAGCATGCTTTTCTAACTCCGGTCGCACTCAATATCCGAATGACACCATGGCTAGCGAAAGTGGAGTCCTCGCATTTTATGACTTCATTTTTACGGAAATGATGGCCGGCAAGCAACCCATAGGGCATCTTATACGGCTCGGTAAACGTCCCCCATACTTCCCCTTCCTTTTTACCGAAGGTGGCGTCTTTGTTATAACAGAGCTTTTCAACTCCGGGAATCGGGTCGCCGAAAGTCGCATTGTTGCATGTTATCGAACCGGGCCCTACTGTTTTCCAATTCGCTTTTCCATATACTATGCCTACGACATGGTTGGGGTCGCCGCCTACTCTTACTTCCCTATGATTGCCCGCCGGAACAGGCGCAGCCACCCTCGCTTCTACATACGACGCACGCCGGGAGGACGTACCGGCGCCTTCATCTTCAACGTCTGCCAGTGCCACTCGCCGCCGCCGCGCTTGACCTTCGGCTTCTACTATCCTCAGGTTATTAAACAGCTCCTGCTCCAACTCGTTATACTTTCCCTCAAGCGCGTTAAGCCAACCTTCGATGCCGGCAAGCCTTCCCTCCAACTCCGGCGGTACGGAGGGTGTCTGCGGCATGTTCGCGATTTGCGATTTAAGCGCCGAGATTTCGGATTCAAGCGCGGTTATGCGTTGATTCGCCCCGCCGCCCTGCTGACTGGTTTCGCGGGTTCCTTGGCCATGATTGGTCTTGCGAACCTTTCTGCCGGAGTTGCCGGCCTTGGCATTCGACGTCCTCTGATTGCCGGCATTGGTTCTTCCGCCGGAATTGCCTGCCTTACGCCGCTGCTGCTGTGCGAATAAATCCTCGGCCATTAATGAAAGCAAAAGAAACGCTATAAGGAGAAGTTTACCCCCCCCCGCACAAATCGCATATTTTTGTTGAAAAGCATAGTATATTCTCCCCTATTCTTGCAAATAGTATACCTTATTTCCTATACCTTGACAAGGGAAATTAAAATCTATAGAGAAGCGAGCCGGATATGAAACCGGACGGTTCCAAAATATCCCCGGAATATGTCTTTCTTCCGACTGTTGCACGAAGGACGAATCCGTTCGAGAAGCCGTAATCCACACCGGCGAAAAGTCCCCAATAGAAATCTTCCTTCTTCTCTCCCGAGTTGAACGAGTATCCGGCCAAGCCGCCCGAAACTCCTGCGAACAGATCGAAATTATATATCCCGCCGAAGAAGTGCATGACCGAGGCCTCGTATGCCATATATTTGAACTCGGAAATATCTCCGCCGGACGGCCGTATTTTCGAAGGTATGAAGAAGGTGAAGGCGGCGCCCCAGTTGTTGACGAAGCGGACACCTGCGTGAATTCCGTTGACCGAGGCGTCGGTGTCCATTTCCTCAATCCATTCGCCGGTGATAGCGAACTTCTCCGCGCGCCGCTCGAAACCTATATAGTTTTCAGGAATATATGCCTTGGCATCAAGCGTAAAAAAGATCGCTAAAATAAAAATGAGGGCTTTCATCTATTTCTCCGTAAGCTTGAATTCTATCCTGCGATTTTTGGAAAGGGAAGCATTATCGTTGCCAACCGCGACCGGCTGGAACTCGCCGAATCCTGCGGCGGCAAGGCGGTCGGCCGGGATTCCGCGACTATGCAGATACCTGACGACTTCGCCGGCGCGCGCAGACGATAACTCCCAGTTGTCCGCGAACAGGGAGCCCGCGCGAACTGGTCGTGAATCGGTATGCCCGTCCACACGCAAAATCCAATCGGTGTCGTCGGGAATTTTCTGCATTGCTTCAATGAGTGTGGCTGCTATGCCGTCAAGCGCCGCGCGGCCCGCTTCGCCTATTTCGGCGGACTCGGGCGCAAAGAAAACCTCGGACGGCAACACGAACCTGTCGCCGCGGATCTCGAAATTCCGATTGCCCTCAAGCGCGCCCAATAAAGAGCCGAAGAAGTCGGAGCGAACCCTGTGCAACTCGGCGGTTTTATTTGCCAAAGCGCGGTTGAGCTTCTTGCCAAGCTCGACGATCTGCACCTTCTGCCACGCGATGTATTTATCGGTCGCTTCGAATACGGCGTTCAACTTCTGAAGCTCTCGCCCCAACCGCTCGACCCGATTTTTATATTCACGGTTTTGTTGCTCCAAAGTCTTGATCTCGTTTTCTTTTTTGATAATCGTGCCGTCCATTTCCGCAACCATCTGGTTCAAAGCGTCTATGCGCGAAGTATTCGCCTCGTTTTTGATCCGCTCGGCACGTTCACGGGCAAGGATATCGCTTAACTCCACCGAAGCGCCGTCTTCCTTCGCTTCCTCGGGCCGCGCGAAAACCAACGCAAGCGTGATGAAAAGCATGAACAGGAACATCGAGCTCATCAAGTCGACGAAGCTTGGCCATAAATTCTGCTCTTCTCGCGTCATTATTGTCATCGCGCCGATTTCCTATAGTTTCGATTTGGCAAGCAGTCGGATATCCGCCGAAAGCGTTTCAGTCATTTCGCTAAGCTTGAAGTCGATCAGGCGTATGTGCTCCTTGGTCGCCGAATCCATACCGAATCCGGATTTGGTCATCTTCAGCATCTCGTCCATGGCCTTAATCATCTTCTCGGGCACCATGGACATCTTGTCCATCTGTTTAAGGCGCGTTTGCATCTGCCCCGCAAGCTCGACTACCGCACTTCCCATTGCGCCCATCTTTGCGGCGGTTTCGGCCGAAGTTTCGTTCGCCTTGGCGATTACGCGCTGCAAAGCTCCTACCGCGTCCGCAGTCTGCTCGATCATGGCCTTAAGATAGGTAAGCGTTCCGGCGTTCACTCCGTCCTGCTGCGGAACCGACGCGCGGGCAAGCGACATGATGGAGTCTTCGGCCTGATTGCAAAAATCGCGCTTCATTACGTCAAGGAGGAATTGCAAAAATCCAACAGCCAACGACAAACCAAGACCGAAAAGCGAAGTCGAAAACGCGACCCTCATTCCGCCGATAGGCGCCAGAATTCCACGGCGCACGGCCTCAAGATCCGCTCCGCCCGAAACGGCTGTGCCGGCCGCGCCAACGGATACCAACAAACCCCAGAAGGTTCCAAGCAGGCCGATGAACACCAATATGCCCGCTATGTATTTCGATGTATATCCGAATCCGGAAACGCGCGCTCGCAACGCCGCCGCGACCTTCTCTGCCGCACCCATGTCCATATAACCGTGCCCGGCCTTTCCGCCCGATGCCAGCTGATGGAAAGCAAAACGCATCTCGCTCGGCACATGTATATTGCGCTCGCCGGACATATAGGCGTTCATAGCGAACGCTCCGCGAATTACCTTGAATTGATTGACGAAGTTTGCGACCACACCGGCCACAAAAAGCCCGACGATAAGCGAGTTAAGCCCGGCGCTTGCACCGAACGCTTCGACGACCGAGCCGCCGGAAATCAACGCCCCGACGATAATTGCTGCTACGAAGGCGCACGCGCCGAAAAAGCACGCTTTGATACGTATGAAATCTATCTTTGTAAGTTTCGACTGTTTGACCATGGAACACCTCTTGATTACTTTCGACAAACATTACCCGCGTTTTGTCCACTAGTCAAGGGAAAAATCAAGAAAAAGCCTACGCTCTGCCACCGCCGGATTTAACGGACGACAATCTCTTCAAAGGCAACGGAGCCGCCGAAACCGGCCGCACCATTCCCCCGCCAAGCTTGAAATACAGCGACTGTAGTATCTTGAAATGCTCAAGCACCTTACGCTTTGCCGGATCGGCATTATCAACAGTATACTTGCGGAAGGCTTTCACAGATTCCAATAATTCGCTACTCTCGACCTTGCCAATTTGATGGTTGACCCGCCGCTCGAGGCATTTGGCCAATACGGCATTAAGGACAAGATAGTCCCCTTCCGCCCGACCGGTCTTTATTTTCGCAAGCGCGGCCTGGAGGTTCTCCCAAGCGGTCTTTTTCTTGTCATAGCTTGCGGCGAATATGTCGCCGAACTTCTTGTTGAACCATGCCATCTTTTCTGTCGGATCGAGATACATGATATCGAACGCCACCCGCGCGCCCATCACTTCTTTAAGCATGAACCCGAACGTGGTTATGGCTTCGTTCGAGCTTTCGTTATTGCATATGTTCAAATAGTTTCCGCTATCGAATCGCCGCCTAAGCTGGACGCCCGCCCCGGCCATGACAAGGGATTCGGATTCGTTGAATATCTCGTTCATGTCTATATGGGCCTTGATCCCGCCGTTTGTTTTGCGAAAAGCCGCCTTGGCCAGCGGTGAGAAATGGGGCACGTACAATCCGACATTTATAAATCTCGAATTAAGGAATCTTCCCACTTTTTTTATATTCGAAGGGGAGTTTATGATACCCTTGTACTTGCCGCCGCCCATTTCCGAAACCCGCTTTGCCGCCTTAAAATAGACTGAATCCGTTTCGTCCTCGATTTTCCTAAGGCTGAACCTCGATTGAATCCCGTGCTCGAACTCGTGCATTATCACTTTTTTCTTGGCGATGTCGCGCACAGGCTTCGTCGCGCGAGTCAAAAGCAGCGGCTGGCGCTTGAACTGATTGTCTATATTGTCAAGGTTCAAAAGGACGGTAAGCTCTTCCGGCACATACTGGCCCTTGGCGTCCGTCCCGTCTTCCCCGACCGCGCGGACATTGAAAAACAGGCGGTTCAAGAAGAAATCCTCAAGCGCGTATTTTCCGTTCACCGGCTTGATTATGTAATAGGCGAAATCGTCCTCCTTAACCGAAACATGGGTGATACCCTGACTCGAATAATGCCGGACAAGGTTTGCTATCAGCTCTTTAAGGATCGAGTTATAGTCGACCTTGCCCTTCGGCGGCTTCACTATGTCGCAATACGCATCGATAAAATCCGAGATTTTCTTCTTGTCCATTTCACAGATTCCTTTGCAGACATTATACCACGGAATTTTCTAAAAAACCACTTGCTTTAACTCTGGCAAGGATCTATGCTTTCCAGCATAAATAAGGATTTGAAATGACACGTATATTATCAGGGGTAAAGCCCACCGGCAGCCCCCACCTCGGCAACCTTTTCGGCATGATTCTGCCGGCGATAGAGCTCACAAACGCGAACCCCGGAGCGCTTCTTTTTATCCCGGATATTCACGCGCTTAATTCCGTAAAGGACGCAACCAAAATGCGCGAGCTTTCATACGAGGTCGCGGCCACGCTTATCGCCTGCGGTTTTGACGTATCGAAAAACATCACCTACCGCCAATCCGACATTCCCGAAATTTTTGAACTTTCCGCAATCCTTATGCCTTTCACGCCCAAGGGCCTGATGAACCGTGCGCATGCCTATAAGGACAGGTTGGCCAAAGACGGCAACGACGATAACGTCGACATGGGGCTTTATACTTATCCCGTTTTGATGGCCGCAGATATTCTTGCGTTCGACACGGACATAGTGCCCGTCGGTCTGGATCAGAAACAGCACATCGAAATCGCCCGCGACATAGCCGAGCGCGTGAACGCCGCCACCGGCAAACCTACGCTTAAATTGCCCAAGGAATCTATTAAGAAGGACGTCGGCACAATCCCCGGGCTTGATGGCCGCAAGATGAGCAAATCGTATGGAAACACTATCGAGATTTATTCCACGCCCGAGGAAACGGCGAAAAAGCTTGCCAAGCTCGCCACCGATTCCCTAACCCCCGCCGACCCTAAACCTGACGACAGCGCGATTTATAACCTCATGCGCCTGGCAAATGTGGACAAGCAATTCCAAATGCACTACCTCTCCGGCGGCATAGGCTACGGCGATGCTAAAAAAGAATTGGCCAATGCACTGAACACCTACCTCTCCCCCATGCGCGAAAAATACAACGAACTTATAAACAATAAAGCCTACCTTGATAAGGTTTTATCCGAAGGCGCCACAAAGGCACGCGCTATCGCAACTCCTATCCTTGACCGCGTTAAGAAAGATTTAGGACTACTGTAATGAATATCAATCCGTTCATATCAAAACTTGAAAAGCTCTTTAGGGGCGCGGTGGAAATTCCCGAAGGGATCGAAATCGTCCGCCCCTCCGACCGCCCGGACTTGTCCGATTTCCAAAGCAACATAGCGCTCGCTCTTGCCAAAATAGCAAAGGCGAATCCCCGCCAACTTGCCGAACAAATCATGGGCAAAATAGACGGCAATCCCGACTTCTCCTTCAAAATCGACGGTCCTGGGTTTATAAACATCACCCTTTCCGAAAAGGAAATCGAGGCCGCCGCAACCCGCACCGTAAACACCCCCGAACTAGGCTTCACCAAAACCAAAAACCCGCTAAGCATCATAGTCGATTACGGCGGCGCCAACATGGGCAAGACACTTCACGTCGGCCACCTGCGCCCGCACATACTTGGCGAGGCGACGAAACGCCTGGCCCGTTTCGTGGGACATAACGCCACCGGAGATGCGCACATCGGCGATTGGGGTCGGCCTATGGGCTTGCTTATCACGGCCATACGCGAAGAGGGCATCGACCCGGACGCCCTCACCATCGAAGACTTGAACCGCCTATACCCGGCCTCAAGCGCAAGGTATAAAGAGGACGCGGAATTCGCCGCCCGCACCAACGCCGCGATCATGGAACTTCAAAACGAAGAACCGGACGCCGTCAAAATCCATTCCAAAATCGTCGAAACCTCGTCTAACGATGTAAAGAAAGTAATAGCGCCGCTTAACATCACACTTGAAACCTGGTGGGGCGAATGGTGGACGATTCCTAATATCAAAATGTTGCTGGCTAAATGGATTGCAAACGGCACGGTCAAGGAATCCGATGGCGCATGGATAATCGAAACAGACACAGAAGTCCCCTTCCGCGCCACGAATTCCCACGGCCTGTTTCTATACGAGATGACGGACGTAGGGACGATTTACAACCGCGTCGAACGCTTCAAGCCCGATCTTATCCTCTATCACGCCGACATTCGGCAGAGGCTAAGTTTTGATAAAGTATTCGAGGTGGTTCGTAAAACCGGCATAGCGCCCGCGACCCTGGGCCTCGAACTCCTTGGCCACGGCATGATGCAGGGCAAGGACGGCCGCCCGTTCAAGACGCGTTCCGGCGACAACTACGCGCTTGGCGATTTCATACGGGACGCTATCAAAATCTCAGCCGAGAATGCCAAATCGCCCGAGGACGCGGTGGCGATAGCGGTGGCCGCCATCAAGTTCGCCGACTTCATAAATCCGCGCGAAAGCGATTACATCTTCGACACGGAAAAGTTCCTTAAATTCGAAGGCAAGACCGGGCCCTATATCCTCTACACCGCAGTGCGTATCAAATCGATATTGGAAAAAAGCCCCGCGCCCGCAAACGCCGCGATAAAGCTTAGCAACAAATACGACCGCGCGTTGGCGATCAAGCTATGCGACTTCGCGTCGACCGTGCAAAAGGCATTCGACCAGCGCGCGACAAACCTTCTGGCCACATACATATTCGAGCTAGCCAGCGCGTTTTCCGCATTTTACCATGAATGTCATATCAGCAGCGAAGAAAATCAGGAACTAAAAAACTCCTGGCTCGCACTATCCGCCGCAACGCTGCGCGCAATCGAAATCTTCGCAAACATAATAGCAATCGACATACCCAAGGAGATGTAATGACCACCCTACAAATAGCCCTTTTAATAACTTACTTCATCTGCGCCATTCCATTCGGTTTTATCCTAAGCCGCGTGTTTTTGAAAATGGATTTAAGGAAGATGGGCTCGGGCGGCACGGGCGCGACCAACGCGCTTCGCACAGGCAATAAAACGGTCGCAGCCGCAACGCTCGCACTTGATGCGCTAAAGCCTATTTTCAGCTTCGGCCTTGGCATAACGCTTTTCCCGGAATTGGCGGAAAGCTTTGCGTTCAAATCTTGGCTTGCTATCGTTGCTGTATTCGCGCACTGCTACCCGGTCTACCTCGGGTTCAAAGGCGGCAAGGGCGCGGCCACGGCCTGGGGCACCATGTATCTTTTCTCGACCTTTTTTGCGCTTGCGGTCATAGGCACATGGCTTGCCATATTGACGGCGTTCAAGAAGTCGTCGCTTGCCGCGATGTCGACGCTCCCGCTTGCCATTATCTATGCCTACCTTTTCAGTGGCGCGGCGGTCATGTATACATACCTTATGGTCGCGTTAATAGTTGTAATCCGGCACAAGGATAACATTCGCCGCCTTCTCGCCGGCACAGAGGATAAAGTAAAATTAAAAGCCAAGAAAAAATAGCTGCCGTAGCTCTTGCCCGTTCCGACAAGATCGGCGCGATCACCTACAACAAACTCCTGGCCGAATTCAAAACTGCCGAGGCAGCCTATAATTACCTTGAAACCACCAAAAAGAGCCGGCTTTTTAGCCTAAAGGACGCAGAGCGTGAATTGGACCAAGCTGAAAAACTGGACATGAAAGCCCTCTTCGCCGGCACGCCTGAATATCCCAAATTGCTAAGCCAGCTTCCCGACCGGCCACCGGTTATTTACGCCATCGGAAACTTGGAAACTCTTAATAAGAAAACCATAGCGATAGTTGGATCCCGACACGCTTCCACCAATTCGAAAACTTTCGCATCCAATCTAAGCCGCGAATTGGCGATCCAGGATTACGCAGTAGTGTCCGGCATGGCGATCGGTATCGACACGGCAGTGCACCAAGGCACCATAGCTTCCGGTAAACTCGCATGCACGATCGCGGTATTGGGCTGCGGCGCGGACGTGATTTATCCGGCATCGAATAGGGATCTCTACAAAGTAATCGCTCAAAACCATTTGGTAATATCCGAAATGCCGCCGGGAACGAAACCGTCCATCTCGCTTTTTCCGCGCAGGAATCGTTTGATTTCCGGCCTAAGCCAGGGCGTTGTGATTGCCGAGGCATCGATCAAATCCGGCTCCCTGATCACCGCACGTTTTGCACTTGATCAAAACCGCGAAGTGTTTGCGGTTCCGGGATCTCCGGTTGATCCACGCTCTGGCGGCACGAACTACCTTATCAAAAACGGAGCGTGCCTGATCGAGTCCTCGACCGACATAATTACTGAACTTGAATCCCAAAACTTCCGCACCTCGAAACCCAAAAAGTTCGAATTGAACGAGGAAGCTATCACATTCGAGCCGACGGATATAATTGATATCAAGGATCGTATCCTCTCCCTTCTGGGCCCGGGCGAAACATCGGCCAACGTGCTTTTGCGCGACCTCTCAGATACACCGCGCGCTCTGGTAAGCAACGCCCTATTGGAACTCGAGCTTGACGATAAGATCGAATACTCCATAAACGGTAATATAACGGCAAAATTATAGGAGGCGCAGATGCTTGAAAAAATTTTAGAATTCATGAAATCCGCCGGCGAGATCGCGATGAATAATTATGGTCGCACGGATAACTCGGAATTCAAGTCCGAAGAAGCGCACGATTTGATAACAATCACCGACCGTGCGATCTCCGACCTTTTTCAAAAATTCATAGCCGATAACTTCTCCGATCTCGACTATTGCATAGTCGACGAAGAAAGCATGGACAAACTGACCGTGGGGGGGGGTAGTCCGTTCGATGAAATCGCGAAACACGAATGGGCGTTCGTCCTTGACCCGATAGACGGCACAGTCGGTTATGCGCTTGAAATCCCCATGTTCGGAATTTCTCTTGGCGTGCTTAAAAACGGCAAGCCCTATTGCGGAGCCATATACGCCCCGGCGCTTGGCGAGCTTGTCTATTGCGATACCGAACAGGCGTTCTGGATTAAAAACAATACCAAAATCGAACTTAAACCCTCAGAGCTGGGCAAACTTCCCATAATATTCAGCCTTGGCCGATATGTGCGCCAAAGCGACAATTACGAACCCCGATATCTTCAAGCCGGTTATAACAGCATGACCACGCACTTTCTTTACATGGCGACCGGCCGCGGTCGGTGCAACTATTTCAAGTGGCATATATGGGACATGGGCGGCGCCTGGGCGATAATGAAATTCCTCGGATTCGAGTTCATGGATTTCAAGACCGGCAAAATCTTGGAAAATCTTTCAGCCGACAAATTCAATGACAAATTGAAAATCAAGAATGTGCATATCGTCTGCAAACCCGCCGATTTCGAATTTTTCAAAGGCATAGCCGAGGAAACGGGAATATAAAATGACCATAGAAATAGTCCGCGCGACGCTTGACGATTTGCCGGCGATACAGGCGTTAAGCAACGATATTTTCGAAATCGAGCTGACCATTTGCCCCGAGTTAATCCGCGATTGGCCGTATTCCCCGAACGGAGAAAGGTATTTTAGGGATTGGATTGAAAACCACTTCTTTCTTGTGGCAAAGGACAACGGAAAAACCATCGGATACCTAAGCGCCAAATTTGACATGGGCCTAATCCATATCAACGGCACGTGCGCCGAAATCGAAAACGTTTCCGTTAGGGAATCCTATCGTAATCAAGGCATAGGCCGCCGGCTTTTCGAGGCATTCAAAACCGAATGCAGGAAACACGACATATCCTCGATAAAAATCAAGTTCCTGACCGAAAACGAACAGGCCGCCAAAGCCTATGAAGCTTGGGGATTAAAACCCTGGGCCACCGTTTTCAATTTCGATTTGTAAATATTAAACTCGTCATACCGGCCACCGCATGTCCGCCGAAGCCTCGCGCGAAGGTGGAAGCCGGAATCCAGTAAGTATGGATTCCGGGTCAAGCCCGGAATGACTAGGAAAGAACCTGCTCAAGGTATTCGCCAGGCCCCACGAAAATCACCTCTTTACCGACCGAAGCGGCATATTTCAAGACAGCCTCATACCGCTCGCCGACACAATCCCGTATATACTCCGCATCGTCTCCGCGGCCATTATAGTCGGCCTCAAGCTGGGCAAGGCGTTCGCGGGAAGGCATGATGAAGGCATAGTCCTCTATACCCAAAACCCGGATCAAATCGTATGTTTCCTGTTTTGGAACGGACACAAGCGTCTTGCCGGCCCCCAACTCCCCTCGACAATATGTATATAGGTTTTCTGGATACTCGGGGTTAATCGCCACCACTTTTTGACCGCGATAATTCGGATACTCGGATTTGCCTATATAAGGAGCAAGGCTTGCGTCCCGGAAAATCTTGCCCTCGATGTCGGCGATATCCGTCCGCTTTTTCGAAAGCGTCGTTTTGCCAAGACCTGGATAAACGATATATGCCTGCTTCAGTTTCAACACTATCTCTGCCCCGCAGCAGCCTTCACAAAATCGTCGAATATTTTCTGTTGCGCAAGGATTTTAGCGGCAAGCAGCTGCGGCCGCCATTGCACGCCAAGCACAAAACTGTTCCACGGCTTTTTGGGCTCGATAGCCTCGATCGCCCCGTCCCCTGCATGCGCCGTTGCAAAGAAATCCCCGCCTGCGCCGATATCCACGGCCTTTTCGTGCAAAGAATTTACACTGCCGATCCCGGAAACGATCGTTCCCGGAACAAGATTTACTCTGTGATGGCCTGCGCCATGCCCGGACACGTCGACGATTTTTCCGCCAAGGTATCGGGCAAGCGCCTGCATTCCGAAACATATAGCCAGAAGGCTGACTTCGTTTTTCTCGGTCCATTCTATCGCACTAATATAGTCCTCGGCCTTCGCGCCGACTTCTGCGCCCGGAAGCAGGACTCCGTGCGGACGTATGCAGGTTTCCGACAACGCCATGTCCCGACCTACATAAAGCAAGGCCCCTCCGGCATTGCTGATCGCATCGGCATAGATTTCCATATTCCCCACGGCATAGGGTAGCGCTATTATAGGTTTATCAGTTTTCATGAATTGGATTTTAGATCTCCCGCCCGCAAGAATCAATAAAAAAATTAACTCGCGAAAAAGTTGAATCCCGCGGTTTGCAAAGCTCTGCGGGATTTAACTTTGTTTGACGTGATTTCTATATCTGCAATATTTCTTTTTTCAGGGTATATCTATTTATACTTTTCTTATTAACACGTGATAGTGGTAAAGTTGTGCTTTATTACCATATTCCAAATAACCTTCGCCAATATGTTCAATCAGTTCTATTTTGAACTTAGCAAATATTTCCTTAATAGCACCATAATCAGCATAAAAATGAGGAACTTTGTATTCATGCCCTTCTATCATACATAGGTTCGTATTTGCATCAACCAGCGGCCAGTCTTGATGAAACATCCATGAGCTTTTGGAGCCTAGCGTCAAATAACATTCTCCACCGGGGCGCAATACACGCCGCAACTCTCCTGCAATTTTGTGCATGCCGTTTGTGTCAGTATGAGAAATAGCATTGCGGGAATAGATGCAGTCAAACGAGCCGTCAGTATAGGATAAGTTCAACATATCACCGACTGCAAAATCCACGGATAATTTCTCTTCGGCGGACCATTTTTTCGCAGTATCAACACAGCTTTCATCAATGTCGAAAGCTGTGGTTTCAAATCCGTTTTTTGCAAACAGTATAGTATGGCGTCCAAGCCCGCACCCCAAATCTAAGAACTTATTTCTTCCTTGACCTTTCCAGCGGTTCACAAGGTAAAATGATTCTATAGCCGGATTTTTCCAGCGGTCGACTTGGTCTTCGGGTAAAATATCCCAATTCCAACCTTTTGATTGAATAATATCGGTCATGTAAATTTCCTTTAATATTTCTTTGAATTATAAACTCTGAAAACATAAAAATAAAGATAATAAGGTTCGTCCTTTATAAAGGACAACCATATATCCAAATCCTATGTCTACAATATGACAATTTATATCTCCCCGATTGGGCCAAATCGACACCGGAATACTATTTAATAAAAAAATCCGCAGGCATTTCGCAACACCTGCGGACTTGTTCAAATCGCAACGAGCTTATTTACGAGCGTTTTCTATGGCAATCCGCATAGTTCTTTCATCAACCGCACCCTTGAATATCTGGTCGCCGATGATGAACGCGGGCGTTCCCATGATCTTAAGCTTTTCGGCCAACTCTCGCGTTCCGATAAGCTCCTTGATCACAGCTTCGGATTCCATGTCGACCTTAAGGCGTTCGACGTCTAGACCGGCGTCTTTGGCGGCCTTCATTACGATCGCGGTGATCTTCTCGTCAAGCTCTTTTTGGTTCACCTGCTGGGGATTTTTGATTTCGGGTATAAGGTTTGTTGAATAAAGCGCTTTATACATCTCAAGCCCCTTGCCCTGATACGCCGCGGCTATGCTGGCTTTCGCGGGGATAAGCGATACCTGCGGGAATATGGGGAAGTTTTTCAAGACTACCTTTACGTCCTTCTGATCGGCGATGACCGTGGACAATGTGGCTGCGGCACGTTTGCAATGGCCACAGTTGAAGTCATAGAATTCGAATACCACGATTTTGCCCTGGGGATTGCCGATAATGGGCGCGCCCTGCCAAGCCGAGGCACCAAGGTTCTTCAACGCGTCTTTGGCGGCTGCCATTTCGCGGGCTTCTGCCATCTCTGCGGCAAGCGCCTGGGACTGCTCGATGATCTCTGGATTTTTTGCAAGGTATTTCGGAATCGAACGATACGCCACCGCGCAAGATATAAATACTATCGAATAAAAAATACCGATTGCGGGCACGACTTCTTTGATAAGCGCACCGACAATTCCACGGCGACCGCCGGGCTTCATCGAAACCTTTCTAATATAAACATACGATGCCACGCCGATTGCCGCGCCGGCTATGTAAGAACCTATTGCCATTTTATCTCTCCTTTTTGTTAGCTCTGCAAAGTATAGAAATCCGCCCGCGCGAAGTCAAGGGAAATGATGGGAAAACTAGCCGCTACTACTTCAATTTCAAGTATTGCTCGTTCTTTATACGCCTCTGCATACACTCGGGCAACGCGGGCACGCCGCGGAATGCAAACCCCCTGCCCCTTTTTGGCGCAAGCATAAGGTAATCTGTCTCCGATTTATCGGGCGTTTCATAAAGGACTTCCACGATTTCCGGCACATGCTCTATGGTGCGAAAACCCGCGAAAAGAGAATCGTTCACTCCCACAAACCCACAGCCCTCGTTTTCATGCAAAAATTTATGTATATCGACGCCCGCCTCTAACAACTTGCCCGAAACCTCGAACGGCATGGCAAAGGCCTCGTCTATCGCGGCGACGACATCGGGGCTTCCGGGATCGATTCCACCCATAACCTTCGAACCCACGTTTTCCATGACTATGCAGCTGATAAGGAATAGCTCCATGGACTTATCGTTTTTACCCCCCCCCAAGTGGTCGGCCATAACGGTCAATATCTGGGCATAGCTGTCATGTTTAAGGCCGTGTTGAAGATCGCGCAAAGACGAAAAAACCCGCCTAGCCGTGCGAAGATAGTCGGCCTTCATCTCTGTAAATATTTCAGTATTATTTTTCATATCCCCATATTAGACTAAATATAATAAATGTCAAGAAACTTTCACATTGAAAAAAACCGCGCGGGGATATACAATATAAATGAAAAGCCAAGCCTTCTCAGTTTCGAGCATATACGAAGGTTTGGAGCAAAAAATAATCCGCAATGGACTTATTGCTTCCATGAGGAATTATTTTTTGTGAAAATCAAGTAGATGCCGAAAATGGGAAGGCTTAAATGAAGTTTTTAGATCAGGCAAAAATCTACCTCAAAGCAGGAGATGGCGGCAACGGCTGCCTATCCTTTCGACGCGAGAAGTATATAGAATACGGCGGTCCGAACGGGGGCGACGGCGGCAACGGCGGAGATGTGATTTTCCGCGCGGCAAAAAACCTCAACACGCTTATCGACTTTAGGTATCAGCAGCATTTTAATGCCAAGGCCGGCCGCCCCGGCGAGGGCTCGCAACGCACCGGAAAATCCGGCGACGATCTTTATATCACGGTGCCGGTTGGAACAGAAATTCTGGCCGAAGATAAAGAAACGCTCCTTGTCGATATGGTATCGGAAGGCCAGGAGTTCGTAGCGGCTCGCGGAGGTCGTGGCGGATGGGGCAACCTTCACTTCAAATCCTCGACCAATCAAGCACCCGACCGCGCCGATCCCGGCAAACCCGGCGAAGAGATGGCGGTATGGCTCCGCCTGAAACTTATCGCCGACATAGGGCTTGTTGGTTTCCCGAACGCCGGCAAATCTACGCTACTGTCCGTCCTTACCGCGGCGCGCCCAAAGATTGCCAATTACCCCTTCACCACGCTACACCCGAACCTCGGCGTGCTTTATGCGTATGATAGGGAGTTCGTGATCGCCGACCTTCCGGGTTTGATAGAGGGTGCGTCCGAGGGCGTAGGCCTTGGCCACCGATTCTTGGGTCATACGGAACGCACCGGCGTTATATTGCATTTGGTAGACGCTAATGACGAGGACGTTGGCAAAGCTTATAAAACAATTCGCGCGGAACTCAAAGCCTATTCGCCCAAACTCGCCAAGAAAAAGGAAATCGTGGTTCTAACCAAAATCGATTCGTTGCAACCGGACGAAGTCGCGGATAAATTGGCGGCACTTAAAAAAGCCAGCCGCAAAACCCCGTTTGCGATTTCAAGCATTTCTGGCGCCGGCCTTGATGAATTGAAAAAAGAGATTGTTAAGGTTCTTTAACCCGCCGGGGTCAAAAGGAAAGTCGCCTGCAAAGGTTTTTTAGAGTCTATCGTAATCTCCAACCTCTCACCTTCGCGGGTAAATGTCAATCTCTCGCCCGATTCGCGCCCAAGCGTCCAGCCAAGGGATTTCAAAGTTTCCTTGTAAAACACGACGAATTGCATCGCGCCGATTTCATCCGAGGACACATATTGCTCGACCACGCGCGCTTCCTCTGTATCGAACGAAAATTCCTCGCCCTGATGAAGACCGTTCATAAGGGGTATTTCCTCGAACCCGTTGATGAACTCGGCCCGCGCGTCAACACAGAAAGCAAACGCCGCGACAAACAACAATGCAAGAATCTTTTTCATGTGGCAATTATACCAAATCAAAATACATATCTCAAGCCCAAAAGAACTTCCTCGGATATCATATCATATTTTATTTCCGAAACCGAGTTGGCATAGGCGCCCCCGCCCAACACTTCGGCCATGCCGCGCGCAGTCAAATCTACCTGGCCAAGATTGTTATATCGGTATCCAAAGTCGAGTATGAAGCTCTGGCTTACTACGAACGCTATGCCTCCGCCTATGTTGTATGCGAAATTCCTTATTGTCTCGGAATCATCCATAAAATATTCCGTATCATTTACCAAGTCGACCGAAGACCACGCTACATGGCTTTTGATTTTGGCAAATCCCACGCCTGTTCCTAGATATGGCCTGAACCTTCGGGTAAGCGGCATGTCGTAATAACCGTTAAGAAACCATGTCGAGGTCTTGACCCTCAACTTTACCGGATTGCCGTCGTATGCAGGATTTGAAGTAGCCATATCTGCGTGTTTACCGGGACCGAAACCGTATTCCGCCTCTATGCGCAAAATACCCCTTGTGGAACGCGAGAAGCTCTGGAAACCTACGGCGACATTTCCGCGCACGGAATCAAGCCATTCGTTTCCTATGATTGTTGAATCCGGTGTAAGAAGAAATAGATTCGGCGCGGCGCCTTGGCTTGGTGTATAGTCGGTAATTTCTGTATCTCCGATTTTTATATCGGCCCACGATACCTTACCGCTTATATATATTTCGGCCGATGCCTGAAAAGCAGGCACCATCGCAAGCACAAAGGCCAGTATTATTCTAAGCATGTTTTACCCCTCGAACGAATACTATCGGGGGACGAAGAAAAAATCATTAGGAGGAAATTTCCATACTGAATGACGTAAAAGATGATCTGATAAACTTGTCAAATCGTGCGAACTCGTCAGTTTGTAGCAGATACTAGGAAGCATACTCGACCGATAAAATTTTCAATCTGACGAAGTAGATTATGCGAAATGACAAGTTCCCCTAGAAGCCATCCAAATTGACCGCTTCCTCCTCGTCATCGCTGATGCGTAGCATTATGTCGCGGGCAAGGTATACTTGGATTCGCGTGCCGGCGGGAACGGTGAAAGGCTTGCGCTGGCGAAGCGATTGATGGATCATCTTTTGCGCCATGGCTTTCCAATTCTGCTGGATTTCCATCTTCATTTTGTCGCGCGGGGTCATGTTGAAGAAAGCGGTCTCGGCCATATCCGGATTCCATGTTGCCACCCCGGTAAGCTCGTCCCCGAACACTTCATCCTCAAAGACCGCGCCGCCAAGCGTAGCCCACTGCCCGTCCGTCACCCTCTGTGTGACCGCGAATTGGGACGAGGTGGGGAACAGCGCCTCCATCGCGACCGGCAAAGCGCTATAAAGAAGCGGCCGCATGAAGAAGCTCTTCATGTATTCTGGATCGACGCGCCCCGGCACTCCGTCGCGTCCCTGCGCATCCGTGGTCGAGGTTTCGGGACCGGTGCCGTCGATGGTATTGCCGGCAAGCTTGAACTCGGCGCCGTCGGGACGGATAAGACGTTCCCAGCCAAGCTGGACGCGCACGATTGTTTCAAGCGGGTTGTCGAGAGCTATGTTCGGCGGTTCGGCGAAACCGATAAGCTGGCTTCCGGCGGGAACCACGATGGTGCGCCCGTCGCCGCCGTATACGTTTCTCTCGACGGTGGCCAAAGCCATAAGCTGGTCTGGCGCCGTTCCGTCGACAAGCTGGCTGACGTATATGGGCCTGACAAGCACGGCTGGTATGGGCTTGCCCTGACGCAGCACAAAGCGCTCGTCCTTGGGGTTCGAGGACACATAATCCTTGGAGTCGATTGTAAATGGCACAAGCCCCTTCTGTCCGCGGCCGCGTATACCAAGCGGATCGGGCAGGCGGTGGCAGTCGTCCTCGTCTTCGCACGGACGGCCCACACCGCCCTCTTTGGCGATCATGCGATTGTTGATGACGTCGTCTATATTGGGGTTGAAGTTGTTTGCGTTGCGAGCATTCAATACTTCGTCGAGTATAGGAAGCACGAGGTTGATGCGGCGATCATGCGCCTTGGCCTGGTCATGCACGATACCCTTGCCTATGATCTGACCGGTGCGGGACGCGATGACCATGCCGTCGTCCTGAAGCGTGCCGATGACCTGGCGACAGTTGGGAGAGTATACGTTGCGGTTGCCCTGTGCCCATCCGATGAACACGCCCGAGAAATCGTAAACCTTGCTTGCGAAATTGCGACAGCTCATGCCCTGCGCGATTGCGTCCGAAATCTGGGGTTCCGGCGCGGCGACCTGGGCTGACCGCACGGGCTGAGGAGTCGGCACAGGCTGGGACTCCCACGAAGGCTCGGCAAAATCCTCGAATTCGTTTTCCTCCTCGAAAGGATTAAACGCGGGTGGCGCAGGAGGAGCCGCAGGAGCCGGCGCGGTAAATGAGACTTCGACGGGTATAGAGAGCGTCATGCTTGCGGCGTCGGTCTCGTCCTCGGGCACATATTGAACCTCCACGCTAAACGATCGGCTAAGGGTTTCATAGGGCACGAAGGAAACGGTGATGCTGCACCGATTGAAAAGGTCTATGCCGTCAAGCTCGACACAGTCGTTGCCGATGGATACGCCGTCGACCGACTGGCTTGCGAAGACATTCATCACGCGGACTGCGCGCTCCATTCCCGAGATTTGGATCTGATCTAGCACCGCCTCGCCGGTATTGCTTCCCCAAAGCGATATGCGCGAGGGTGTGGCGGATAGAAGCGCCGTGGCGGCGGCTGGCACGGAAACTGCGGCGGGCGCTCCGGCTTCTTCTGATACGGATTCGGCAACGGCAAAGGGATTTGTGTTCTTTGTCTTCTCCTCGCCGCCGAACATTACGACTCCGGCGATGAATACGCCAAGCATAGCGAAGGACACAAGCATCAGCACGCGGCCTGATCTGGCCTCGCCGGCACGGATGTCGCTCTGCATCGCGGGCGCGACTGCGCTTGCGTTCGGCGCCGCTTCCTGATTATGAGCTTTCCTTCTTATCCCGAACATCTGCCGCCTTTTATTGTGTGCGAACTATGTTGCATGATTGGCCGTGGCGCGATAGCGACTGGCATATCTCGTTCGCTTTTTCGATTCTCTCGAACGGACCTATGCGAAGGCGATAGAACTCGCCTCCGTAATAACGCTGCTGCCCAAGCTCGTCGACGCCGCTTGTTTCCACGCTATAGAACGGAGTGAACTCGTCCATGAACGGCAAACGTTCGGTAAGGGTCAGCCATAACCCCTCGAGCTCGCTAACGGAACGCCCGCGGAAGATTTCGATTGAAAGCGCACCGTTGTTTTGACGCACAAGCGGCACGAAGTGATTCGAATGCCGCGGTGCAGGGCATGTGGGACACGCTGCCTGAGGAGCGATCGGAGCCATCGCGAATCCGGGTATAGGCTGGCTGAATTGGGTCCACTGTCCGCCCTGGACACCGCCGCCGAAGCCGCCGTTAAATCCGCCGCCAACAGCGATGCTGCCGCGACCGGGCGCATTTCCGGCCACGCTTGCCACCGCAATCATATCCATCGGTGGCGGAGGGTTGGAAAGCAAATAAGGTTTCGAGCGCAGCTTGATGCAAACCAAACGTCCGCCCGAGCGAAGCACCAAATCGCCGATAGCTTCGACGACCAAAAGGCGCGACTGCGGCCCCTCGGTCCTGAATCCCACGGGCGATTCGCCGTCTTCGACAAGCAACGACACGACCGGCCGCTGATTCATGTTAAGCGCCTTCTCTCCGAAATCGATATAGGTGAAGACCTGGTCGCGCCATACGCGTTCCGGCGCGATTACGAAATCGTCTGGGTTGGGGATGAAGATGTCAAGGTCGAAACGGAATTCCGTAGGGTCGACGGGAACCGATTTGATCCAACCGAAGTCCTCGCCTTCCCATGTCGGGTCTGATACGCCGCCGCCGAAGCTCCTGCCTCCCATGACCGATCGCATTCCCATGAACGAGCCGTCCGCGCCCCCGCCTGCCGAAGCTCCTCCGCGTGCGCCGCGCGCGAAACGGGCTGGCACGTTGACATCTACGATGGACGATGTGATTCTATCGGTCGTGAATGGTTCCGAACGCAAATAGAAAACATACTTGTTTCCGCTCTGCCCGAATATGAAAAGGTTTGTATCGGCCATCGAGCGTCCGTCGACCGGCGAAATCATGAATACGTTTTTCTCGACCGGTCGCCCCTCGAAGAAGTCCCTATCGCCGACGTATGCGTCCCTGATGGTTTCCCACTCCGGAAAGTTGATGACGGTAAGCATTCCGTCCCTAAGCCTAAGCGGTATGACCGCGCCTGGTTCCCAGTTTACGCGTTCGAATCCGGGCTTGGTCTGGTTTTCGCCCATATTCTGAAGCGGGTGGTCCCACGCGGTCTGTGTTCCGAAACCTGCTCCGGGCACCATTTCCTGCGCGGATACGACAAACGGAAATGCTACGGTCGCAAGCAATAAGCTAATCGTTTTTTTCATGTAATCTCTCCACCTTCCGATTTGACTTCCTTTTTAAGGAATTTGCAAGCGTTTTTTGTAAAACCCAATAAAAAAACCAAGCCCTCTCAAATCGCGCGAGGAACAAGGTTTTAAGGGAAGTTTTGAGGGAGTGGACTTTATCGCCTCCATGACCGAAAGACTTGCCCGCGAAAACCTCCGCTCGTTCGTGCGTATTTCAGGGGGCGTTATATGGCGCGATAGGAGACAACACGGAAACCAAGGGGATTGCGCCAGGCCTGCTCGCCGGTGCGCTGCTGCTCGCCCTGCTCGAATTCGACCTTGATTTCTATGGTCTTGCTGATGGTCTTGGTTTCCTCGGAATTAAGGCTTGTGGCCTCGATGTTTACGGGCACCTCGAATATTTCGCGATTTGGCATAAAGCGTATTTTCGGGACATCAACGGTGGCTATCATTTTTATGTCGCCGCGCGGCCTGATTCTGGCCTGGAACTCGCTCGAGCTTGCAAACTCTTCCCATGCCTCCGGCGCAGTCTGAAGCCTAAGGTCGCTTGCCCGACCGAAAAGCACTCGCGCCATTTCCCGCTCGGGGATAAGGGATTCGCGCGTCTCGACGTAATTTATGATCATGTTGCGCGCTATTGTGTTGCCAAGCTGTCCTGGGGCAAGCGTGCGCGGCGCGCGTATGACGCTCACCGTATCGGCGCTCGTATTCCCCTCGACAAGGAAAGCTTCGTATTTCACACCCGGCTGGATGCGCTCGTATGCGAAAACAAGGATGATAAGAGCGATCGCCACCAAAAAGAAAAAGAATCCGTGGGTTCTTAGAATCCAAAGATACCTGCGCTCGTCGACCGACCTCATTGAAAAACCCCCTCCTATGGCAATCATAAATCGCCGTGCCAAGGTTTGCAAGGAAAAAAGCATAAACCCCTCAAATCGTGCGAGAAGCAAGCGTATAAGAAAAATCCCTTGGGAGTGTATACTGACATACATGACCAAGGGATTTATTCGAAATAGGCGCCGCTAATCGCGCGTATTTCAGAGGTTTTAAGGGTTAAAGACGAAAGTATGTCCGCCGTCCGTAATATGCACCCCGTTTACATAACACCTATCGCCACGACCTCTTGCCGGATCGCCGAATGTGGCGTCGTCGCAAGAAATCGTAGAATGCCTTGCGAATCCTCTTTTCCTAAGCGATTGGCCGTAAAGCACGAATCCGTCGGCCGGCACGGTGAATGCCTCGCCTTGTGTGGCTATGTGTTCGCCATGCCTTGTAAAGCATATCTTTCTCTTGCCGTCGTTTTGGGAATTCCTTATCGGATCGTCGACACCAAGGTTTTGCTCCTGGCATATCATGGCCGAACCGGGCGTATGCGTGCTATGGCGAAGCGGACCGTATACGACCCATGTATCAAGCGCGGCCTGAGCGTGTCTTTGTGCCTCTTCCTGCTCTTGCATGAATTCGTTTACCCTTTGGGTCGAGGCGGCCGATTCACCTACGCTTGCCTTTGTGGCAAAAGCGGCGTTCGCATGCTTCTTGATTTCTATACCACGGTTGGCGAAGTCCTCAAGCATAGGATCATCCCAACCCGAAGGCTTCCTAAGATATCTGTTATCAAGCCCGGCTACATCGGTCTTAAGCTTGCTGACATCCGCCTGAACCGACGCGAACTGAGCGGCGTTCACGCTTGTTCCGGTGGTGGTGGCAAGGGTCGTGCGCCAGGTCTCAAGCGCGCCGATCCTTGAATCAAGCGACGTGGTCGAGGCGGCCCTGGCCTCGCCTTCGGTGGTTGAGGTGCCAAGCAGAGCCTCAAGCTGCTTCTTAAGTTCTGCGACTTCGGATTCTAGCGTCTGTATTCTCTCAGCAGCCCTCGAGGTGCCGCCGGTATTTGTAGTCGTGGCGCGCGGCTGCCTGCCCTGCTCTTTCCTATTGGCCGAACCTCTGGCTGTGGTGCCGCCAGCCTTGCGGTGCCGCTGCTGTGCGGCAAGGTCTTCGCCCATAACCGAAAGTGCGAGGAACGCAATGAAGAAAAGCTTCACTCCCCCCCCCCACGAGAATTTTGTTTTTACGTCAAATAACATGCTAGAATCTCCTGTTTCCGCATATCATTATACATTATTTCCCATAGTTAAGCAAGGGGGTAGGGTTTACGAGGCTTTCAATATTTTTATCTTCCCTTCGACCGCAGGAATCTTAAGGACCTTCTCAACGCGCGCGACATACTCAAGCGAGTTTTCAGGCTGCCCCTCGGCCACGCGCACTTCTGGAGCCTTGAGCAATTTCGCGCACCATTCTTTGGGTATCATTTCAAGCGCTATGGGCTCGGTCGGGCTACGATATAAAATCGCGTGATCCCCGCCGTCGTAAAGTATTTTGGGCTCAAGCGGTTCGCCCTCGCGCACATCGCCTATGGAAAACCAGATGGCAAGGCCACCTTCGAAATCGCCTATTACGAATAATCCAGCCTGTTCCATTTTTCCCCTCCCTTTATTCTGTCATTCCGGCCTCCGAGCCGGAATCCAATTGTAATAAATCAAACCTTTTTAATCGAGAATTTTATCGGCGTCCCCGCAACTTCGACAATTCCCTCGCCCGGCGCGAAGGATACCGCAAGCACGGTCTTCTTAATCTCTTCCGCCCAAGCATCGGAAATCTCTGTGCCCGAATAGGTAAGCTCGATCCGATCCGCCACATGAAACCCGGCGTTTTTGCGCTCTTCTTGCACCGCACGCATGAAATCGCGCATAAGCCCCTCTTCGACAAGCGCAGGCGTCAACTCGGTGTCAAGCATTACGACCGCGGAGTTGTCGATTGTTGCTTTGCCTACGATACCGTCCTTCACCTCGACCTTTATTTCGAATTCTCCGGCGGCAAGTTCATAACCCGCGATTTTGCAAACGTCGTTCACGATTTCATACTTGCCCTCCCGCGCGGCGGCCTGCACCTCGCGCAAAGCGGCACCAAGGCGCTTTCCAACGATCGGCGTGAATATATAAAGCCTCGACTCGGCATATTTATCTATGTCGCTTACGATATCGACATACTTCACGTTGCATTCCGCGTCGATAAGATCGATATAGTCGCCAAGCTTGTCAACGTCCGATGTCGCAATGGTCATCTTGGCAAGCGGCTGACGGTTTCGCATACCGACTTCCTCGCGTAAAGCCTTCTGGGCGGAGCAGACAAGGCGCACGGCCTTCATCGCTTCGACAAGCGGCGCATCGAACACCTCGACCTTCGACCAGTCGGTCAAATGCACCGAGCCCTCGCCGGTGATTTCGCGCCATATATAATCGGTCGTGAACGGCAGCATGGGCGCCAGCATTTTGCAAAGCGTCCGCAAAACTACATACAAAGTATTGAACGCTGCCTGTTGCTCCGCGCTTGAAACCGACGTGCCCCAGAACCGCTCGCGCGATAACCGTATATACCAGTTGTTAAGCTCGTCCATGAACTCTTCCGCCTCGCGGCAAACGGCGGCAAGGTCGTATGCGTCCATAGCGGCGGTGATCGCTACATGAACCTCTCCTACTCGTGCAATAATATACCTATCCAACACATGGATCGAAGACAGGTCGCGCTCGGCCTTTATTCCGTCGGCGTTTGCATACAAAGTAAAGAAGTGATAGGCGTTGTAAAGCGGCATTACGGATCTGCGCGCAGCCTGCATAACCTCGGTTCCTTCTTTCGAGATACGCAAAATCTCGCCCTTCAACACCGGCGAGTTCATCATGAACCAGCGCAGCGCGTCGGAACCGAATTTGTCGATGAACACGTCTGGTTCCTCGTAGTTTCCAAGGCGCTTGGAAAGCTTCTGCCCCTTCTCGTCGAAGACAAGGCCGATGCAGTTGCAGGTCTTGTATGGTATCTCGTCGAACAAAGCTACGCCAAGCACGGCCAACGAATAGAACCATCCGCGCGTCTGGTCAAGCCCTTCGGCGATAAAGTCCGAGGGATAGTTCCGCTCGAACCATTCCTTGTTTTCAAAAGGATAATGGACGTTGGCGAACGGCATCGCGCCGGATTCGAACCAACAGTCGAACACGTCCTCTATACGTGTATAGATCTCGCCGTCTTTTTCGAACTTTATCTCGTCTATATACGGACGATGTAAATCCACGACCTTCTTGCCGGACAATTTCTCAAGCTCCTCGATCGAGCCGACGACGATCACCTTGCCGCTTGGCGATTTCCAAACGGGTATGGGCGTGCCCCAGAAGCGTCCGCGGGATATGGACCAGTCGCGCGCTCCCTCAAGCCACTTGCCGAACCGTCCGTCCTTTATATGCTCGGGTATCCAGTTTATGTTTTGGTTTTTCGCGACAAGCTTTTCCCTGATCCCGGGCACTTTGACGAACCACGAGCTCATAGCCATATAGATCAGCGGCTTGTCCGTGCGCCAGCAATGGGGGTAGCTATGCGAGATCTGGTCTTTTTTGAAAACCGATCCCTCGGCGCGCAGGCGTTCGATTATCGGCGCGTTCGCGTCGAACACAAGCATGCCTTCAAAGTCCGGCACCAACCTGTTGAATTTCCCCTCGCCGTCCAAAGGATTGAAAAATGCGGTGTTCGGATACGAACTTGCGAAAAGCTCGAAATCGTTTTCACCGAACGCCGGGGCGATGTGAACTATGCCCGTTCCGTCGGCATCGCTTACGAATTCGCCGGCAAGCACTTTGAACATGGGAAAGCTATTCGCATAGGGGAACAGCGGCTCGTATGACATACCGACCAGCTCGGAGCCTTTCCTAACCGCAACCATCTCCGCATCGGCCAGCTCTTTTTTATACGCCGCCGCACGCGATTTTGCCATTATGACTTTATCGCCCGAAGCCAGTTTATAAACTCCGTATTCTATATCTGCGCCCACGGCAAGCAGCATGTTCGACGGCAGCGTCCAGGGGGTCGTAGTCCAAGCCAGCAGATATTCGCCGGTCGCAAGTTTGAATTTCACCGTGATCGCAGGGTCAAGACGGTCGCGATAACACCCGGGCTGATTTACTTCGAAATTTGATAACACGGACTCCGCCGCCCATGAATAGGGCATGACACGAAAATCCTCGTATATAAGGCCTTTCTTGTAAAGCTCTGCGAACGCCCACACCACGGATTCCATATAGGTCTTGTCCATGGTCTTGTAATCGTTTTCCATATCGACCCAACGGCCCATGCGACGGATCGAGGCTTTCCAGTTGGTATCATAAGCCATTACGAACTCTCGACCCTTTTCCACGAACCTATCGACACCGTATTCCTTGATCGCCTTCTTGCCCGAAATCCCAAGCGCGCTCTCGAGCTTTAGTTCAAGTGGCAAGCCATGACAGTCCCAGCCCCAACGCCGCTCGACCCGAAATCCTCGCATGGTCTTGTATCGTCCGATGGTGTCCTTGTTGTATGATTGAAGCACGTGGCCGTAATGCGGAGTTCCGGTCGCGAAAGGCGGCCCGTCGTAAAATACGAAATCGTTGGCGTCCGCACGAATTGAAATGGATTTTTCAAAATCTTTTTCCAAATCCCACTTCGAAAGCACTTCCTGCTCCAAAGCGTTGAAATCCGGCTTGGGCGAAGTTTCGCGATAATGTTTTGCGCTTGACATGATACGTTCCGTTTCTTAATCTGATACCGCGGAAAATTATAAGGGTTTGATGGCAAAAGTAAAGTCCAAAATGGTATATGATGTTGCTGTAATAGGCGCCGGACACGCGGGTGTCGAGGCTGCGGCTGCGGCTTCGCGCATAGGTGCCAAAGTAGCGTTGATTACGTTTAGCCGCGACAACATTGGCCAGATGTCCTGCAACCCCTCGATCGGCGGACTTGGCCGTGGGCATTTGGTGCGCGAAATAGACGCGCTTGATGGCATCATGGCACTTGCGGCCGACAAGGCTGCAATCCAATATCGCGTTCTAAACGAATCCAAGGGTCTTGCCGTCCGCGGTTTAAGAATTCAAGCCGATAGAGGATTATACCAGCGCGCCGTCGCCGAACTTCTTCCAAAGAACATTGATATTGTCGAAGCGGAGGCCGAAGGTTTCTCCCAAATAAAAACCGGATTTGAAATAAAAACCGCGGCGGGCATTTTGGAATCCAAAACCCTTATCATGACCACCGGCACCTTCCTAAACGGTCTTATAAGTGCCGGCACAGAAAAAACCGAAGGTGGTCGCATAAACGAAAAACCCTCCAAAAATCTATCAAAAAGCTTAAAAAAAGCCGGGTTTTCACTTATAAGGCTCCAAACCTGCACCTCACCCCGCCTTGATAAAAGCTCTATAAACGTCAAAAAAATCGAAGCTCAAGAAAACCAGGCGCTATGCGAACCGTTTTCCTATATTAACCCAATCCCAACTATAAAACAACACTCCTGCCATATAACCTATACGAACGCCAAAACCCACGAAATTATAAAAAAAGCAAGCGCCGGTCTCCCACTTGCTAAAGGCACCGGCCCACGCTATTGCCCCTCGATCGAGGACAAGGTCCGGCACTTTCCACACCACCCCCGGCACCAGGTTTTTTTGGAACCCGAAGGCGATAATTCCGACATAGTCTTCCCCAACGGCATAATGACCACGCTCTCGCAAAAGGCACAAGACGCGTTTATACGCCTGATCCCAGGCCTTGAAAAAGTGAAAATATTACGCTATGGCTACGGTGTGGAATACGACACTATCGACCCGCGCGAATTATCAAGCACACTTGCAAGCAAGCGCATCCCAAACCTTTTCTTCGCCGGTCAAATAAACGGGACCAGCGGATACGAGGAGGCCGCGGCGCAAGGATTGGTCGCCGGCGCCAACGCAGCGCTATACGCCGCCGACAAACCACCGCTTGAAATCACCCGGGCCAATTCGTTCATAGGCACCATGATCGACGACCTGACCACACTTGGCATAGACGAGCCGTATCGCATGTTCACAAGCCGCTCTGAATATAGGCTTTCGCTAAGGCAAGATAACGCCGACATACGCCTGACGCCTATTGGCATCAAAGCGGGATTAATCGGCAAACCTCGCGCCGAGTTCTTCAGAAACAAACTAGCTAAAATAAAATCGGGCGACGCCGAAGACCGCTTCGTCGCCACATACCTTAGGGCCGAAAAAACCTACGCCGGATATATCAAGCGCCAAGAACGACAGATCGCAGCCTACAATGCCGACCTTAAATTAAAAATCCCGCTCTCCATAGACTACGCGAAACTCCCCGGCCTTACGAACGAAGCCGTGCAAAAACTTTCCCGCGCGAAACCTGAAACCATAGCGGCTGCGTCGCGCATTCCCGGCATAACTCCAGCAGCCATAATTGTCCTATTGTCTTTTATAAAAAGATGAGTAATATATGCCCATGAAAAAATTCTTCGCCCTATTTCTTTTCCTTTTCACAAGCGCGAACGCACATGCCTCGTGGGTCGGCCGATACTTCGATAACATGGGGCGCGAGATCGGCGAGATTTGGCGCAAGCCGGATAGCTTCGATATCGCCTCTCCGTTCGTGATGTGGCATAACCGCCTTTTCTGGGACGAGGACGAAGCGCGTCGGTTCAACGAAAACCCCCGCGGCGGCGGCATAGGCCTTACCAAGGATTACGATAAGCGCGAGGCGGGATTGGTCTTTATGGCCTTCCACGACAGTTTCGAGAAGATACAGATAATATGGGGCTACACCTCGTTGCACAAGGCGAGCATAGTCGGCGATCTCAAGGTCAACTACGGCCATATCTTCGGCATTCACCAGCGCTATAATTATATAAGCTATACGCCGATCCCTATGCCGCTGCCTATCGCTGGATTGTCATACGGCCCATTATCGGTGGACGCGACGTATATCCCCGGCTGGCATAACTTTGGAAACGTCTTATTTGTGTGGGCAAGACTTAGGATTGAGTTATAGGGCCGCCTTTATCTTCTCGATAGCCCGCGCAATTCCATCCTTGTCGTTTCTAAGTTTGCAAACCCAAAGCAGCAGAACCGGCTTTATCATACGTCGCATGGCCACCTTTCTAAGCAGCGATTCGTCCGCATTGTATGCTTCAAGCATAGGCCTGACGGCAGTATCGCCGATATCCATGAAATCCGCCGCCCGGTCAAGATAACCGGATTCCGTGAAGTCGATCACCCCGACATTTTTACCATCGAAAATAATATTATGTCCGCCAAGGTCGCCATGCGAGAACACCCTGTCTTCGCCAAGGGCGATTAAAACTTCGGGCATCTTCTTCATCATCAGGTTATCAAGTTGCCGAGCCTGCTCTTTAGTTAAATGCAAATTGATTAAATCTTTACATGAACGATAGCGCTTCTGCCACTCCGCGATTTCCCACTCGACGGTATATACGGGCACGCCGGGCACCAAAAGCGTATGCAGCTGGCCAAGGAACCGGCCAAGCCTTGTCCCGATCATCTGCTTCTCCTCGGGCGCAAGGTCAAGCTTGAACATGGGCTCTCCCACTACTCCGTAAAGCGCAAGATATTTGCCTTTATTATCCACACAATCGACACTTTGGAATTTGATGTCGGTGTCGATGGTATTCACGGCTTCAAGTACCCGAGCCTCGTTTTCGTATTTCACTCCTGCTGTGCGCGGGAATTTGAATACAAGCTCGCCGCCGTCGACAATATATGCGCGGCTGTGATATCCCATTTCGTTAAGGACAATATTGCGCCCTCCGCCAATAAGCTTTTCTATTATATCAAGTTCTTTTTTAATCATGGGAAACTCCACAAACGAAGTTTTTTGGTGGCGGGGGTGAGAATCGAACTCACGACCCCGGGCTTATGAGTCCCGTGCTCTAACCATCTGAGCTACCCAGCCACGGAGCGTATGATACTACCACGGTCTGAAAAATCAAGCTCAAACTAATGACGCGCTGAAACCATAAATTACCTGAATTTCAATTTCAACGCGTTGCGCGGGGCGTTGCCCTGGCACTTTCCGTCAAAGCTGATACCAACTATGCCCTCGCCGCCGTCAAGATACATCATTTCTTTTAATCCTGCCTCGCGACCCATATTGGCGAACTCGGCCAAGCTCACGGGCTCCATGCTGTAAATCACTTTCAATTTGGCGCCTGGCTTATCGTATCCCAATCCTATGCGGGGCGCGCGATGAGTATATTTGGAAAAGTCTTTGGGTATACTGCCGCCGATTATCAAACGCGGTCCGTTTTGAAAAGCGCGCGATACGTTTTTCATACCTCCAGCCATGTCGGTTTTAATGAATTCCTCGTTCGATTTTATAGCTACGCGACCAGAATTATAGAATACGACCACACCGCCCAACCCATCCAGGTTGAAATTGTCCTTGGTCTGTATGGCAAGCTTGTCCCGCGACACGAACGACGGATCCCACTTGCCGGTCATTGAATGATAGACTCCTCCGGTAGGTGTTCCGTCGCGATGATGAAGCGGACCGGTGAATACAAGTCCGTCGTTTCCACACAAATCATGCACAAAAGACATTTTCTGCTCGCCAAGGTCGATATCGCGCTCCGCAGCTTTGCAAAGCAAAGCTCCCGCCGCGAAAAGCACCAAAACGGAATGTCTTAGATAAGTTTTGACCATTCCGAAATCATAGCCAAAAATTCTATAATGTCAAGTGATCGCGGCGATCCGCTTCTCTACGATATTCCAATCCACAAGATGATTCAAAAACGCATCCGCAAAATCCCCTCGTCTATTCTGATAATCTAAATAATACGCATGCTCCCACACGTCCAAGCAAAGTATAGGCGCCGCCCCATGTGCGATGGGATTATCCGCGTTCAAACCCTTGGTGATTTTATATTGCCCATCTTCATGAATAAGCCACGCCCAGCCCGAGCCGAACACTCCGACCGCCGCCTCCTTGAACTCGGCTGCGAATTTATCGAATCCTCCGAAAGCGTCGTTAAGCGCCGCCGGAAACGCGGTGCCTGAATCTTTGCGCAATGTGGCAAAGAAAAAGGCGTGGTTGAACACCTGCGCTGCGTTGTTGAATATCCCGGACGTGGTCGGATTCCCGGCTGTTTTAGCTATTATTTCATCTAAACCCTTGCCGGACCATTCCGTGCCCTCGATAAAACCGTTAAGGTTTTTTATATACGCCGCCATGTGCTTGTTGTAATGAAAATCGACCGTCCGCGCGGACATATACGGCTCAAGCGCATCGCCGGCAAAAGTCAATGGATATTGTTTAAGGTCGAACATCTTGGCCTCCTAGCTTTCCTGTTTTCTCGTCATTTCCTATATAGAACTTGTATGCTTTGGGTTCGAAAGCAAGGACGATTATATTCGGATCTTCCAGCTTCCATCCCGAATGGATCCAATCGTTCCTCCAATACCTATCCCTGGCCTCCGCACCGGTAATAACGCTCATTATACCATAAAGTCGCACGACATGATGTGTCGTCTGGTTATAGTAATAAAGGCACGCGCGCGGGTTCGCCGCGATCTGCGCCACCTTGTGCGAATTTGCGAAAGTTAGGAAATGAAGGTTAAGATCGGTGGCGTCCTTGTTGTCCGCGTTAAGGATTGTTCGAACATCGGGATAGCCGCCCTCGCCGTTTGTTGCAAGCTCTACCGTAGCACAACCTCTGATTATTTCTAAAATTGATTCCTGCATTCTCATATCATAGCGCGAAACCTGGCCGCACGAAAGCAGTAGATATTCCTTCATATAATCGGATAAAAGACGAATGTTTCTGGTGGAGCTGATGGGAATCGAACCCACCACCTCTTGCATGCCATGCAAGCGCTCTACCAAATGAGCTACAGCCCCAAGACCAAGGGATTTATACACTCCGGCTTATAAAAAAGCAACTTGAAAAATGCAAAAGCCAAAAACTCCTCAAATCGAGGCGATTGCGACGGTTCGGAATAAAAAATAAAAAGTAAACGTATTCTCTACTACGTGCTTTTTAATTTTGACTGAACCTAGCAGGCGCCGGATTTCACGGGTTTTCTACTCATCATCTGAAAACTTACCGCCGGCAACATCTCCGCCCATATCGTCAAAGAAAATCTCGGTATCCGATACCTCAAGCTCGTCCTCGCCGTTGTCGATATTCGCAGCTTCGTCGGGTTGCCGCGCCGGCTGGGCCTTCTTTTTGCGGATCGCTTCTATTTCTTTTTTGGTATCAAGGGCCTTCTTGCACTTTGGACAAGCCGCGTCCGCACGGTTCATATCGTAAAACATTCCGCTGCACGACGGGCAAATATGTTTCCTTCCACGCGGGTCTGCCATTGAAACCTCCTCTTCGGATATATATCTAATCCGACAACCCAAAGTCAAGAGGAATTTATTTAATGTGTTTGTTGATGCCTATAGAAAGATACCCGACAAATACCGCCGCAAGCGTCAGAGGGATAAGATACCAGCGCAGCCACTCGTATCCCCCGTATATACCGATCAGAAGCAGGCCGACGAACGATATGATTCGCCCGGTGTTAAGCGCGGCGTCGCGGAACACGAAATACTCGACCTTGTGCTCCTTGGTTATATATGACGACTTGGAGAGGTTATAGAAATTGATCAAGGCTATTTTATCAAGAAGGGCGGCGGCTGTCGCATATACGAAATTGTATATCAAAAACGTGGCCGCCATGGGCTTTGATACGAACAATGCCACCCCTCCGAACACCGCAAGCGTCGAGATCGCCAATATCCTTGGAAACATGGCCCTGCTCCCGAACCGGCTGAATAAAAATGCGGTAGCAAGCGAGAAGGCGGCGAATATGGTCGTGAACATGCCAAGCTTGAAGTCCGTCTTGAACATATATACGGTATACATGGTGATGATTGTGCCAAGCGGCGCGGATAGCGAGATTCCGCGCAACATTTCTATCACGAACATCTTGGCGATCGCCGTATGACGCATGGTGCAGCGCCAAAACCCCTTGAAATCCGGCCCGTTTGGCGAACGATAGGTCGAAGGCTTTATAAACATGGCGATAGAGAATTTTATCAGACATACGGCCATAAGCGCCTTTGCCACCTCCTCGTAGGATCCAAGCGTGATGAAAATGCCAAGCGCTATAGGCGCCACTATCTTGGTAAGCCCGCCGAACAGCGCCCGGTATCCCGTGAACCGCGTCATCGAATCCGCCGGCACCTTCTCGGCGACAAGGTAATGAAGCGGCGCCCAATACATCGCTGCGGTAATACCCACCATTATGCTAAGCGGTATTATATAGCCGACCACCGCCTCGCCCAAAAACACTATCGCCGAAAGGAAAAACATATCCGACGCCACGCCCGCACGGAAAACCACAACCCTGTCCTTCCTTTTTATCCAATTCGCCAACAAGAAGTATGCGACCAGGACTATTATATGAAGGAATATGTTGTAAAGCGATATGGAAACCATCTCGCTTGCCGAATTCTGCATTATGAAGGATACGAAGAACGCGCCCATGAAAAGCACGGGAACTTCCTTGAGCGCAAGCGAAGCCAGAAGCAGCTTTGCGTCCCTTGTTAATTTTGTATCCGGCGCACTCATTTTATATACCTGTTGATTTTTATGGAAAGATAGCCTATCGCCACCACGGACATGATCAAAAACACCAGATACCACCTAAGCCATTCGTAGCCGCCGTATATGCCGATCAGCAACAGGCCGCCGAAAGCTATCATCCGCCCGATTGTAAGCATAGCCTCCCTTAAAGTAAAATATTCGATCTTATGTTTATCTTTGACACACGACTTCTTCGACACGTTATATACGTTTATCATTGTAATAGAAGAAATGAGGGTAATGGCAATCGAAGACACTAAATTATATAAAATGAAGGTCGCCTCCGACACCGCGAATACAAACAGCAGAAGGGAGCAGCAAAGTCCGATTGTCGAAACGACAAGGATCGGGGGAAACATCCGCGGCTGTCCGAACTTTCCGAATACATAGTTTGTCAGTATTGCGGACATAGCGAATACCGTTGTAAAAATTCCAAGGTTCAGGTCCGTTTTGAATAAATATACCGTATACATGGTTATAACCGTCGATAGCGCGCCGAACATGGATATTCCGTTAAGCACCTCTATAAGAAACAACTTTCGTATCAAGGGTGTTCTTTTTATACTTCTATACAAACCCGCAAAGTCGGGCCCGCTCTTCTTTACCCGTTTTTTCGGCGGCTTCAAAAGGGATATGCATAAAAAATCGAGCGCGCACACGACCAAAAGCGCGCCGGCCACGCTTTCATAGGATTCGATTGTTATAAAAAAGCCCAACAGCACGGGCGCTACCACTCTTGTGATGCCGGTCATCATGGTTCTATACGAGGTGAATTTCGTCATCGATTCCTTCGCCACGACCTCGCCTGCCATCGTATGCATAGGGAGCCAGTGCAGCGCGTCCCGCATTCCAAGAAGGATTCCCATCGGGATCACCCAATGCACCACCTCGCTGCCCAAACCGATAATCATTAAACAACATATCGCGGACGGAAGCACGCTAAGCCTGAATACGTTTATTTTATTTCCTGTCTTAAGCTTTCCGACCAAGGCAAAAAATGCGATTATTTGTATGATAAACCATGACAAGGTCAACACCGAGATGGCTTCTATTTCATTTTGCACGTTGCGCATAACGAACGAAATAAAAAATGTGTTAAGGAATAGGGCTGCGACGTTATATAGCAAATGCACGGCGATAAGGGCCTTGGCGTTCCTAGTCAATTTGGCATTTGTGTTCATTTCTATTTTCCTGTCATACCGGCCCCCGAGCCGGTATCCAGTAAGCATAATATCTTACTCTTTCCTGGATTCCGGGTCAAGCCCGGAATGACAATAATCCTACCAATTCCTACAAAGCGCCCGAACCCGTTGCGATTCGGCGGGCGTATCTATCGCGGCATTTTCTCGCTCAAGCTCGGCCTTCATAAGGTTGTGTATATTACTTATGTTTTGGCTCTTCTCGATTTCCCGGCGAATCTCCGCTATGTTCCTATTAAGGCGATATTGCAAAATCACAAGCTCCTCTTCGAACAGCTGGGCGTATCGCCTGAGCACTCGCGAATAAGCTTCTACATGCTTCGCCTCGTGATCGACTATGGCATAGAATTCACAACTCCCGCGCCTGAACTTGTCGTGAACATGGATCTTGACCGACGAATAACCGACATTGAAGGCGACCGAGCCCGGGCAATCCCCTTCGTCCACGAAAATATTGAAATCGACGACCGTGCGGCCAAGATGGTTTTCCATTATGGTGGCATCGGTCATAACAATCGCGGGCTCGTATGTGATAAGCCTGAACTCGACGGGCTCGCACTCGAAGGCCTGCGCTCCGAACGCGAATAGCAGAAGAAAGAGCTTAAATAGAATCAAGATAAGGCTCCACGAACTTGGCCCCGTATTGACGCCTCAATTCCTCGGCAAGCAACACTGCCTTGCGTCCCGAGTCGAACAGGCCGAGATAAGGCCCAAGCCCGCTCATGTCTACGTTCAAAATCACGGATTCCCCAATAGCGGGCTTTCTAAACAAGATGGCATACTTCAAATTCTTATAGATTTTGCCCTGTATAAACGCGAACTCCTTGGGCGTAAGATTCCAGTTGGCATAGTCTTCTTGACGCGCCTGCGCGTTCCTAAAGAATATATGGGTTTGGCACTGCCCGCGCATAAGCTCGCCTATGCCAAGCTTGTCGACGATGTTGGGCTGCTGGAATGCGGCCAGATACGCCTGGCGCTTCTTACGCCCTTCCTGAAGCCCTATGATAAAGTTGCGGCGGAATTCCGAATTGGCCAACAACGGCGCCGTTTCGTCGATTATGATAAGCGACGGCGAACCCGTGCGCCCGGTTAAATTCTGAATCCGGTTCATAAGATAGGAAACCACCGCGGGCGCAAGCGTTTCGTCCTCTATCAAATACGTAAAATCGAACGTGGTGAAGTTCGAGCTTAAATCAAGTGTATCGTCGACCGAGTTGAAGATTTCGCCGTATTGGTTCTCGTCGACCCATCGGAACATCTCGCGCCGCATTCTGCCGGCCGGCGAGAAGCAGGATTTGTAAAGGTTCTTGATTGTGCGCTTGGATGGCTCGAGATAGTCGAACGCAACGCCCACGGCGCGCGCTATCTCCGCCTCTGATGCCGCATCGTTTACAAGCGTTATTTCCTTTAACCAGCGTCGTAAAAACGCCCGGTTTTCCGCATTGTCCTCGATACGGAAAGGATTAAGCCGCACGGTGGTTCCGGCCTTGATGGCCTCCTTGTCCTTGGTGTCGCCCTCGAAATTGATATAATCGCCCCCGGCGGCGTATGTGAATATTTCCGCGCCGCGATGCCTGTCGAAAAAGAACACCTTCAAGTCGTCTATTTTCATGCTCTGGCCCGCTAAAAACGAATAGAGCGTCGTCTTGCCCTGTCCGGTGGGTCCGATTGCAATGGTGTGAGCTACCGCGTTGGGTTCTTCCGATATATGGAATTGGAATTGATAGGCCGTGCCCTGATACGTGGGGAAGATTACGATTGGCGTGTCGCCCCAGTCGGATTTCGAAAGGCCTTCTGGCTGCCGCTCAAAGTTAAACAACGTCGCCGCAGCGCGGGAAAGCAGTTTGTATGTGCGCGGCGATTGGTCATAACTTGGGAACTGCGTGAACCAAGTGATTTCCGCAACCCAGCCCTCGCGTATCGGCACCACGCCGTAAAGGCGGCAGATCTTCTCGACCTCGAACACGGCGGCGTCAAGCCCGGCCTCGGTATCGGATAATACAAAGAACGTTTCGCTGAAGTTCACAAGCGTCTGGTGGTCTTCATCACCTTGTTCGATATATGATAGCGCGTCGTCGTATTGGCGCAAAACGTCAAGCGAGAAGGTGGTAGACGCAGCCATTCTCCGTTGGTTCAACAACAACATCTGCGCCTGAATTTTCGAAATCGTGAAGATATTGAAAAGCACCGTCAACTCGTAATTCAAGGCCAACACGTCGGCCAACATCTGCTCGTCCGCCTGCCCGCTTTGTTGTTTTATGCCTATGACGGCCATGAACTTTTCCTTGCCCCCGCTTCTAAATCGGATATAGCCTTTGTTCGAGAAGAAAACTTCGTCGCTGACAAGCAAATCCGACACGTTTCCGCTAAGGCCGCCCTGCCCTTGAACGGGATTCGGACGCGATACCTGGTTGATCACGTGCGAGAAGAACGCAAGCGGCGACTCGCTTGCCCCCTCGCGCAAAAGCTGGACTTTGTAATCGGACAACATTGCCTCGAGATTGGAGGACGCCAACTCCAAATCGGTATAGGCGTTTTTTCGCGCGCCGACCGATAATACTACGTAATGCGAGTTCGTGAACACCTCGCTCTGCGCCTCGTTCCACTTCTTGCCGATTTCGGCCATGTATTTGTTCTTGGGCTCAAGCACGCTGCGGTTTTTGACCTTCTCGCGCAAAGTGAATATGCGGCATTCCGCGGCGATCTCGCTCAACGAGTCTATCCATTTTTTACGCGATTCCAACAAATTCGAAATCATCTCGGCTCGCGCGAACGACACGCTAATCCCTTCGATTTTGAACACGCGCACCATCGAACCGTCAAGGCAGATTATGGTGCTTTTGTCGTTATGCAAATGCTCGAACGGCAAATAATCGCTAAGCTTCGTATCGAACGGCCGCGCCAAAAACCACTTGGATTTCGAGCTTGCAAAGATTGCGGCCAACACGGCAAGCCCGATTATACCGATCAAAAGCAACAGGCTCTCTTGGCTTGCGATTCCTTGCAAAAACACAATGTCTGGATTACGGAGCAAACTTATCCCCCTTTTCCCGGACGGCATTGCGCGTCTTGGCTAAAAAAGAAAGCTTCAAGAATATTATGTTGTCGATATGCGGCTCGGCCTGCGCCGCTATCATCAATATCAGGTGGATTACGAAAAAGTTCACGACCGGAATCCACATATACGCCCCGGCACCATAAACCAAGAATACAAGCATGGATAGCACGCACAAAACCGCGTTCATGATAAAAAGCCTGAACGGCGCATAAAACAACCGGCTTGGCGCCGCGACCGATTTAAGGATTTCCTCCTTCAAAACTTCCCCCTCTTACGAAGTAAGAGTTTAACATGGGGGTTTTTGAAATGCAATGGGAATTAAGTAGGGAGGCAAAGCACCGAATCTTCGGTATTACATTCTCAAACCGAAATGCTCTTCCGCCAGTCGCCCGACCAGCCATCCGATTTTCCCGGCTTCCTTTTCGTGCGGCAGCATGTCGTAGTTTCCCTTCGGGTTATGCCGTTTTGCAAATTCCACAAGCTCGTGCGGCATAGTCGTCTTTACCGCAATTTGCATGGCATGGACGATTTCGTGAGTGCTCTTGTCAAACATCTTGTAAAACGAGGCTGTTTCAAGCGCGTCCGTGTTGAAGATAACCTTCCCAGTTCTTGGGCGATACACCACTTGGGGCGGCTCCTCTTTGCTGCCGGGTTTTACCAATTCCCACCCTGGCACGAACTCTACCCCCTTGAACTTCTCGCCAACATCGGTCAGTTCGGCAAGGGTATTGACCAGATGGACCGCGAACTCCTTCTTCAAGCCCAAACTCTTCTTTTCCCAAGAAGCCTCGTTGTATTTCTTCCAGTCTATCTTGTCCCGAAGCCGGCACCACAAGTCATCACCTATTGCCTTAACCGCTTTGTTATCAAAATCGAATTCCTCCCAGAATAACCTAAGGGCGTGATAGCTTTCCTTTTCTCGGGCCGGAAAACCGAAATATTCGTCAATAGCTTTATTATAACGCGCATCAAGAACCAGATATTTTTCAAAAATTTTATATGCCTCGGGATACAAATTTTTGAATTGCGCAAAGATATCTTTATAATCTTTGAACAATTTATAGGTTTCGGGTTTTTCCCTCACATCTTCCAACCTTGACGAAGCGTCATAGAAGTGTTCCATACTTTTGAAACTATAATCTTTCCCGTCGATTATAAACTGTCGTTTTAGCCCTTCCTCTTCACCTATAAAATTCTCTTTTTCTTTCTCCAACTCCTTCATTTTTTTCCCAAGCGGCTCCCGTTCCGCTTCGACAAACCGTCGGGCCCGCGCCTCGATAGAGTTAAGCCTTGCCTTCAAATCCCTCCGGTCATAGTCTCGGGAAATAATCTTCTTTTTCGCTTTCTTGAAATCTACCATAGTCTACCTGTTGTTGCTAAATAATCTTTGAAACCAGCTCTCGGACTTTTTCTCTGCGACTGATGCCGGCGCAGGAATAGGCACCGGCTCGGGCTTCCGATCGGGCACATACCGGGTGTTGCTTCTATATTTTTTATCAAGAATCACGGTTTTCCCATCAAGAAGAGCTTTATATGCCTCATCCAAATTCACAACATCACTAAGTTTGACCTCCCCAGAATATTTCTTGCCCGAAAACTTTCCGGCCGAATCAACAAAGTCGCCGCCAATAACGCCGGGCAAGGCCTTCTTGCCATCTTCTATTATTTTATTAAGGTATTCCTTGACTTTCTTGCCGGCCGGATCAAACGAGATCTGCCCTCTTTTCTCGCCCGGTTTGGGCCAACCTTCGCCAACATAAGGATTTTTTACAAGCACCCCGCCCTCATAAATCCTTTTGAATTCCTCTTCGGCGAATTTCATCAAATTCGATAGGTTGGTAAGCATCAGATCTCCTGTGCCGACCGTAAAAGATATTGCGCTGCGCCGATTTCCCGATTCTTCCACAAGACACATGTCCTCGCCCAACTCGCTGCTCCTTGCAAAGGAATATACCAAGCCGCGCGAAGCGCTTGAAAATTTGATTACAACGGTCCAACCCTTGTATTCGGCACACCTTGTATCCAGAGCCTCCGGCGCGTCCCCGGCCCATTTTTTCCAACCGTTGCTACTTCCGGTAATAGAGTATGTTAAGTCCGATGGCGCTAAAACAACCATGATTTTCCTACTTATAACTAAATCTCTTCACAGGGTATTCTTTCCCCGGAAACAACCAAAGCAGCTCCAAACATATCAAGATAGAATAATATATTCCCGTTTTCCGCCGTGCTCCTTCCGGAATCGGAGTTCATTCTATATGCCGACTGCTTATACATTCTTCCCAAAGCCCCTTCATGCTTATTTACAGGTTCGGGCGCCGTCAAGGTCGAGCTCATAAAAAAGTTTAAGGTTATGCTTTCCCCCTCCTTTTTATCAAGTTGTATCGCCCGCATATTAACCCCTCCGTTTACCACATACTCCTCTGTGCATTGATAACTCCACTTCGGATCATCCTTCTTAACAAACCAACAAATAGGAAAGATTTTGAAACAACAAGCCGAAAGTAAAAACGAAACAAAAAACATCATTGCGAAATTTTTCATTTTCAAGACCTCCTTCGAAATGGCTGGGGTGCATGGATTCGAACCACGATACACAGAACCAGAATCTGTAGTCCTACCGTTAGACGACACCCCAGCGGGCGCCACTATTATAAAAAATCTTTAATATTTTACAAGATAAAAACAGCGGTTGTTTACAAATTGTGGATAACTATACCGCAGCCGCCAATCCCAAGCGCGCGCCCTAACAATCCCACATTTCCATAAACAAGTGGACAACTATAATAATAATATAAACAATGTTGATATACCAACATCGTCCCGCGGAACACAAGGGGTCGCGCCTTATCCCCCAATTTTATTTCGTGGATATCCCCGCGCATAAAAACCAATAAACACTTTCAACAACGTAATAGTAATAAAATATTTTAGAAGTTATTTATTTTACCAAGGTGCATAACAAGTTTGTCGAGTTCCTCAAGGTTATTAAAACGTATGACGATCTCGCCCTTGCCATGCTTGTAGTTTATATTAACCCTGTCCTTGTATTTATTGTTAAGGTTGTCTTCTATGGAAATTATTGCTGGATCAAGGGTTTTCTCAATCACCCTACCCTTCTTTTTTGCGGCTATCTTTTCCGCCTCATGCGAAGTGGTGCCCCCGGACACGAATTTCCTCGCCATTTCGATGGAATTGTCTTGTCCGATAAGGGTTCTTGCTGTGGTATAGGGTATTTTACCTTCGTCGACCATTTTCTGAACCTCCACCGGTAAGGAAAGGAGGCGCAGGATATTAGCGATATACGAACGCGATTTCTTTATCAATCCGCCGATAGTTTCCTGGGTATACCCGAATTCTTTGATAAGACGAGCATAGCTTTGGGCTTCTTCGATAGGGCTAAGGTTTTCACGCTGAATATTTTCTATAATACCGATTTCAAAGGATTGACGGTCGTCGATGTTTTTTATAATAGTCGGAATTTCGGCAAGTTTGGCCAATCTCGCCGCGCGCCACCTGCGCTCGCCGGCGATGATTTCATATTTGTCTGCGCCGATTGAGCGCACAAGTATGGGTTGAAGCAATCCTGTTTCTTTTATCGAGCGGGCAAGATCGGACAGCGCTTGGTCGTCGAAATGCTTTCTAGGCTGACCGGCGCTTGGATATATTTTATTTATATCTATATAAACGATTTCGCTGTTTCCCGGCTTTTTCTTGATGTTTTCCACAGGTTTGCTGGAAACAGGAGCTTCAAATACCGGAGCAACCTTAGCGTTGTTTTCGAAAAAGGCCTTAAGCCCCATGCCGAGTTTTTGGTCTTTAGCTTTCATTTTATACTCCTATGCGGCTGCTGCAAGTTGGGTGTTGGCGCGCTTGTTTTCACGCGTAATGAATTCTGCGGCAAGCGAAATATAGGATTGGCTTCCGACGCAATTTATATCATAAAGGATCACCGGTTTACCATGCGACGGCGCCTCGCTTATACGCACGTTCCTCGGGATCACGGTTTTGAAGACTGCCTCGCCGAAACATTCGCGCACATCATTTTCGACAAGCGAGGAGAGCGAGTTGCGCCTATCCGACATGGTAAGCACCACGCCCTCTATAACAAGCGCGGGATTAAGGTTTTCCTGCACAAGTTTGATCGTGTTGACAAGGTTGCTTACTCCCTCGAGGGCGAAAAATTCGCACTGAAGCGGGATAAGCACGGAATCGCTTGCTGCCAACGAGTTTACGGTCAAGAAGCCAAGCGCCGGAGGACAGTCGATGAAGATATAATCATACTTCGCGAATATATGTCCATCAAGGATTTTCTTAAGTTGGAAGTTTTTGCCATCTGTTTGGGCAAGTTCGACTTCGGCCGCCGAAAGGTTTATCGATGCGGGTATGACGTCGAGGTTTTCTATTTTTGTCGCCTGTATGCACTCGCCGGCGACACTCTGGTCGAAAAGTAAAGTATAGATGTCTGTCGTGCGGTTGGTATGAAGGACGCCGACGCCGGTGCTTGCGTTCCCCTGGGGATCAAAGTCGATGATAAGGATTTTTTTGCCTATTGCGGCCAATGCGGTCGCAAGATTTATGGCGGTTGTGGTCTTTCCTACTCCGCCCTTTTGGTTTGTGATGGAAATGATTTTTGTTTTAAGATTCATTTTTCCGGCTCCTTTTAATATTATATTACCTTTTTCAAGGAATCTTTGCAAGCCCTATTTTACAAAGTTATCCACAGAACTTTTGTTTCGCGCGAAACATTTCGGGAATTTGTGTGGTAAAAACGCTCAGGCGTATCCATTTTATCCACGCCGCCTCACGTTGTATATATATAATATGGTCGCGCCGTCGTTGGTCAATGTTTCGTGGTCGAAGTCGTGCGTGCGCTTCGCTTCTTTAATTTCCGCCCCCACTTCTTGTCCTTTAAGAAGGTAATATTCTGTTTCCGGTGTCGCGATGTTTTGTGTAAGGCGTAGGGTTTCTGCCACGCTGGCAAACGCGCGCGAGGTTATGGTTTCGGCATTAAAGCCCTCTAAATCCTCGATCCGCGAGTTTATAATTTCCAGTTCGTCAAGCCCAAGCTCTCGTTTTGCTGTTTCAAGGAAGGCGCATTTTCGCCCATCGGACTCCACAAGATGTTTCACGTGAATCTTTTCCATCGCCAATATCAGTCCCGGAAATCCCCCTCCGCTGCCTATGTCGGTGATTGATTTTTTGTTTTTAAGATATGGAAGAATGGCAAGCGAGTTTTTAATGTGTCGCCCGATAATGTCTTCGCCGCGCGCCACAAGGTTTATTTTGGTGTTCCATTTTTCGAACAGTTCTATGAATTTTTTATACTTTTCCATCTCTTGCCTTTTTCGAACTCTTATATATAATAAACACATGCGCAAATTTTTCAATAGCGAAGTTTTCCAAGTCGGCCTTCTTTTGGTTTCTTTCTTTTTGGGCGTTTTTTATGCTATGGTCCCCGATCGTCAAATAATTCTAAACGAATCCTCGCGTAGTTTGCTGTCGACCGCCGCCGAGTTCGATGGCGATATTTATATGAAACGCTATCTTTATAATATAGATGGTCTGATTTTTGACTCCCTCCCGCCTTTCGATCGTTTTATTAATGTTGCATACGTCGAAGATGCGGCGAAAGCAACCGGGCTTGCAAAACACGAATTCGCGAATCATCCGGAAATTTTGATATATCTTTTTTATATTGTCTCGCACCAATTTCAAATTGGTGATTTTCAAATCGAACCTTTTGATTTTAAAAAATTCAAAGGTGCTGACGCGTGGTTTTCGCGCGCTCTGCGTTCGATAATCCTAGCGTCGCAGGACAAGGTTGCACAGGCCTTCTCCGTTCTTGATTTTATGCCGCCCGAGCCGTTCGTAAGCGCCAACATCCAACAACGTTTCATAATCTCGCTTTTGGCAGACGATAAGAAAGCGCAGGAAAAATACGCGGCCCTACTTGAAAAAGAAGGAGCCGACTTCCTTTCGTTAAAGCTCCTTGTCGATTTCCACCTTAGAAACGATAACGCCGAGAAGGCAAAAGACCTCGTCGCCTCCCGCTTCGAGCAGAATAAAAACACCTTCGTCTACCTCTCGTTCAAAAACGCGATAGACAACGGCACATATAAACCGGGGGACAAAATGACGCCCAAGCGGGCCCTGGCGCTCCTTATATACACCTACACATTCGCGGCCTATGCCCCGAATCGCGAAGATGGCGAGCTATATGCCGTGCTTATGAACCAGGTCTTGGCGCTTGATCCCTCGTTCGATTTCGCGCGAATTGGCCTGATCGGAGCATATTCCTCGCTTGGCGACCGACAAGGGGTTGAAAAAACACTGGCCGAGCTTGATAGCTCAAGCTTCCTTTATTCCTTCGCGATCCTTCAAAATGCCAAATTCCTCGCCTCCCGCGGTCAGCATAGGAAAGCGGCAAGAGCCCTAACAAACCTACCCAAAGACGATTTCGGCGTCGGCAATGCCGAGATAATGCTTGGCGACATAGCGCTCGAGCGCAACAATTTTACCGCCGCCCGCCGCCATTATGAATCCGCCGTCGATAAAACTGTCGGAATTTTCAAGGCCGACGCGATGTATAAGCTTATGTCCCTAGACGAGTTCGAAAACCGTCAGCGCGAGGATAGGCTTGCAACCCTTGAAAAAATCCTCGAGCTTGATCCGCAAAACCGCACATATATGGCCGAATATGCCATAGAGTTGGCCACCACCGGCGAAAGGAAAGACCAGGATAGGGCGCTTCTTCTGGCTTCTCGCCTCTTGACGCATAGTCCTGGCTCGTCGCACGCGTTATATACCATGGGTTATATAATGAGGGTGCGCGGGGATTTAGAAGAAGCCGAGGGCTTTCTTAAGCTAGCCTATTCCCGCGAGCCGGAAAATTGGGTGATCCAAGACCTTCTGGCCGAAACTTTCGCGCTTCAAGGCAGGATCGAGGCGGCCATAACGCTTTGGACCGCGACGCTTAATAACCCCGATCCCTCGCTTCCTTTGCATAAAAGGCAGGAGATAAGACAAAACATCATGCACGCCACCCGTCATACTTCGCCCATAGATTAAAGGATAAAAAAGATGCAAAACCCGAAATTGTGCGTCTGCGGAAGTCATAGATATACCGACATAGACCAGCTTGCCTGCGCCGTTGCTTATGCCGAGCTATATGATTGCGCCACTTTTTTACCGGGCCCGTTCAACGCCACTATCCCGGATAGCGTCCGCAAATGGGATTTTATTATATCGACTACCCCCCCCCATGGGGCCGAGGAATTCGTGCTTGTTGATTACAGCTATCCCGAGGTCATTCCGCCCGAAATCCCGCTTGATAAGATAACCAAAGTCTATGACCACCACACCGAATTCGAGGAGTATTGGGGCCCCCGCGGGCAAATCGAATTCATAGGCGCCTGCGCGACCATGATTTACGAACTATATGAACAGGGCGGCAAAATTCCCCCCCCCACGATAGCAAACCTCCTCGCCACCGCGATTTTCGCGCAAACGCTTAATTTCAAGTGTTCCATTGCGACCGATCGCGACCGCCGGGCGTTTGAAAAGTTGCGAAAGTTCACGTCCCTACCGCCGGATTGGGTAAAAATGTATTATACCGAGGTCGAGGCGGACGTCATGGCCGACCCGAACGGAGCGATTAAAAACGACATGAAGACATTCGAGGCCGGCGCAACCCAAATCGGCCAGCTTGAGTTATACAACGCCAAATCCGTGCTTAATAAGATTGAGCCGTTCGAAAACGGTTTCGTAATATTGGTCGACATAGGGGAGGGCGTCGATTACCTTTTAACTTCGAACCCCCGTTGGCAAAAACGTTTAAGCAATGAGTTGGGCGCAAAATTTACCGGTAGTATTGGCATTACGGATAAACTATACCTTAGAAAAGAAATCATAAAAATCATGGATATCAAAAGATAATTTTCACCCTCCACCCGTCATCCCGGGCTCGACCCGGGATCCGCTCGAATAAAATAAATATTGCGTTTAAGCCGGGATTAATATATAGTTTTAATATGATGAAAAACCTAAAAGTGGTAAATCTAGCCGATTATCCCCAATATATCGAGGAGGTTTCAACCCTTGTTTGGAAAGAATGGAACGAACAGAACGGCATACCCCTTTCGGAAATAATCTATCGCACCAAGAATTGCATTCGCAAAGACCGGGCGGCGCAGACTTGGATTTTGCTTGACGGCGACACCCTTGTCGGCACAACTTCGATTTGGAATAATGATTTGAATGGACGACAGGATTTGACGCCCTGGATAGCCTGTCTTTACATAAAACCCGAATACCGCCGCACCAAGCTTGTGTGGAAGCACATGACAGATTTGCAAACGACAATAATGTCCGCTATCAAAAAACTTGGATACGACAAGGCCTATTGCATAACCGATCACATCGGCCTTTATGAGAAACTAGGTTGGGAATTCCTTGAAATGGCTCCGCTCAAAGGCAAGACCACACGCGTCTACGAATTTTCCATATAATCGAAAAGCAAATGCCACGGCGCCAGGTTGACGATGTTGTTCGCCTGTAGCTCGTCCGGGCCCATGGCCGCAAGCTCTCGCCAAGGAACAAATTTGACCTCTGCGACCTCGTTTCCATCAAAAACGAAATCAGAAATGGCGAAATCGCCCCTTAAAACGAATCCTTCGACAAGATAGGGCGCCACAGTCGAAGCGCGACCCACGGCAATCAAATCTTTGGGGTTGATATCAATAGAAAGCTCTTCCCGCGCCTCGCGGACGATACAATCAATCCCGGTTTCGCCGGCGCCGACGTGTCCCGAAACCGAAACGTCAAGCATTCCGGGACGCAGCCGTTTGCCCATACTTCTTTTTTGAAGCAATACCTCGCCATGCGAATTTACAATCCAAAGCACGACGACCTTGTGATATTTGCCAAGGCGCAAAGCCTCGGCCTTGTCCATGACCTCGCCCGTAGGGTTCCAATCAACATCGAAAATGTCAACCAGTTCAGCCATTAATTCGAACCTATACGTTCCTCAAGCGCCTGGATTCCGGGCCGGGCCAAATTCTCTTTGATAATCAAATCGCGATCCATGAACATCTTGACCACAAAAACCACTGTGATAAGCGCGATAAAAATCAAAAACGCTTTTTGGATTTTGGCATAGATGTTAAGACGCACATATTTGAACCGCCCCTTCGCCGCCAGCAATATGTTTTTCAAAGTAATCTTCTTCTTGCCCTCGCGGCTTGAACGCTCCATCGCGTCGTCGGCAAGGCGCAAAAGCTCCTCCATGTTCCGGTTGGCGCAAAATGCTATGGTAAAGGCACCGACAAGCCCCAAAGGATTTCGCCTACGGGTCAACGTCAGATTGCTCCAAGATATAGCGCGAAGGAACGCCGTAGCCCGGAAAATCCCCTTGCGCTTAACTGTTGATATTTTGATCATGTTAAGGTTCAACCCGGTCTTTTTAAGCCAGTTTATGTGCTTTTTCTTTGACACGGTAAAAATCACGTTGGTTTTCGCGAACTTCTCTTTGATTTCGTTGATAAGGTTGTATTCTGTTTGCGGCAAGGCCATCAAGTCGTCGATTATGAAAAGTATATTGTTGCCGCTTGCGTATTCGCTTGCAAGGTTGCGCATTATTTCTGGTCGCGAGCTCCTAAGGCTAAATCCAAGCGCGGCGGCGATTTCGCGTCCCACGTCGGTATTTTTGTTGGCCTCGAAAGCGATCATTGCGAATCCGCCGTTGGATAGGTTGTCGACTATGCGTGCCAGGACCGAGCTTTTGCCCGTCTTGTCCCGTCCTACAAGGGCTATGTCCCCGTTTTTGAAACGTGCCTCGACAACCGCGTTCCCTACGATTTTCCTTACTCGACCGTTTTCTATGAACTCCCCGCCGCCTATTGCGAAAGGGTTGCTAAGGTATCCTAGTTTTTCGTGCTCGCTCATGGCTTTTCCCTTGATTTTGTAAAATCATTATAGTAAAAGTATCTCATAAATCAACATCAAAAGGTGTTTAATGGAAAAAGAAGAATTATTGGAATTCAAAGGCACTATTACCGAGAAGTTGCCCAACGCGATGTTTCGCGTGAAATTGGAAAACGGGCACGAGATTCTGGCCATGACCGCCGGCAAGATGAGGAAATTCCGCATCTGGGTTGCCGTTGGCGACATGGTCAACGTCGAAATGACCCCCTATGATTTAAGTAAGGGGCGCATTACCTTCAGATACAAGGACAAACAGGGCTTGAAAAAGGAAGAGTTATAGTTTCTAAAGCCTAAGCTCGTCTATATTTTCCTTGGCCCTATCTCTTAGGTTTCCTATGAATACCGAGGGCGTGCATCGCTCCTCTTGTGTAAAGATTATTCTCGAGGCTGCATATGATACGAAAGCCGCCTTCTTTGCGCGTGTAATTCCGACATAAGCAAGCCTGCGCTCCTCTTCCTCCTGCCCCTCGTCCATTGCTTTTTCGTTGGGGAATCTCCCCTGTTCCCATACCGGAAGGAAAACTATGTCGAATTCAAGCCCCTTTGCGGCATGAAGCGTCATGATCGAAAGATACTCCTCGCCTTCGATTTTGGCCTCGTTGTTTTCGGTAAATAACGAAGTATATTCTATGAATTCGGAAAGAGTTTCATACTCGGACAAGTCGCTTATAAGCTCCATAATGTTTTGTCGCCGCGCTTCGGCTTCTTCTTTCTTCGAGTTCCTCCACATGTCGATATATCCCGACTCTTCGAACACGCGCCTTGCCAATAGCGCAAGGTTGAACCTCTCGTTCTTCTCTGCGCCGTCAAGTTCGGCTTTCCAAGAATCGAAACTATCAATGAAGATTCGTAGCTGCTCAAGGGCCTTTCCTTTCAACACCCCGGTTGCGACGGCGATTTTGGTAGCCTCCAGCATTGATTTCCCCTCGCGGCGCGCTATGTTGTAAATATCGGCCAAGGCTTTGTCCCCAACCCCGCGCTTGGGCACGTTTATTATTCGCTCGAAACTCAAATCGTCCCGTGGGTATAGGAGTAGGCGCAAATAGGCGATCGAGTCCTTTATCTCTTGTCTCTCGTAAAAGCTGATATCCCCTATGATTTTATATGTGATTCCCCTGCTTTTAAGCTTCTTTTCGAATTGACGGGTAAGATATCCGGCGCGCACAAGTATGGCCATTTCCGAAAGGGAGATTTTTTTCATCTGTCGCCATTCGATTTCGTTTAATATGTTTCTTACCTCGTCAAGTCCGTCCCCGTATCTTCGCACATAGACCTTCTCTGCAACGACGTCTTCGCCGGCCAAAGCCTCGCATGGGCGAAGCGTTTTTCCAAGCCGTCCTTGGTTGAACGAAATCAGCCCGCTTGCCGCAGCCAAGATATGCGGGGTCGAGCGGTAATTGGTTTCAAGCCTGATAATCTTGGCTTCCTTGAAATCCTGCTCGAACCGCAAGATATTATCGATGTCCGCACCGCGCCAGGAATAGATCGACTGGTCGTCGTCGCCTACGCACGCTATGTTTTTATGCCCTTCATAAAGTAGCTTAAGAAGCTGGTATTGCACCTTGTTAGTATCCTGGTATTCGTCGACAAGAATATATTTGAACTTATCCTGGTATTCTTTCAAAACATCCGGGTTTTTATTGAATATTATAAGGGGATATAGGAGTAAATCCCCAAAATCCACCCCGTTCAATTCGATCAGTTTTTTTTGATATAGGCGATATATTTCCATAAGCCGCCCGCCGAATTGTTCCTTCTCTACAAGGCTAGCTTCGCCATCGATGCTAACCCCCTTGTCCTTCAATCTGGCGATGCCCTCCATGACCGCGGTAGGGGGCCATTTTTTAATGTCGATGTCAAGATCGTCCTCCATGATTTTCTTGATAATATTCTTCTGATCGTCCTCGCCGTATATTAAAAAATTGGGTGCGATGCCGGCAAGCATCGGATACTTTTTCAAAATCTTAAGTCCTATAGAGTGGAACGTCCCCGCCCAAAGACTGTCCGCCTCCTCGCCTATCATATTTCGGGCTCGTGTCTTCATTTCGTTTGCTGCCTTGTTTGTGAAGGTAAGGGCAAGTATCTCCCACGGCCTCGCGCAACCGTTTGCAATCAAATAGGCAATCTTTGAAACCAACACTCGCGTCTTGCCGGTGCCAGCGCCCGATAATATCAAAAGCGCGCCGTCGGTAGTTTCGACCGCCTCCCTCTGCTGGGGGTTCAATTTCAAAAGCCAATTCGGAAGGTTTTGCATTGGAAATCCGTGTAATTTCGTTCGCTAAAGATTCTACTTGAAAAACCGTCCTAAGTCAAATAAAATCGAACCGAAAAAACCAAGCAAAAGGAATTATTATGTCCAGAACCAGAGGAAAAAACCCGCTAAAAACCCAACAGTTCAACAACAGATATTACAATCCCTTGGGAAGCGATTTTGCTGCACGCGCTCCTGTGGGCGCCACCTATGCCGACATGAGCCTTCTTGAAATGCAAAAACTTCTGAAAAGCACGACCGGGGCCGCGCGCATAGACCTGCTTCTTGCAATCGATAACCGCAAGACCGAACGTGATATCGAGCAAGCCCGCAGAAATTCCCGCTGATTATAAAACAATGCTTGAAAATTTGAAAGCCACCCGCTATCATTAACAGCCAGGGAGATACTGAAAATGGCATATACGAACTATAATGAAATCAGAGCCGAAGCGGACGCCAAGATGGCCAAAGCCATCGACTCGCTTAAACATAACCTTTCTGGATTAAGAACGGGAAGGGCGTCGACCGCGCTTTTGGACGGCCTTATGGTTATGGCATACGGGGCGCCGACTCCCATCAATCAAGTGGCATCGCTCTCAACTCCCGACGCGCGCACGATTTCCGTTTCCGTATGGGACAGGGGCAACATAGCGGCGGTCGAGAAGGCCATTAGGGACGCGAACCTTGGCCTAAATCCCGCAAGCGACGGCACGCTTATCCGCTGCCCGCTTCCGGTCTTGACCGAAGAACGCAGAAAGGAGCTTACCAAAATCGCTTCCGGCTATTGCGAGGACGCGAAACAGGCGATACGCCATATCAGGCAGGCCGCCAACGACGGCGTCGCCCAGCTTAAAAAAGACAAGCTTGCGACCGAGGACGACGAACGCAGCCACAAAGAAGACATTCAAAAGCTCACGGACAAATACACCGGCCTTGCCGACGAAAACCTGAAATCCAAACAGGCCGATATAATGAGCATTTAAGGCTTAACCCATGCAACTCAAAATCCCCGAACATTTGGCGGTAATAGCCGACGGCAACGGCCGCTGGGCCCAAGCCCGTGGAAAATCGCGCATGTATGGGCATACTATGGCGGCTATCGCGCTTGCCCGCCTTCTGCGCGCATGCAGGAAGCATGGAGTAAAAACTTTGACCGGCTGGTTCTTCTCGACCGAGAATTGGAATAGGCCTGGGGACGAGGTGGCGCACCTCTTCAAAATGTTCGAGCGCTTTCCAAACACCCAGAAAAAGAATTTTATAAAACATAGGATCCGCTTCAGACTTTTGGGCGACCGGTCCTCATTCTCGCCCAAACTCAAAGCAGCCATAGCCGATGTCGAAGAAGCAACGAAACGCTTCACCCAATTTCAATTCAACGCAGCCATCAACTATGGCGGCCGCCCGGAAATGGTCCAGGCGATCCAGAATATCATCAAGGCGGGCCTTAATCCCGAGGATATAACCCAAGACAGTATAAAGGATTTCCTCTATACCGCCGGGCTCCCCGATCCCGACCTTATAGTGCGCACGTCGGGCGAACAAAGACTTTCCGGCTTCATGCCGTATCAGGGCACATATTCCGAGTTCTACTTCCCGAAATTTCACTTTCCCGATTTTACTGAGGCGCGACTTCTCGAATGCCTGAACGAGTATACCAAACGCGACCGCCGTTTCGGGGCGATAAAGGATAAATAAAATGTTTTCTATTTCCAAATCCCGCATAACTTCTATTGCGATCATGCTGACTATGGCCACCTGGGCGCTGGTGCTTGGCGGCTGGTGGCTAAAGGGTCTGGTGATGCTATTGGGCGCATTGATGTCATACGAATATAGCAAGATGTTCAAATCAAGCGTTATCCTCGACACGCTGGCGCTTGGCGCATTGTGGGCGTTCGCCGCGATGTATCCCGCCCGCATACTTGAAATCGCCGCAGGCTTCCTGATGCTCTTCGGCCTTACCATCATAAGGAACATGGGCAACAAGCACATGGTGCTAAGCTCGATAAGCCCGATATACATAGGCCTTCCGATACTGGCCACGCTGCATATTATCGAAACACAGCCGCTTTATATGGTGATCTATATGTTCGTGATAACGATTTCCTCGGACACCGGCGGCATGATGTTCGGCAAGTTTTTCGAGGGGCCCAAGTTGGCGCCGAAAATAAGCCCCGGCAAGACCTGGAGCGGCTTCTTCGGCGGCATATTCCTGGCCTTCATCTTCGGCACTCTTTTCATGTTCGTGGTATTATTCGAGAATAACGCGCATGTTCCCGTGGGCTCGCTCTGGTTCTGGATTTATACAAGCATAGGGCTAAGCGTGGCCTCGGCCGCCGGCGATTTGTTCGAAAGCAAGCTTAAGCGCGTTGCTGGGGTTAAGGACTCCTCGCGCCTTATCCCCGGCCACGGCGGCGTGCTTGACCGTTTCGACAGCCTATTGGGTGTCGTAAGCGTCTTCATATTTCTAGTATAGGGGCGGACGGTTTCATAAGCGGCGCGCATCTTGGGCACTCGCTTATCGAAATGTTGAAGTATCTATAACCCCTTGCACAATCCCCTATGCCAAAGTGGACAGGCTTCGCATTTGGGCTTTTTCGCCATACATGTATACCGCCCGAAAAGCACCAACAGGTGCCCTGCGTAAGGGAGCCATTTTTTCGGCACGATTTTAAGAAGCTCCTCTTCGATCTTAATAGGATTTTTCGATCCCTTTGGCACGAACCCAAGCCGCCCGGCGACCCTCATCACATGGGTGTCGACCCCTATGTATGGTGCATCGTAAAGTTCGTTCATAATGACATTAGCCGACTTGCGTCCAAGGCCCGGAAGGGTTTCGATAAGATCCCGCGTCGCCGGCAATTCGCCCTCAAAATCCCGCTCCAAAATCTCGGACATAGCAATGATATGTTTCGATTTCATATTGAAAAACCCGGTTCTTTTTATGAGTTTTTTCAACTTTTCTTCACCTAAATCAAGCATTTTCCCGGGCGTATCGGCCACCTTAAAAAGCTCTACCGTAGCAATATTTACGCCCTTGTCAGTAGATTGCGCCGACAATAAAACCGCTACTGCGAAGGTGTAAGGATTGAAATAATTCAATTCGGATTTGCGATGCCCTATAAAATCGAACAGCGCCTCTAAAATCAAATTTACACGATTTTTCATGCCTCCATTATAACCTTCCACAAATCGGTTTACAACCATTTTCAGGTGCCCTATAATAGTCCCAAAGGAGCACTAAATGGCACACGAAAATATCGAAATCGAAGTAAAATTCGCACTGACAAATCCCGACACAGTCATCGCCTGGCTTGAGAAAAACGCCAAGTTCGAATACGAGTCCCGTCAAATCGACGAATACTTCAACGCACCGCACCGCAACTTTTTCGGCCGCCCGACGGTCGACGATTGGTTAAGGATCCGCGAGGAATCGAACGGCAAAAAATCCGTAAACTACAAACACTGGCACCAAACGGTAGGCAATTCAAGCTGGGCCGACGAATGGGAAACCGAAATCGCATCGCCCGCCGACATGCGAAATATCCTCCTTCAACTTCAATTCGAGCCGGTAATCAAGGTGGACAAGCGCCGCAAGACGTTCAAACTCGGCGCCACCGAATTCTCGATCGACCAGGTCGAGGGACTAGGCTTTTTCATCGAGGCCGAATATTGCGGCCCCGCCGCCGACAAGGACGCCATCAAAGTCGAACTGATTGAAAAAATCAAATCCATCGGCGCGGCAATCGGCGAACCCGACACCCGCGGCTATCCATACTGGCTTCTTGAACGCAAAGGATATATAAAGCAACAGGAAGGATAGGGCGCTTGAATAATTCCCTACCGCACCAACATCACAAGCCCCGCGCACATCAAAATAAAACAGGCAATCTTTTTAATAACCGCCCACCCGCGCAGGTCTTCCTTCGCCCCGCCGAACCCGAACTTTGAAAACGCCCATGCGAAGAAAAGGACGAACAGCGGCTGCACGCTCGATATTCCCTCTTTTATGATAAGGGGCAGGGCGCCAAGCGCGAATATGCCCGAAAAGAACGAGGCGGTCGCCACAAACCCGTAAACCATGAAAAGCCCGATATTGCGCCGAAACCCGTCCCAATTTTCCCGCGCTAACCGCCCGCCGTATGGCGTGGTAAAGGATATTCCGGACAATAGCAGAAGCAGTGCTTGGTAATAAAACACCGTATTGAACCAGCCTATGTCCCGGACAATCGTCGCGTTAAGCAATACCCATGTCGAATAAATCGCCGCCACCCCCATCATAAGCCAGAACCCCTGCCCGAACTTGACCTTTCCGACCTCGTCTGTTTCAAGCGCGATTGAGGACGCCACGATGATTAAAAACCCGGCCACCGCGGCCATGGACAACGACTCGTTGAACACGATGGCTCCGACGAAAGGTATGCTTGCCGCGCCAAGGTTCCAAAACGCCTGGGATATGGACGCGTCGATGAAGCGCAAAGCCCTAAGGAATAACATCATGATTGCTATGTCAAGCGCTATGGCGAGCAGCATCAGTCCGATATAGACGAAGTCGATTGCGTCCGGCCGCCCGAATATTATCAATAATATGGGAAGCGTTATAATGGTCAATGCCTTGGTGTATAGTAATTGCGCAAGCCTGCTTTTGAATATTCCGTTGGTAAGCCGGCTGTGGAACACGTCGCAGAACGCGCTTGCGAATGGTTGGATAAATGCGATGAATATAGCGGTGAACATTGTTTGAATATACCCCGCGTATAAGCATATTGCAATAGGGTAGTTTTTGTCCTTCAGCGAGCGTAGCGAGCCAAAGCGCGCACAACGCCGCCCCACGCCGCAAGTCCGCCGTAGCCTTGGCGGGTGTGGAAGGTGGGCACGCTACTTTGCAGAGCGCAGCGAGGGACTTTCGGTTGAGTTTATACTACTATCTCCGCAATCGCGGCCTCTACCTTCTCGATCTCGGCGCGTAGCACCTTTATGCGGGCGTTAAGTTCCGACTGTTCCCCCTCGCATGACGCGGCTACCATCTTGCGGCTAAGCTCCTCGATTTCGGCGCGCAACACTTCGCGGGAAATAGCAAGCGCCTTTTCGCGTATTATGTTCTCGGCAGTTTCGGGTTTAGCCACAAGTGCTCCGTATTCGAACGCCAAAGCCTCCGCCGGCACGAAACCCTTCGCCGCCAAAAGCTCGCTAAGCGTGTCCCGCGTATGAGGTCGCGCCCGGGTTTCGCCCACAATAAAATCCAAAATCTTCTTGAATTTTGCATCGCAGAGCACAATGGAAAATCCATCTTCGACCAGTTTTGCAAGCTTCATGGGATAGGCGCACGCGAAGGCAAGCACCATTCGCTCGTTCGCATTTTCCGGGGTCTTCTTGGGCGCTATGACCGGCGCGGCTACGGCAATCCTACCGAACTCTTTCTTCATGCGTTTTTTGAAATCGTCAAGATAAAGAGCTCGCACCGACTCGTCCCTAATTCCACCCAAAATTTTCAAAACATCTGCGTTTAAGCCGGCTTTTTGCTCGGGCGTTTTAACAATTCGACCCTCAAGCAACGAGTTCCATACCACATCGGACAACGGCAAAGCCCGTCCGAATTCTTCATTCAACTTCTCCGCCCCGAACATATTCAAAAACTCGTCCGGGTCCTTCGCACCCGACAATAGGCAGAAGCGAAGCGACTTCCCGGCCTTCAAAATCGGAAGCGCCCGCATGGCGGCACGAACGGCGGCACCCCGACCGGCGGTATCGTTGTCCATACACAAAATCGGCTCGTCGCAGATGCGCCACAACATCTCGATCTGAGTTTCGGTCATGGCGGTGCCCAATGGGGCGACCGCACTATCGAACCCGAACTTGTGCAAAGATATTGTATCCATATACCCCTCGCACGCGATTATGGGCTTGTCCACCGAAACGTTCGCGCGCGCAATCGCCAAAGCGTAAAGATTCGCCCCCTTGTTGAACACTATGCTCTCTGGCGAGTTAAGATACTTCGGTTCGCCCTGATCAAGAACGCGCCCGCCGAACGCCACCACACGCCCGCGCGGGTCGGTGATCGAAAACATAACGCGTCCGCGGAAATAGTCGTAAATCGAGCCGTCCTTCTCTGACTTCTTACAAAGCCCCGCGGCAAGCATCTGTTCTGGCGCCACTCCCTTGTTAAGCAAGGATTTATATAGGCGATTTCCCGCCGGGGCGAACCCAAGCTTGAACCGAGCGATGATTTCGTCGTCAAGCCCGCGCCGACGCAAATAGCTAAGCGCCTCTGCCCCCTCGTCCTCGAACAAAACCTTCTGGTAAAACTCGCCGGCCATAGCAAGCACGTCGTAAATCGTCTTCGATTGCTCCGCCCGCTTCGCCTCCGCCGCGCTGAATTTGGGCATTTCAAGCCCCGCCTCGGCGGCAAGCTTTTCGATGGCTTCGGGAAAGCTCATGCGCTGGTGCTGCATTACGAAGTCGATCGCCGTGCCGTGCGCGCCGCAACCGAAGCAGTGATAGAACCCCTTGGCCTCGCTAACCGAAAACGACGGAGTCTTCTCTTTGTGGAACGGACAGCAGCCCCAATGGGTCGCACCTTTTTGGTGCAAAGGCACGTATCGTGAAACAACTTCCACGACCGAAAGCTTGGCCTTGAGTAAATCGATGAATTCGCGCGAGATTGCCATGCGGCAACGATACAACCCCATCGCGTGTTTTTCAACTAAAATACGCTTGACAAATATAACATTAAGACTATAATCACCCCAATCTTAAATATAAGGATTAATATGAATACTATGGACAGCGCGCAAGCCTTAAGAAATCTTAACAACGCTAAGAAAGATTTCGACGCAATAGAAGCTCTTTTGTTTGTTTCTATTCTAAAAGGCCAGGAAGCGCAAATTGCAAAAGAGAAAACGAATTCTGTAAAATCAGCGTTAGCCTGCGCCGCGATAGATGTGGAAATTGCAGGGCTAAGAAAAGGGTTTAACCTTGCCGAGGATCGTGTTCGCACGGCTCGCAATGAATACTTGGCGATCATCGACCCTTTTTACGCACCCAATGTAAAATCGAAAAAGCGCTAATCGCAACCACGGCCCGCCATGAAAGCCGATTTCATTCATTTCAATTCCACGCCCGGCGAAAAGCTTAATGCCGGCTCTGTAAAGCTTGATGACTGCTCCCACGACTTCGTTTATCCGGACGGCTATACGCCCGTGGAAAACTCCCTCCTTGGACGCCCCGGCGGCACTTCCGCGGTAAGCGTCGTGATAAACAATTCCGACGGCCGGGAGTATGCCATAAAAACTCCGCATAGGGATATGTTATTCGGCATGGGGGAGGGTAGAAGCCTAAGTTGGAATCTTGCCCAATCCGCCGAAATTTTCGCCTCGATGTGTCTTGCCGATTTCAAGGGCGACGCGCGCATAGCCCGCATTCACAAGGCCGGCGAAAATTATATTATCAAGGACAAGTTCGATAATCTGCGCCCGTTCAACGATTTCTCGTTTTCGGCGGATGTCCTGCGCTCGATATGTCGCCAACTTGCCGAATACCTTTGCTTCATACATTTCCCAAGCGGCGACAAGGGCCCGCTGCTTGCCGATTACGCGGCTCGTATTAAACATAGTCCCGAGGCGAAGAATCCCAACTGCTGCGCCGAGGGATTTTATTGTATCCTCGACATGCATTTGGAAACCATGGATCCGGGGTCGGTCAAAGCCCTTGCCGAGATCCTGGATTTCGAGGAAACGAACCCCTGCGTTTCGCATAACGATTGGGATCCCGTCAATATCAAGGTATCGCCCGATGACAAGGCCTGCCTTTACGACTTCGGCACGACCAAGCTCGGCGGCCGCCTCTACGACATCACCGAATTTTGCGAAGACCAAAGCCATCATGTGAAAAGGCTTACGCTTCATAACTATATCGACATCTATAACGAAAAATACAAGGGCAGGGCGGTTTAGCCGACTACCTTCTCACCGTCGGCCGCGTCTGCTCGAGTTTTGCCACGACTTCGGTCTGTTTCACCGGCATCTGCCATACGGCAAGGAATACTAGAAGCGCGCCGCCAAGCACCATTAAAATCTTGCGTCGCGTTGCCGCAGAATGCCGTTTGGAGCCGCTTGACCCAAGCGTTCCCATAAGACCTGTCCTAACTCCCATGAACCTTGCCATTTGCTCTCCTATACCTTTGATAAGTCTTGCGCGTTGAAATCTATCGTCTGCAACACTATAGGGCTGATCCCGGACGCCGCTGTCATCTGCATAACAAAAACCCGCACAAATGGGAATATCTGCTCGGGCACGCGCTTGAAAAGGATTTCCTTCTCGCGCTCGCCCGCGGCCGCACCAAGCGATACAAGCGCGCGGTAGTCGATTTCCAGGATATAGATCACCTTGTCGTTTTTCTTGCGCGTAATTTTTATTATCATACCCACAAGCCGCACTCCCTGGTCATTAAGGCGGTTCGCACTTATCGAGAAGCCCACGTCGATATCGCTTCCGGTCTCGGGGTTATCGGCGAATATTCCTGGAGCGTTCGGCATTTCGAACGACGAGTCGGCGACATATTGCGCAAGTATGGTGAAATCCTGACCTTTTATTTCTGGCATTTGCCTTTTCCCTTGAAATTCCTATCGATACGATATTATAATGGGGCGCGAAGGATATCAAGTTTTATTTTAAGGGGGAGCCGATGAGCGCTGCTACATTTTTCATGCTTTTGATTTTCGGCCTGGTTCTTTACGCCGCCTATAAGACGTTCAAGGACGATCCGCCCGAACCTATGCCCTCGGCCGGAGCCAAGAAGTGCGCTTATGCCAAGCCTATCTCGAACCTTGCGGCCGACAAGCCCGAGCCTGGGCCCGCAGGAATCAACATGGGGGCCCGTATAACGGACAATATGGTCGAGGTTATGAGGCACGACGCGAACTTTGCCCCGCAACGATTCCTTGAGGACGCGCGCGACACCTTCGCGAAAACCTTGGCTGCGTTCGAGGCCGGCAAGATCGATACTATGTCCGATCGCCTTTCGGCAAGCATACTTGCACACCTCGAGGCATCGTATGCTGCCGCAGCGAAATCCAAAAAATTCCCCAAAACCGAAATCGTCCGGTTCAAGCGGGTTTCGATCAAGGATACCCGGACGGACAAGAACTTTGCGGATATCGATGTGCTTTTTGAAACCGAGCAGACGGCGGTGATTACGGACGCCAAGGGCAAGATCATAGAAGGCGACGAAAACCAAATTCTTATGATGTCCGATATCTGGACATTTTCGCGCGACCTGCGTTCGAACGCCCCCTGGGTGCTAAGCGCTATTAAAGCAGAAGAGATTAAGGAAGAAAAGAAATGAGTCAAAGCTATTCGGCAAAAGACATAGAAATCCTCGAGGGCCTCGACCCCGTCCGCAAACGCCCGGGCATGTATATCGGCGGCACGGATTCGACGGCGATGCACCACCTGGCAAGCGAGATTTTGGACAACTCCATGGACGAGGTAGGCGCCGGCTTCGCACGCGAAATAAGGGTCGAATTGTTGCAAAACAACCGGGTTCGCATCTCGGACGACGGTCGCGGCATACCTGTTGACGAGCACCCGAAATACCCAGGCAAGTCGGCTTTGGAAATCATCTTCACAACCCTTCATTCGGGCGGAAAGTTCAGCGGCAAGGCATATCAGACTTCGGGCGGTCTGCACGGCGTAGGATCATCCGTAGTCAACGCGCTTTCCATAGACATGTCGGTAGAGGTCGCCCGCGGCGGAAAAATATATCGTCAAACCTTCAGCCGTGGCAAGCCTACCTCGAAACTCCAGGTCATAGGCACCACGAAAAAAACCGGCACCACGGTCGAGTTCACTCCCGATCCTGAAATCTTCGGCAACGTTGGGTTCGACCCGCAAAAGCTTTACCGCATCGCCCGCTCGAAGGCATTCCTGTTCAAAAACGTGCTTATCAAATGGCGCACGGAGGTCGAGAAGGAAAACGTGCCCGCCTCCGCCGATTTGCTTTTCCCCGAGGGTATAAAGGACTTCCTTAGGAACACGATCAAGAACCGCCCGCTTGTCATCAAGGATATATTCTATGCCGAATCCGACCTACTTGATGAAAAGGGTAGGGTCGAGGTCGCGCTCTCCTGGGTCGACACCACGCGTGAAGAAGGGCTCACCAGCGGCTTCATAAGCTCGTATGTGAACACCATTCCCACACCCGAGGGCGGCACTCACGAGTCCGGCATGAAATCCGCGATTCTCCGCGGGCTGAAATCGTTTGCCGATACCGTGGGCGACAAGAAGTTCGGGCAAGCGCTTACCGAGGACGTGTTCGACGACGCGGTATGCGTCTTATCCCTTTTCTACCGCGACCCGCAGTTCCAGGGGCAAACCAAGGATAAGTTCTCAAGCGCCGATGCCACGCGCCTTGTCGATAACGCGATAAAGAATTACTTCGACTTCTTCCTTGCCCAGAATCCGGCGGCTGGCAAAGACCTGCTTGCCTATATCACCGAAAAATGCGAAGCCAGGAACAAGCTCAAGAAATTCAAGGAAACGCTCCGAAAAACACCCACAAAACGCCTCAAACTCCCCGGCAAGCTTGCCGATTGCTCGAACAAAGACCGCACAGGCACGGAATTGTTTATTGTCGAGGGCGATTCCGCGGGCGGCTCGGCTAAACAAGCCCGCGACCGCGCGACGCAAGCCATTCTACCCCTCAGGGGAAAAATCCTCAACGTCGCAAGCGCGTCCAAAGACAAGCTTGCCGCGAACAAGGAAATCCAGGATTTGATAGAGGCCATCGGCGCCGGCACCGGCCGCGAATTCGATGTCGCCAAACTAAGATACGACAAGATCGTGATCATGACCGACGCCGATGTCGACGGCGCGCACATAGCCACGCTCTTGATGACCTTCTTCTTCGAGTGCATGCCCAAACTTATCGAGGGCGGCCACCTCTTCATCGCCTGCCCGCCGCTTTACCGCATAACGGACAACAAGACGTATGCCTATGCCATGACGGACGAGGAAAAGGCGACCATCATAGAAAAGAAATTCAAAAGCAAAAAAGTAGACGTTTCCCGGTTCAAGGGCTTGGGCGAAATGATGCCGGCCCAGCTAAAGGAAACGACTATGAATCCGAAAACCCGCATGCTACTCCGCGTGGAACTGCCGCTTGCTACCGAAGAGGGGCAAGAGGACTACCGCGATACGAAACAGCTTGTCGAATCCCTTATGGGCAAAAACGCCTCCGAACGCTTCAGGTTTATCCAAGAAGGCGCCAAGTTCGGCATCGGGAATTTGGATATCTAAATTCCTCGCGAACTGTGTCAGCATTCGCGCGCATCACAAACGCCAACGATTTGGCGTTTTGAGGCAAATTAAACCTATGTTATAAAATGCGCGGGGGGGGGTGCGCCTAAAGGCGTAGCTATAAATCTCCTACAACGGGTCCCGGCTGGCACTTCGGCTACGCCTCGTCCAGCTGCCCGTTATAGAAGATTTGGATAATGCTTTGTTGACAGGTCGATAACCTTGTGGGCGCCATCGGTCATTCCGGCCCCTCATTGTCATTCTGGGCTTGACTGGAAATCTAATTATTATAATATTTGACAAGGGGAGCGAGGAGAATAACTTTTGATTAATAACGAACTCATCGACATCTACGACGGCAATCGGAAACATATAGGAGTTGCAGACCGCAAAGTCGCGCACACCTTCGCGCTTTGGCATAAAACGGTTCATTGCTGGATAGTCCTGTCGGACGGGCGCCTAGTCTTCCAACGCCGCGGCCCTGCCGCCACAAGTCCAGGCAAGTTATACACCACCGCCTCGGGCCACCTCTCGGCCGGCGATACTATTGAACAGGCCTTCGCGCGCGAGGTCAAAGAAGAGGTCGGCATCAAAATAGACATCGCCTCCGCCCGCGAAATCTTCAATACCGTATGGGTCGCCGACATCAAGTATCCCGACGGTTCGCCGTTCAACGATAGGGCGTTCGCATACGGATACGCAGCCCGTTATGACGGCAAGCTGACCGATTTCAAATTCCAAGACGGCGAAGTCGACGCGGTTGCCGCGATTGATCCAAAAGCATACCTAAGGCTTGCGAACGGCGAAGTCGCAAAAATCCCCGCCAAGCTTTTCGACGGCAAAACGACCAGGGAAATAGAATTGACCTCCGCCGACTTCTGTCTTGTCGGCGCGGATACGTTGTATTCCAAATTCGGGACTGTTTGCGAAGCTGTGATGAGGGTCTTCGCCTAGTTCTTGCTGATGTTTGTTGAGATGGCCTTGACAAGGGCCGCCCAGCGCGGATCGTCCTCGCCCATTTTGTTTTGCCTTAACCTTATGCTTTTCGTATTCGGTATGTTGTATTTGATTACGGTATTGCCGCCGGCGCCCTTGTCTATGGTAAAGTTCGGTATATTCTCTTCGCGTATTATGCACGGAATATTTTTCATGACCTCTCCGGCCTCTTCTTCGATATTCGCGACCTGCGTGCAGTTGGGAAACATCGTGGCAAGGCGCCGCGCGTCGGGGACGAAGTTCACGCCCTGTCCGGCCTGCGCACAGTTGTCGAAGTTCGGGCATGATCCGCTGGCGCATTCAAGGTCGCGTCGGAATAGCCGCTCGACGCTACGGCTTGTTTCTATCACCCGAAACGAGAAGGTTGTGGTTTTATCCTTTGTAAAGAAGTTTTTGCGCCCGGGTATATACATTCTCATAATAACCGTCTCCCTTTGCGTTGGATCTAGGATCCCTTGATTAAAATATTTTCCCGGAAAGCTTTCAAAAGCGCCGTATATCGCTTGTCCTGATAGCAATCGCCTTTGCTCACATTGTTGTTGTGGCTTTTAGAATTCATTATGAAATATACAAGAGAAATATAATCTTGCCTGTTGTCGATTATAAGTTGCGGGATATCGACGTCGTTTAAGTTTAATTCTCCGATGGCCAAGGCCGCGGTATCTTCTATTTCGGCAAGCTGTTTGCAATCGGGAAACATCGTGGCAAGGTCGCGCCCGGCCTCGGGCTTAAATCTTGTGCTCTTCGTTGTGCAGGTATCGAATCTTGGGCAGGATTCTTTGGTGCATTTAAGGTCTATCCTGGTTTCCCGTTCGATGCTTGTGCTAAGCTCTTTTATTACCAAGGCGACAGTTGCCACCGGCTTGCCCAAGTGAAAATTTACGCGGGATCTTTCGCCGCTTCCGGTTTTGACTTTCATCCGCATGGTATGCGCCCTTTCATACCCCTCGACCGGATTATAGACAGAACGGGGGGGGGTATGTCAAGCTTTTATTGTATAAATTCCTTTATAGTATTTATCAAAAGCGTGGTAGACGGATCATGCGCGCCGACCGTGCCTGCAAGCTCCTTTTCAATTCCCATGGCAAGCTTTTTACCAAGCTCGACACCGAACTGATCGAACGCGTTTATACCCATAAGGAGCGCCGTCGCATACGTCCTATGTTCGTATAAAGCGATCAGCATTCCAAGCGTTTTCGGGGTCAGTTTCCGCATAAGGATCGTGTTGCTCGGCCTGTCGCCTACGAACGTTCTGAAAGCGGCGTTTGGTTCGGTTTCAGCCGGCTTTTGCCCGATCATAAGCGCTTCGGCCTGTGCCACCATATTTGCCAGAAGCTTGCGCTGCGACCTGGTGTCTCCAGTCGAAGAAATCACCGGCGCGATAAAGTCGCACGCGATTTTTTTACTCCCCTGGTGAAGCATTTGGTAAAAGCTGTGCTGGCCACAGGTGCCTTCTTGTCCGAAAAGCAAAGGCGAAGTCGCGAAGTCAATCGGCTCTCCGTCCGCGCCCACCGACTTGCCCAAACTTTCCATGACAAGCTGTTGCAGATACGCGGGCAATAACGCAAGCTCTGTGGAATACGGGAGCACCGCCAAATCCCCAATATTCAAAAATTCTATGTTCCATAGGTCAACCAAAGCCATTACAACAGGCAGGTTTTTCTCGAACGGAGTATCCGCAAAATGCCTATCCACCACCGCCGCGCCGGCAAGTAGTTCCAAAAAGTTTTTCTCTCCAATAGCGATAAGCAAAGGCAGCCCTACCGGCCCCCACATGCTATAGCGCCCGCCGACATAATCTCCGAACCCGAACACGTTTGCGCTCAACAATCCGAAGTCGTTAGCCGCCGGCACGTTGGACGATGCGGCGACGAAATGTGCGCCAACCGCCTCGACGCCAAGACGTTCTACAAGCCATTCCCGGCACACTGCCGCGTTGGTAAGCGTTTCGTCCGTAGTCCACGACTTCGAATTGACGATAAACAAAGTCGTCTCCGCGTCAAGCCGCTTCAAAACCCGCTCGGCCGACACCGGGTCAACGTTTGCGATAAAGTGGAAATTGATAAGCGGCGTTTTGAATTTATCAAGCGCGCGTATGGCCATTTTTGGACCAAGATACGAGCCGCCGATACCGATATTCACCACGTCCATAATCCGCTTGCCGGTATATCCGGTGGTCATGCCGTTCCGAACTCCCTCGGCCAGCTTGCACATCGCATTCAACGTGTCGCGTATACCAAGGGATATGTTGACGCCGTCGACATGGAAGTCCTTGTCAAGATTACGCAAGGCGGTGTGCAGCACGGCACGCTTTTCGGTAGAGTTTATTTTACGGCCATTTAGCATGTCCTGCACGCCCTTCTTGATGTCGACCTCTTCGGCCATGCGGCATAGAAGCTCGAGCGCCCGCTTATCGATTTTATTTTTGGAAAAATCGATGATAAAATCGTCAAGCGTAAGCACTAACTTGTCCATGCGGTCGGCTTCGGCCGCGAACAAATCGGCTGTGCGCTGATCGGTCAAAAGCTCGTGGTGCTTTTTGAGTTTAAGGAACGCGTCGGTCTTGGTATAGTTCATCTAATCCTCCGCAGGCATTATAGCAGAGGCGTCCGGCGAAGGCAAACAAATATCAACTCCCCAGCGAGCTCGCCTCGCTCGGCGCAACACCGCCAGCGGGTGTGCGCGATTGACATCGCTTTCGCCCGCTGGCGGTATTGGCTTGCTCATAAACCAAGCGCGTGGCGCCCATCACGCGAAAACCCGTCCGCATCGCGCTGGGGCAGTTGGAATAACGATCCCAGCCGTAGCTCGGCTTCTTCCGTATTATAACGCTCCCACCCGGCATGATTGGAAAATGTCATCTCCGAGAACATGATATCGTCGTTAGCAAGTTCGTAAAAATCGACCCGCACATGGTTTATGCCGGCCGCCAGCTTTTCGGCCAGCTCTATCATTAAATCTAATTTTTTAGGTTTCGGCGCCACAGGCGCAAGAGGAGAGCTTATCTGCTGAAATCCGGCATCGCCCCAATCGCGCGAATAATATCGTTCGCCCATGCTTTGTTTTGCGCCGAACGAGTGCTGCCATGAGGCGGTGCGAATGAATTCTACCCGTCCGTTAAAACACATCATCATAACCTCTATATCTGTGCGTATGTCAAGAAGCTCGCGCGCTATGATCTTTTGCGGGATAAGCGAGTAATGCATTTCTCCGTCCGCACGCCCGTATACATGGCCAAGCCAGCCGGACATTACCCGTGCGGCTTCGCCCTTATCAAGCCTTGACTTACCCCCCCCCACGACTATATTGCGGCCCGAGCTGGCGTTGTGCTGTAGTATGAATCTTTCAGGAAGCGCGTCCCAATCTATGTCTTCCGGCTTGTCGTATGCGCCGTATATCGCCGGCAGATATTGCTCGCCTATTTTATCGGCCACGTATTCGCGAACGGCAAGCTTGTCTGTGCATTTGCATTTAAGCAAGGTAGGGTCGAACATCATCGCCCAGCGTATTTTGTCGTTGAAGCGGGCAAGCTCTTCGGTCGGTCTCCGTCCTGTTTTGTGAAAAAATAGATCGGACAGAAGCTCGGCCTTAGCCCTATTGCCCATCTGGTCCCATAGCGTCATTCTGATATTAAGGAACATTTCGTTCATCTGATTCTCCGGGCGGGATTATAGCAGAGGCAAATACCGAAGGCAAACAAATATCACCTGTCATACTGCGGCCACTCCGCGCTGCGGTCTACGACCTAGCTTGCTGACCCACAAGGTTAGATTTGGATTTATTACAAACCAAGCGTCCGCCGTCCCTCCTCCGAAAACCCGTCCGCATCGCGCGGGGGCAGTCGGAACAATAGCCCAAGCTTGTAATCCGCGCCGACCGGCTCATACACTTCGCCACCCGTCCAGTTATAAAAGGTCATCTCGGCAAACCGAACCTCGCCATTTACCAATTCAAAAAAATCGACCCGCACATGGTTGAATCCGGCCGCCAACTTCTCCGCAAGCCCTATCATCAAATCAAGCTTTTCCGGCCGAGGCGTAGACGGCGCAAGCGGCGTGTTCACCTTCTGAAACCCTGCATCTCCCCATTCGCGCGAGTAATACCTCTCTCCCGCGCACTTCTTGTGCCCCAACGTATGCGAGTATATGACGGTGCGTATATATTCCACTCGGCCGGCAAAACACATGAAAAGCACTTCCCGGTCGGCGCGGATATCCATCAACTCGCGCGCTATGATTTTCTTCGGCATAAGGCTATAGGCCATCTCGCCCTTGTTTCGGCCATAAACCGATCGCGCCCACCGCCGCATAGCGCGCATCGCCGCCCGCTGGTCGAGTTGGCGTCTGTCTTCTACTATTATCTGCCGCCCGGAACTGGCGTTGCACTGTAAAATAAATTTATTGGGAAGCCCCGCGAAATCGACATCTTCGGGCCGCTCGAACACACCGTATAATTTCGCAAGATACTTTTCCCCGATCCGCTCCGCTACGTATTCCCGCACCGCGAACTTGTCCGCGCACTTGATCTTAAGGGGTGTGTTGTCGAACATCATGGACCAGCGAATCTTGTCGTTGAAACACCAAAGCTCGTCGGTGGAACGCTTTCCCGTCTTTTGCCCAAATACGTTTTTAAGAAGCCAAATCTTTAATTTTACGGGCAAATACCCCCCCCCATAGGGACATTTTTACGTTTATGACTTCGTTTGCGATCTTGCTTAAAACCTTTGACATTCCGAATTCCTCTTTTGGTGATTTTACCCCAATCGCCGCTTAAAATCCACTATAAAATAAGGCGTTTTTTTCTTGCCTTTGCCCATGCGATTTGCTAGGATTTCTCCGAATAAAACGAAGGAGTAATTCATAATGTCAGATACCAAAAATCTAGAGGCTATTCAAAAGGCCGCGGCCGACTATTCCGCCGATTCGATCAAAGCGCTAAAGGGGCTCGAGGCGGTCAGGAAACGTCCCGGCATGTATATCGGCGACACCGACGACGGCACCGGCCTTCACCACATGGTATACGAGGTCGTGGACAACGCGATCGACGAAGCACTTGCCGGCCACGCTACCAAGGTCGAAATCGTGCTTAATCCCGATGGCTCGTGCACCGTCCGCGACGATGGCCGCGGCATTCCCGTCGGTATAAACAAGGAAACCGGGCGCCCCGCGGCCGAGCTTATTATGACCGAGCTCCACGCCGGCGGTAAATTCGACCAGAATAGCTATAAGGTTTCCGGCGGCTTGCACGGTGTCGGTGTATCCGTTGTGAACGCGCTCTCAAGCTGGCTCGAGCTTCGCATATTTAGGGACGGCCACGAGCATTTCATGAAGTTCAAGGACGGCGCTGTAGACGAGCAGATCAAGGTCATCGGCGATGCCCCCGCGGCGAAAACCGGAACCGAGGTCGTCTTCCTCCCTTCGCCGAACACGTTCAAGAAAACGGATTTCGACTTCACGACTATCGAGTCGCGCCTTCGCGAGCTCGCATTCTTAAACTCCGGCGTAAAGATTATCCTTACCGACAATCGTGGTGCCGAACCCCGCGTTTCCGATTTCTGTTATAGTGGTGGCGTGGCCGAGTTCGTGCGCTATCTCGATCGTTCAAAGACACCTCTTATCCCGAACATCATCAACCTCAAGGGCGAGAAGGAGGGGATTACCGTCGAAGTCAGCCTCGAGTGGAACGATTCGTATCACGAAAACATGCTCTGCTTTACGAACAACATTCCGCAAAGGGACGGCGGCACGCACCTTGCCGGCTTCCGCGCCGCGCTTACCCGTGCGGTCAACGCATACGTCCAAGAAAACAATATGCTGAAAAAGAAGGACGTCGAAATCTCGGGCGAAGACATGCGCGAAGGCTTGACCTGTGTGCTATCCGTCAAGGTTCCCGACCCCAAGTTCAGCTCGCAGACCAAGGACAAGCTCGTGTCCTCCGAAGTCCGCCCTGTGGTTGAAAACATCGTTGGCGAAAGGCTCAGCCAATACTTCGGCGAACACCCGATCGAATCCAAACGGGTCATAGAGAAGGTTGTCGAGGCCGCAACCGCCCGCGAAGCAGCCCGCAAGGCACGCGAGCTCACCCGCCGCAAATCTTCGCTTGAAATCTCATCGCTTCCCGGTAAACTTGCCGACTGCCAGGAACGCGACCCCGCCAAATCCGAACTATTCATAGTCGAAGGAGATTCGGCCGGCGGCTCCGCAAAACAAGGCCGCAACCGCGCGACCCAGGCGATACTGCCCCTTCGCGGTAAAATCCTTAACGTCGAGCGCACGCGTTTCGATAGAATGCTGACAAGCGAAACCATCGGCACGATAATCCTCGCCCTCGGTGCCGGCATAGGCCAGGAAGAATTCAACATCGAAAAAGTTCGCTATCACAAGATCGTGATCATGACCGACGCGGACGTCGACGGCGCGCACATCCGCACGCTTCTCCTTACCTTCTTCTATCGTCAAATGCCGCAAATCATCGAGAAGGGCTATCTCTACATCGCCCAACCGCCCCTTTACAAAGTCAAACGCGGAAGCTCCGAGGTTTACATGAAGGACGACGCGATGTTCGAGGACTATCTTGTGGGTCTTGTCGTCGACGAGGGTAAATTGACGACCGCCGACAACCGCGAAATCACCGGCGCCGCGCTTCGCGACCTCATTATGCAGACGCGCAAGGTTGCCAAGCTCGCCGAGCCGCTATCGAAACACGTATCCTCAAAGATCATCGAGAATGCGGCCATAAGCGGCCTGTTCACCGCCGGCGCGGATTTGACCAAGCTTGCGCCCGCCGCCGCCGACAAGATGAACGCCGGCGAATCCGCACGTCAAAAGGGCTGGACAGCCAAGGTCGTGGAAAATGGCGTCCTATTCTCCCGCACCGTCCGCGGCGTGTCCGAGGAGCACCTGCTCCCGAAATCCGTCATCGAATCCTCGGACGCAAGGCGCCTTGCCACGCTGCTTGAGGAAATCAAGGACGTGTTCGCCAAGCCTGCGAAGCTTACCATGAAGGACAAGTCGCACACCGTCGCGCTTCCGGTCGAATTCCTAATCAAGATGTTCGAGCTTGCCAAAACCGGCCTAGCGATTTCGCGCTATAAGGGTCTTGGCGAAATGAACGCCGAGCAGCTTTGGGAAACCACGATGGACCCGAACGCAAGGACGCTGCTTCAGGTCAAAATCGACGACGCGGCGATTGCGGACGAAGTCTTCTCGACCCTCATGGGCGACATCGTCGAACCCCGCCGCGAGTTTATCCAACAAAACGCGCTTAACGTCGTGAATTTGGATATATAGGAGTTGAAAATGAAACCGAGCAGAAAGATCTATTACTCCGGCTCGATGTCAGGTGCTAAAGAGGTCAACATACAGCTCCCTATCGACATAGTCGAATACCTCGAGGGGCAGGGGCATAACGTGCTTTCTCGCCACGTCGCGTTTATGCACCAACCGAACGTGGAAACCCCCGACGGTCAGAAATTCCACGTGCGCGAAAGCATGCTCGCCGATTTTGCGAAAATGACCCGCGCCGAAATCGACCTTGCGATCCGCGCCTATGACTTGGCCGATGTCGAGGCCGCGGAGTATTTCATCGCGCTTGTCAACGCTCCGTCGCACGGTGTAGGCATGGAGATACAGCACGCGCTCCTACGCCCGCGCCTTGGCCTCTCTCCCGTCCCGATGCTGCTTTTGATCGACGCCGAGAAATCGGCAAAAATCTCGCCCATGCTTGGCGGTATATGTAAGAAAGCCCACCCTATCGAGATATACCCCTACCGCGACCTCGCCGACATAAAACAAAAACTCAAAAACTTTATAAAATAGGAAATAGCCATGCCAATGATTGCCCTAGGCCATAAATCTCCCGACACCGATACGGTTGTGTCCGCCATTGCTGCATCTTATATACTCACAAAGGCGGGTTTCCCGTGCGAACCGGGGATGCAAGGCGAGGCTAGCGCCGAAACCAAATTCGTGCTTTCTAAATTCGGCCTCCAGGTCCCAGAGCAGATAACCTCCGTCGCCGGTCGCGAGCTTTGCATAGTCGATACCGCGAATCCCATGGAGCTGCCAAGCGACCTTGCCGAGGCCAAGATAAAATTCATCTTTGACCACCACGCGCTTAAGGGAATAACGACGCTCGAGCCGTTCAACGGATTTTTCACCACCGCCGGCTGCACCTGCACAGTCCTTGTCATGGTGGCCAGGGTATATAACGTGGCAATTCCGGCCAACATAGCGGGCGCGATGGCGCTTGCAATCGTGTCCGACACGGTGATGTTCAAATCGCCGACTACTACGGATTATGACAAGCACGCACTCTTAGAGCTTGCCAAAACCGCGGGCATAGATTACGAGAAAGTCGGCATGGAAATGCTGCGCGAGAAGTCCAAGCTTACCGGCGAGACGGCCGAGTCGCTTGTCCACCGCGATTACAAGGAATTCGACATGAATGGCAAGAAGGTCGCCATAGCCCAGCTCGAGCTTATCGACGCGACCGTTGCGGACGAATTCGTTCCGGCGATCCGTGAATATCTACAAACGCACAAAGAGGCCAACAAATTCCACAGCGTGATTTTCTTTATAACGGATATAATGAAAGAGGGCTCGCACCTTTATGTATATTCGGATTCGGACGGCAAGGTCGCCGAAATCATGGGTTGCGATCTGAATAATAATTGCGCTTGGGTTCCTGGATTGATGTCCCGTAAGAAGCAGGTCGTGCCGCCGCTGGCCGAGAAGTTATAGTCAATCTCAAGCAAACCACGCCGAGCAGGGCGGAAGCGCCTTGGGCGCGCACGCACAGCGTGGGGGCGGCGTGGTGCGCGCAGCTTCGCGTAAACGCTCGCTAAAATTAGATATATTTTTTGGTTATTACGCAATAGCCGCCCGCACCGCCGCTCTGAACTTCGCCTCGTTTTCCGGCGTTCCGGCAAGCTCATGCCCGACCCCCGGCAGTATCACAAGCTCCTTCTCGCACTTCAACAATTCGAACAGCCGTTCATTATCGTCAAGACGGATTTGCGACTCCATATCCCCGATGATTAATATTGTCCTAGCCGTTATATTCCGGGCCTTTGGCGCGAAGTCGTATCTTGCCAAATCCACGAAATAGGCGTATGGCACGCGAAGAGGATTTCCGCTTGTCTTGTCATAATATCCGTCCGCTTTGAATTTCTCCATGCACGCGGGGCCGAATCTTTCGACATACTGCGCGTCGCTCGACTTCCAGCTTATCCATGGAAGCGAGGCAAGGACAAGAAGGTTCACATCCGCCGGATTCTCCTCGGCATAATATAAAATAATGGAAGCACCGAGCGATTGCCCCGCAAGCGCGAACGGCTCGCCGCGAAACCACTCTTGCCCGCGCGCCCATTCGATTGTGTCAAGCAGATCGTTATACATCCCGGTAAAGGTCAACCCTATCGGCGATGATTCGGCTTCGTTGTGCCCGTCAAGCGTATCGAGATTCACAACGGTATAACCGCGCCGCGCAAATTCTTGCTCAAGCACGAGCATGTGCGTCTGATCCTTGTTTCCAGACATTCCGTGGAGAAGAAATACAAGGTTCCCTCCGCCGATTGTCAAACGAATGGACATACGAAGCCCATCGCGGTTTTTGATAAAAAATGTTTCCTGATTCATCTGGGCGCGCCTTCCGATATGTTCTTCAACTCTTCAAACATATCAGAAAACTTTTTTATTTCAAGCTTGTCGAAGGTCGCATACCCGCGCGAGATCCCGTTGTCGGGCATATCGACCATCAAAAAGTTGTCTCCTATACCCAACAAACCCCAGCCAAGGGCAGCCAGCACGACTGGCATTTTTTCGCGCACAGCCGCCCGTCGCACGAAAAGCGTTTCGATTCGCCCGTCCGCAATCAACGTCCTAAGCTTCTCGTTCGATGCAAACCGCGGCAAATCGGCCTCCTCATAGATAAAGATTCGCACGATCTTAGCGCCCCGTTCGGCCGCCGCCATATTATCGGCGAAGAAGGCGTTCTCTTCCTCTGTGTCAAGCCATTCTGATTCCATCATTCCCGATACGGCCCAGATGACGCCGCCCGCCCGCACCTCGGCGACAAGGTTGTGCATAAGGCTATAGAAGCTGTCCGCGCCGATACCGGTAATGATCTTGCCGCTCATGTTATAGTTCATGAGGAAGCCGCGCAGGCGTTTCGATTGCAGCTTGAGAAGCACATCGTCGATCTGTCCCGACACGACCGTAAGCGATTGGTTTTGTTCGACCCCGGCGCGTGCATACATGGAAAGCAAGGGCGCCTCGTCCGCGAACACAAGACCCTCGATAGCGGTCGCGCCAAGGGTTTTCGCACGCTCGAGCGCCACGGCGGCAAGCGACATTCCCACGATTCCGTTCTGATATTTCGGTGCCACGAAAAATTCGATTTCGGTAATCCTAAGGCCGTCCCACCACGGACGCAGCTTGGCAAAGAACCCTCCTATGGGCGCGCCGTTCATGACGGCTACGGAACAGATCTCGCGTCCGAATCCGGCCATGAAATGCTCAAGCAAACCGAAGGCGGCAAGCTCCGTCCAGCGCTCTTCCGCGGTGGCAAAACATTCGACGTATACTTTGGCAAGCTGGGCCAAGTCGGCGATTTGTGCTTGGCGTATGTCCATGCCCGCCTCCTATGCCCGCCCGCCGTCGGCGACGATGGTTATGGCGTTAAGATAGCTTGCGTCCTCGCTTGCAAGGAATCGGACGATTTTCGCGATTTCTGCCGGCTGGGCGATACGTTTTAGCGCGACTTTCTCGATAACTCCGGCCATGTATTCCGGCGCAAGGTCCTTGTTCATGTCGGTGTCGACCCAATCGGGCGCCACGGAGTTTACGCGAACCGACGGCGCGAATTGCCGCGCAAGGTTTTTCGTAAGGTTTATTATGCCTGCCTTCGATGCGTCGTATCCGACCGAGAAAGGGGACACGGCGTCGATTCCGTTGGTCGAGCTTATATTGACTATGCTACCCCCCCCCATCGCGGCCATGTGTCCGCCGAAATATTTGGAGACAAGCCACGTGCCGATAAGGTTGTTGTCAAGCGACCTGCGCCAATCCTCGACCGTGTGGTCGTCCCAGTCCTTGTCTATTGCTATGCCCGCGTTGTTGACGACGATATCTATGCGCCCGAACTCGGCGACCGACTGCGCGAACAGGTCCCGCACCGAAGCCTCGACGCTTATGTCCGCGGGCACGGCAAGGACTCGGACGCCATATTTGGATTCCAACATCTCCTTGACTTCGTGCAGAAGCCGCACGGATTGCTCGTCCGGCAAATCGTCGATTATGACGTTTGCGCCAAGTGAAGCGAATTCAACCGCGCAAGCCCGCCCAATTCCGCGGGCAGCTCCGGTGATAAGCGCTACTTTGCCCTTCATTGCTCGTCCTCGAAGTAAAGTTTCAACGCCGTGCGGCCAAGCTCGATATAGTCCTCGTTCTCGCTGTTGTTCTGACTCGAAAGGTGCTTCCAGCGGATAGACCCGACCATCTCCATACAGGCACAGCCCAGCGCGAACTTGGCAAGGTATTCAAGTTCGATTGGCTCGAGTGTTCCGTATTTTTGGTACATCTCGGCCACGACCTTGGAAATCTTCTGCATGCTTGTGCGGCCGTCGAAGCAAAGGTGATAGATGATAACGGCAAGGTCGTATATGCGGGGATATATGTTTCCGGCCGAGAAGTCGATAAGGAAAATCTTGCCGTCGCGCCCGCGCATGACGTTGGTTTTTATGATGTCGCGATGGCAGAAGCAGGTCGGAAGCGCCTCGACCGGCACGGTGTCGAACTCCTCCATGGCAAGCGTTGCAAGCGCGCGGTCCTCTGGGCTCAGGAAGGACAGGGCCTCCTCGAACGTCTTGTGCATGTTCCGCACGTCGTAATAATTGAAGTCGATTTCAGGGTATTTTTTGCCAAGCTTTATGCGGTTGATTTTCGCCGTCTGCTCGCAAATGAATTCAAGCACTTTGTTGGTGGGAGCGGCGCCCAACTGGTAAAACGTCATACCGTCGACGAAGTCCATCATTACCATAGAAAGGCCGGAATCCGAAAACATTATCCCGTCCTCGGTGTGATAAAGGGTAGGGCTTGCGATGTCGGATTCGATGACTTTGTTAAGCACGGCGATATATCGCTCGATATCGATTGCCGAACGGAAGCTGGCGAAGATCTTAAGGACATATTTACCCCCCCCCATGGTGGAAACCTTGAGGTTATAGTCCTCGTATCCCGCCTCGATAAGCTTGAACTTCATCATCTCGCCGACGCCGTATGCGGCGCACGCCCGGCGTATTACCGGGGCAAGATCGCCTTTGAAGTTCAGTCGGGCTTCATACATTTTGTCTTTTACCGTTTTTTCTCGAGAAGCTTTTTGCGCGCTTCTTCGGACGTATGGGCGGGGGTATTTTTACTTTTGTATCCAAGTGCGGCAAGAGCTTCGGCGGCCGATACTTTCTTTTCGCTCTCGAATCCCTCGGGCCAGTATTCGCGGAACACCTTGCGTATTGCATGCTCGCCGTTTTCATCAAGCATCTTATATCCGTTATTTTGGAATTCGACCGCGAACCCTGCGATAATTTCGCGTTTGGAGTGGAAGGTGGCCTCGTTGTCCTTTCCGTCCTTGTATTTGAAATCGTATATCGCTCCGTTCGAGTCGAACCAAACGCTGTGGAGCTTGTTGTTTACGACAAGGTTTTCCCATCCGTATTTCATGCGAAGTTGCGAAGGCGATCCGATCTCGGGGTGCTCTGACAATAGCGCGTCAAGCGCTTCCTTGTCCATCGACATGATTTTCGCACCGCGGTAGCGTTCGGGATTGATGCTGCCCGGATTTTTACCTCCGTTTATGTGCATGTCGACCATAGTGGGAACCCTATGACGGTTGTCGCCATAACCATAGCGTATATAGGCCTCGGTGTTTGGCGTCAACACTCCGCGCCCGTCGTCAAGGACAATGATAAGCGTTTCTGCTTTCTCTGCCTCTTTCTCCATAGTGCTTGTCCCCAGAAGATATCTAAGCTCCGGCAGGTCATGATTTTCATCATTAATATTGAATTCCTTGTTGCCAAGGCGGTTTTTTTGCATGCTTTCATTATTATGGAAACTCTCTACGACCGCGTCCATCATATCAAGCGAATTCCTATCTCCGGTTGTTTGGGCCATGCCCTGTTGAAGCCAGCTTAGGTCTTTAAGGCGCTTGTGGTCTTTGTTATAGGTCGATTGCACATATATCATTTTTTAACTCCTTGGTTAGATTGCTATGAATATATTGACAGATAAAATTTCATTTGTCAACTATTTATTCCGAGTTAAGTATAGTATATCACAAAAACCCGCATTTTCAAAGATAAATCCTTAAAAATCGACCGTATCGTTCCTTATTTTCCTATATACCCCCCCCCGCGAGCCGCGCCCCTCTCATGTCATACCGGGCTTGACCCGGTATCCAGTGAAGTATATAGAAGCTCCCCCGCAAGCCCAAGGCAAGCTCGCCCACACAAACGCCAAATGCTCTTGGCGTCCCGCCTTCGCCACAACCTTTCTATACCTTTAGCTCTCCAGCGAGCTTGCTCGCTGCGCGCACCACGCCGCCCCCACGCTGTGCGTGCGCGCCCCAGGAGGGGACACGCCGCCCTGCTCGGC
>WQWV01000002.1 GCA_009785175.1 Alphaproteobacteria bacterium
ATGGGTTTAGTTGTATTAATCAAAAGTTATTCTCCTCGCCCCGCTCGTCAAAAATACTTTTGATTAGAGAAAGCTTTGTCTTTGCTACGCTTATAAAATGCCGCTTCGCAAAGACTAGTTTATAACTTGGTCGAGCGAGGGTCAAGAGGATTTAATGGCAATGCCGCTCGCCATAGCGGTGGCCCCATTTTTCGCAGTTGGTGCGACATACGTGGCAGCCGTTCGCGTCCCTTCCGCCCGGGTGTGCGAGTGTTGTAGTCGGAGCCAAGAGTAAAAATGTTATTGCGATTAGCGTTTTCATTTTTATTTCCTACTTGAAATCCATAAATCCCATTACTACGCCGGGGGCGGTGGTTATTGCGCCAACCACTCTGGTAATGCGGCAACTCCTGGTTTTGCATTCCCATATCTTGGCTATGTTTAGAATATACCCATAAAACCCGATAACTAGAATTACAATGCCAAAAACCCCGCCTAATGTGTCTTTTTCCATAATATTTACTCCTTTATGAAAATCATTCTACCCCCCCCCGGAAGTTGTCAAACGAAAAGTTGAAGGGTAAGAGCAAGCCTCAACCGCCAGCAGGCGGAAGCGCCGTAGGCGCGCACACCTTCCACACCCGCCAAGGCTACGGCGGACTTGCGGCGTGGGGTGGCGGTTGTGCGCGCAGCTCGCAAGCGAGCTAGGAGCTTCTATATATTAGTGGCAATGCCGCTCGCCATAGCGGTGGCCGATATGCGGTCGAACGCGCTTGCGTCGTATGCGGCCAAAAATTCGGCTTCGGATTTGTATCTCACTTCCATAGCCCCATTCTATTTCGCAGATGCCTTGGCGTCAAGTAGGTTTATTACCACATTTCCCGCATACCTCTGCTTTTTCTGTATTGAATTGCGTCCCACGAGTTTGCGTCCCGTGTTTGCATATTGATCGAGGCAGCGCCGCCATTCAAAGTGTAGGGCCTAGAGCGAATTTTTATATCCACAGGGCTCTGACGGAATCCTTTGCATGAGTCAGCACTGCCGTCTATATTATTTTTCGGCATGTTTTTAGTTCCGAAAGCAGTATTTCTTTTCTGGGTTGACAAAGGCGGTGTTTTTTCATTCATGCTTGGTAATTGCTTTGCAAACGTGTCGTGATAGCAATGATAATCATCGAAATCATCAGTCGCTTGCAAACAATATATGCAATGTGCACATTTTTCCTGTGCAAGCCCAGAGCTTTTATCTACGTATCTCATTTTCTATCTTCCATACCCAATCCAATGTCTTGCAGAGCGCTCGGATATGCTTCCCCTGGCGCTTGATGTAAAGCTTGGACATTGCCCGGTGTCGCCTTTTATTGACTGAAGAAGTCCTGTGGCGCCGTCATCGCGTTTGTAGGTGTCATGACCATCCCCGACATCTTTGGACGGGCAAAAGCAGCTCAAGGAGTGATTGCCGAACCATGGTTCGGACTCGCCATAGTGGCAGTCCACGCATTTTTTTGCCAACGGCGAGTTTTTATCCACCGAGCCGCTTCTGTGCATTGTTGTAATTTCTTTCATTTTTTTATCCTTTGTTTTTATGTTATTCACAAGTTGATTATAACACCATGTGTTTAATATTGTCAATATGTTTTTATTAAAAAGTTAATAATAAATGATAAACATAGCAAATTCAAAAAGATAAGTTTTAATTTTCTGCCTGGGAAATCCGAGAATAAAAAATCCCCCAGGAGAGTCGGGGGATTCATAGAAAAAAGGGTGGAAAGGGTGCAAATTTGAGCGACTACACCCTTCCGTATTTACCCCTCATTTTTGCAGTAAGGACCGAAGCCCCCTTCCGACTATTCCTCGGCCGCGACCGCTTCGCCATCAAGCATCTTCTCGGATATGCCGGCGGCGTTTTTCATGATCTTGTCCGCGATTTCCTTGGCAAGTTTGGGATTTTCGATTAGGAAGTTGCGAGCGTTCTCTTTACCTTGGCCTATGCGTTGAGAGTTATACGAGAAGTAGGAACCAGCCTTTTCCACAATGCCAGAGGCGACGCCGAGTTCGAGGATTTCGCCTTCGCGCGATATGCCGTGGTTATAAAGGATGTCGAAATCGACGGTTTTGAATGGCGGCGCGACTTTGTTCTTTACGATTTTCACGCGGGTTTCGTTGCCAACGACATTTTCCTTGTCCTTGATGGCGCCGACGCGGCGAATGTCCATGCGGACCGAGGCATAGAATTTTAATGCGTTGCCTCCTGTCGTAGTTTCGGGATTGCCGAACATAACGCCGATCTTCATACGGATCTGGTTGATGAAAATCACTAGCGTGTTAGATTTCGCGACAGAGCCGGTTAGTTTCCTTAGCGCTTGGGACATCAATCTTGCCTGAAGCCCCATGTGGGAATCGCCCATATCGCCTTCGAGTTCCGCCTTGGGTGTCAGCGCGGCTACGGAATCGACAACGACCACATCGACTGCGTTAGAGCGAACGAGGGTATCGCAGATTTCAAGCGCCTGTTCGCCGGAATCGGGCTGGGATACGACAAGGTTGTCTATGTCAACACCGATCTTTTTCGCATACGCCGGGTCCAGGGCGTGTTCTGCGTCGATGAAGGCGCAGGTGCCGCCGGCCTTTTGCGCTTCGGCAACGACATGGAGAGTGAGCGTGGTTTTGCCGGACGACTCGGGACCATAGATTTCGACGATACGACCGCGGGGAAGACCGCCGATGCCAAGCGCTATGTCAAGGCCAAGCGAACCGGTGGAAATCGCGGGAATGTCGAGGTTATCCTGTTCGCCAAGCTTCATCACGGAGCCTTTGCCAAAGGATTTTTCGATTTGGGACAGAGCTGCTGCGAGCGCCGCCGATTTGTTATCAGCCATTATGGACTCCTTTTTTTATTAAATCAAAAGTATTTTCACTAAGTGAATAACTTTTGATTAGTTAATCTATGTCCTAACTACGCTTATAAATGCCGCTTAGTTAGAACAGGTTATATTCTGCCCTGGATTCTGCGGTCAAGCCGCAGAATGACGAGGGGGGTTAATTTTGCACGGGTTCCCGCCGTCGCGGGAATGACAATGCAGGTTAATAGTTTCGCACCAACATCACCAACTTGCCCTGGATTTTTACCCGGTCGGGCGAGAAGATGCGGGTTTCGAAATTCGGGTTTGCGGGCTTTAGAGCTATGGCGCCGTCCTCGCGGTATAGATACTTGAGGGTAACCTCCTCGGAATCGATGAGTGCGACCACGATTTCGCCGTTATGCGCGACGGGCGTTTCCTGTATGATGACCCTATCCCCGTCATGAATGCCGGCGTTTATCATGGAATCACCCTCGACGCGAAGGGCATAGAACTTGCCGGAGCCCAGCATATCGCTTGGCACTTCCATGGTTTCGGTTTCATTGGCAATCGCTGCAATCGGGGTGCCGGCGGCGATTTTGCCGTAGAGCGGTATGCTTGTAATCCTGACGTTGTCGTTTATCGCGGGCGCAAGGGAACCGAAGTTTTCGGGTTTGCGGACGACTTCGAGAGCGCGGGCCTTGTTCGGGATTTGGCGGATAAACCCCCGCTCTTCGAGCGATTTAACAAGGCGGTGGATGCCGGATTTGGACTTGAGCCCGATGGCGTCCTTCATCTCGTCGAAAGAGGGGCAGACGCCGTCCTTTTTGAGGGACTCGTCGATGATTTTGAAGAGTTTGAGCTGTTGTTTTGTTAGCATTTTGTTTTCCTCCGGCTTATGCAAGTATTCTAGCTTTGTTCTTACATTAAGTCAATAGGAAAATTTGTGTTGAATATTCAATGTGTTGTGGGAAATTAAGAGGGAATTCCTAGGATTGGACAGATGTGAATTAAGGAGAATTTTGCGAATCGGTTTGGGCTAAGCGAATCGAGGGCGAATTGGGTTTTCACTTTGCGCTCGCGTGAACGCGTAGCGGACAAGATTAGCGAGTAAGCCATAGACGCCGAGCGAAGCCTCGCCGTCGCTATACTCCCATCACGAGCAAGCCACAACGCCGGCTGGGCGGAAGCGATGTAATCGCGCACGCACTGCGTGGGGCGGCGTAGTGCGCGCAGCTCGCAAGCTCGCTGAAGGCTTCTATATACTTCACTGGATTACCCGGTCGAGCCGGGTAATGACGGAGGTGGAGATTTGAGTTTATTCTTGATTGGATTGATGATATAATCCCGAGATGAAGAAAAAACTTAAACGCCTGATACAAATATTCATGAAGCTTGCCGCGCTTGGCTTCATGCTTGTCGCGGTGGCGTTTTTCGCGCCGCTTCGCAAAGATGGAACCATAATCATTAACCGCGGCGACACGTTGCGGATCGTTGCCCAGCAGGCGCCTTCGGCAGGCGCATTCATGATCGCGGCGCGGCTTTTTATCGACCCTCATCATTTGCCCGCCGGCGAGTATAGCGTTTCGCCGCGCGATTCCTATTTCGACATAGTCCGCAACATTCGAGACCAGCGCGTGGTGCAGCGATTTATCACTATTCCCGAGGGCTTGACAGTGCGCCAAATTCTGCCTTTGCTTGCCGAACTTGAAGGCGAGATTACGGTTGTCGTTCGCGACGGGGATTTGCTGCCGCAAACCTATGCCTTTACGCGTGGCACCACCAAAGACCAGATGCTGCTTCGCATGAAGGCCGCTATGGACGCCGCGATCGAGCGCGAGTGGGCGGCGCGGGACAAATCGATTGTAAAACTTACCTCTCCGCGCGAGGCGATTATCTTGGCCTCGATTATAGAAAAGGAAACCGGTGTAGTGGCGGAACGCGAGCTTGTGTCCGGAGTGTTCCATAATCGCTTGGCGCGGCGCATGCGTTTGCAAAGCGACCCTACGGTCGTATATGCTATCACCGATCGGCTTGGCGATATGCGCGGCCGTCAACTTTGGTCGAACGATCTTAGGCGCGAGTCGCCTTATAATACTTACCGCGTGCATGGGTTGCCGCCCGGAGCGATTGCTAACCCCGGCCTTGCCTCGATCCGCGCGGCGCTTAACCCCGAGGCTACGGAGTATTTGTTTTTTGTTGCCGACGGAACCGGCGGGCATGCCTTTGCGCGAACGCTTGCCGAGCACGAGGCGAACCGCCGCGAATGGCGCAAGATAAGGGATGCGCGCTAGGTATAGCGCCTTGCCAACTCGTCTATTTCCTTTTTGGTTGCGAAGTTGTTTTCCTTTAACATGTTTTTATAGATCGTGCAATTGATACAAGGCGAGTCGGGGCAGGCCCGGCCCCCAAGAAGCATTGCCTTCGTTTCCCTTACAATACGGGAATCAAGGCATTTGCCAAGGCCGATTTCAAACGCGTTCAAACCAAGGCCGCCATTGGCGTAATTTGCATAGCAGCAACCCAAAAACCTTCCATCCCAATTTATCTGGGGATATTTGAAAAGCTGGAAGCAGGGGAGGAAACGGCCTTCGGACATGGAAAACATCTGGGACGAACCATAATCAAGGCCGGTTTCGCGCTTTATCATTTCCAAATCGACGGGGGTATAGCCGTCCCAATCCTTTACGAACATTATTTTCATGTCAAGGGAGGAGGCCATGGCCTTGGCCGCTTTGATCTCGGATTCCGAATCGTTAGTGGGAAGGACGACATACTGCCAATTAACATAGGGGTTGCGGGCATTGTATTTCCTTTTGATTTCATTGAGCGTCCTTATGTGCCCTATGACCTTGTCGAAATCGCCGCCGCGCCTATACTTTACATAGGTCTCCTGGCACGCGCCGTCAAGAGCCACGTTGATGTGTAACACGCGGTATTTAACCAACGCCTCGAGAGCTTCAAGCGATACCGTGTTCAAATTGGTTCCGGTGCCTATATCAAGGCTTATGCCTTTTTCAAACGCGTATTTCATTATCGGAACGATGTCGGGGTTGAGGAATACCTCGCCGCAGGAAGAGGCGGATATATGCCTTATGAACGGATGCTTGTCTATGAAATCGCGGAACTGACCGATCCCTACATAACCGGCGCCAAGGCCGCAATAATTATTTTTACGCATGAAGCAGCCGACGCAATTAAGCTGGCACAAAGTGCAAAGGTCAAGGCGCACGGATGTGGGTGGGGGGGGGGATGAGGATGCGGAATGTCGTTATAGAAATCGCATTTCCTTGCGTAGCGCCACCATATACGCCCAAGGCTGCAGTGCGGAAATTTCCAAGGTTTTTTAGAGGTGACATAGTGGATTATACGCGGATCTCCCTCGCCGGATTGATAATACCGGCGCGAGTCGGGGCGCCATTGCCGAAGCCAGCCCTCGTCCAGGAACTCCCTCCTATCCTCGCCGACGGACATAAAGTTCCATCGAAAAGGAAGGACCTTGACCCGGCCATCGCATACAACATTCAAAATACACTGGTCCGGAAATCTTACTGTCGCATAGATTTTCGACAATAGTTCCAAAGATTTCCTTTTTAACTCGAACTCCTTAATCTCCTTGATATTCAAAAGCATCATGCCCGAACTGAAATAACTCATCGGATCGCATAGCTTCAAAACATTGGAAATGTAATCGCGATAACTGAAACCGTTCGATAAATGCCCGGTGGAAACGCACCATTGGAGCCACGACGAGCGGCACGCGCCAAGCAAATATCCCGATATATCCGTTTCATACAATTCCGAAATATCGCCGTCCACGACCATGTCTGTGTCAAGGTAGATAGTCTTGTCATGATCATGCACGATATCCTCGATGAACAATCTGTAATAAGCTTCGGAGGTCCAATAGGTTTCCGCGGCTTGTGCGGGATTTGGCGGCAATTCGAAGCCGGATATTTTTTCCGACATATTTATGAATTGCACTTGGCCGTTTTGGAATTTCGCTACCTCGGTTTCTATCTCCTTTTTGTGTTCTTCGGAAATACGGGTTTCAAGAACCTTGATGTCCGCGAAATAGCCGGGCCTTAGATTAAGCAATATCGAATGGGCAAGAACCGCCAAAGGCCGCGCGTAATTGTCGTCGGCCGCAAGTATGATCGGAATAATCTTGTCCTGCATTGTGTTCGCCCTAGACCAACGGATGCGGAAGATCGTCATAGAAATCGCATTTCCTTGCATAGCGCCACCAAAGCCTTGCGAAACCACGCTGGGGAAATTTCCAAGGTTTTCTTGGGCCTTCGTAGTGGATTATGCGCGGATCTTGTTCGCCCGATTGATAATACTGACGCGAGTCGGGCCGCCATTGCCGAAGCCAGCTTTCATGGATAAATTCGTTCGGCCCTTCGCCAAGGGAAACGAACGCCCATTTATAGGGAAGAGTCTTGACCCGACCTTCGCATATAACATTCAAAAGGCACTGGTCCGCGAATTTAGGTGTGCCGATTTCGCCCAAAAGTCCGAAAGTCCTTTCCCTTAGGCGGAAATCGCGCATAGCCCTTATATCCATGACCATCATGCCGGCGGAAAAATAGCCAAGGGGATTCCTTAGCCCCAAAGTATTGACCATGTAATCCTTATAATTGAAACCATGTGAAAAATCGCCCGACGATATGCACCATTGAGTCCACACGTTCAACGTCGCACCGAACAAATATCCCGATATGTCCGTTTCATACAGTTCCGAAATATCGGAATCGACCACCATATCGCCGTCGAGGCATATTACCTTGTCATAGCCTTCGGCGATGTCCTCGATAAAAAGCCTATAATACGTTTCCTTGGTAAAATGGTTGTCGATCCTTGTGGGAAGAACAAGGCTTGATACGCGCGCAGACATATCAACAAAACGGACGCGACCATTTTTGAATTTCGCGACTTCGGCTTTGATCTCTTCTTTGTGCTCTTCGGAAATATTGGTTTCAAGGACTATTATCTCGGCGAAATAGCCGGTCCTAAGATTGAACAACACCGAGTGCGCCAGTATTGCGATAGGCCGCGCGTAATTGTCGTCGCCCATCGTTATGATAGGGATAATTCTTTGAGTTTGCATAGCGCCCCCGTTCGCGGACACCATACAATGTATTTTTTTTTGTCAACTATTTTCTCCACGCTCCCGCGCGAAAATAGTTGACCTTTTCCCGCATGCGCGGGAACAAGAGGCGGAACGGCTTATTGGGCGCTAGATAAACTTGGACGCAAGATCTTCGATTTCGCGTTCGGTAAGGAAATAATTTTCGGCCTGCATAGTCTTGTAAAACTGGCACTTAAAACATGGGGAGTTTTCGCAAATACCCCCCCCCATAAGCATAGCTTTAGTTTCCTTGATTATATCGGAATCCAGGCACTTTTCCAAACCTTTTTCAAATACGTTCAAACCGAAACTTCCAGGAGAAAGGTGCGAACTGCAACAGCCCAGAAAACGCCCGTCCCAATTTATCTGGGGACATTTGAAAAGTTGGAAGCAGGGAATAAACCTGCCTTTAGAAAGGCTATACCTTTGTATAGACCGATAATCAAGGTCGGTTTCGCGCTTTATCATATCCAAATCACGGGGGACATAGCCATAGTGGTCGCGGGCGAATCCGATCGACATGCCAAGCGCGGCCGCCATCTCTTTGGCCCTTTGTATTTCGGCTTCGGATTCATTCGTGGGCAAAATCACATATTGCCAATTCATATACGGAAGTTCGGAATTGTATTTCTCCTTAAACCTATTGACCATTTTTATATTTTCCAAGACCTGATCGAAATCGCCGCCGATGCGGTATTTTACATAGCTTTCCTGACACGCACCGTCGATCGCTAGGCTCATGTGGTATACGCGGTATTTGACCAAGGCCTCGAGCGCTTCGTCCGATACAGTATTAAAATTAGCCCCACCGCCGATATCAAGAGTGATTCCCTTATCAAAGGCATACTTCATTATCGGAACTATGTCGGGGTTAAGGAAAACCTCGCCCGCAGCGGAGATCGATATGCGTTTTACAAACGGGTGGCGATCTACGAACTTCTTGAACTGTTCTAATTTCACATAGCCGGCGCCGTGATTGCAGTAGTTCCATTGGCGCATGAAACAACCCGGACAGTTGAGCTGGCACAATGTGCAAAGGTCGAGGCGAACCGCCGTCGGAAGGTCGGCGCGATATCCGAATAGCCTTTTCTTGATTTTTGCAAGCGCGCCCATAGCGTCCCTTCAGCAACAACTATGCGTCGTCGAGTTCGTCCTGGCTTAGGAAATGGTTCCGTGCGCACATATTCTTATAGGTATAACATCTATAGCAAGGCGATTCCTCGCACGGTTTGCCGCCCATAAGCATATTTTTGGTTGCTCGCACTATCTTTGACGACAATCCCTTTTTAAGGCCGATTTTGAAAACATTGAAGCCGAAATCGCCCAATTTCGGGTTGCAGCAGCAGCCAAGCAAGCGGCCGTCCCAATTTATCTGGGGCGATTTGAAAAGTTGGACACAGGGAAGAAAGCGCCTTGACATATCGCTTTGCGACGAGCGGCCGGATACGTAATCAAGACCCGTTTCACGCTTTATCATTTCCAAATCCTTGGGGACATAGTTATTGAAATCCTTGACGAACAGAACTTTTTTCATGCCAAGCGCGGAGGCCATCTCTTTGGCTTTTTTTATCTCGGCTTCGGAATCGTTCGTGGGAAGGATCACGTATTTCCAGTCCATGTGAGGATATTCGGAACCATACTTCTTCTTTATGGCGTTGACCAGCCTTATGTTCAATATGACCTGGTCGAAATTGCCGCCGACGCGGTATTTCGAATACGTTTCCTGGCTTGCCCCGTCAAGCGAGATCGTCAATCCCTCGAACTCGTATTTGACCATGGCTTCGGCTATGTCAAGGGCGATCGTGTTAAAATTGGTGCCCTGGTTCGCGGTCAGCCTAACACCCTTGGAATGGGCGAATTCCATCATGCGGATTATATCGGGGTGCAGTGTGAACTCGCCGAAGGCCGAAACCTCGATCGTCTTTATGAACGGATGCCTATTTATGAACGAAACGAAGTCGTCGTATTTTATCCGGCCGGCGCCGACGTTCAAATAATCGCCCTTACGCATGAAACAGCCCGTGCAGTTGAGCTGGCATATCGAACAAATGTCTATACGGACGGCCGTTGGCATTTCGACGCGCCATTTAGAAAGTAGTTTTTTGATTTTCGACAATGCCTTCATGAAAATTCCCTATCTGCAACCACTATATATTTTTGTTTTTTTCTGTCAACTATTTTCCCGAACGCGCGGGCGCGGGACAAACTTTCCCTTGACAAAACGTCGCGGGGGGGGGTAGATATGTCTATGACCAACAATAAAACGGGCAAGATATGAAGATTAAAAAAATCAAATTAAAGAAAACCAACTATATGCCCGACAATCCGCTTGGGATAGTAGAACCACAAACCGCATTCAAGTTCGTGCCAGCATTAAAGGAAACCAGGTGCGTTGCCGAAGGCATGGCATGCCCGGCGGCCAGCTTTATCCACGGAGTTTTGGGAAATTACGAAAGCAAGTCGAACTTTTGGCTTACCCGCGTCTTCAAATACTTCCTACTTGCGGACATGCTTGCCAACTTCCCGGGCAAGGAACAGAATTTGGTAGCAAAAATCTTCCGCGATGCCGCCAACGATATATGCAGGTCATGCCAGGAAGAAGGGGATTTCAACGCATGCAACTCGGGCAACTGCACATATAAGTGCACAGTTTGCGAAACCAAGAACAAGTTTTCGGAAAAAACTCGCGCGATTATCAAATCCAAAAGGCGCTGGTTCAACTATTAATCACCTAAATTCGAAAAAACAAGCCTGGGCGCAGACGCGGACGGCCAAGGAGGCGTTCGGGAATTATGTTTGCTTTTTCCGGGCGGCATGCTATAATTATCCGGTTTGAAAAAAGCCCCAGGGCAAGAAATGAGGAATTTATGACCAAGAAAAGAATTGGAATTTTCACGTCCGGCGGAGATTGCGCCGGCCTTAACGTAGCCATGATGGCTATCACTAAACGGGCGCATCAATACGGCTGGGAAGTCATCGGCATCAGAAACGGGGTCGACGGCATCGAGTTCGGCGACTATTACACCATAGGCGAAGATTTTCCGTGGGGAGAAAAGATACGCGAAGGCGGAACTTTCCTTGGCGCATACGCACGCGGCAACAACACATGGACATTCGTGAGCGAAGAGGACTCTATCAAGCGCGACCTTCAGAAAGGAATCGGCGAGAAAATCAAGAAAATGAAGCTTGACGCCATCATAGGCACCTGCGGCAACGGCTCGCTTTTGTTTTACAATAGGTATGCCATAGCAGCAAATTGCGCCTGCATACTACTTCCGAAAACCGTCGACAACGACACCCCCGGAACCGATATTTCCATCGGCTTCTCTTCGGCCGCGGAAACATGCACAGGAATGCTTGACAACCTTTTCTGGACTTCGCGCTCGCACCGACGAGCCTTCACCGTCGAAGTCATGGGCAGGGACGCCGGACACCTTGCGGTGCGTGCGGGCATAACATCGGGCGCGGATGTGATCCTTATCCCCGAAATCCCCTATACGCTCGAGAACATATACAAAAAACTAATGGACGTGAAAAAGCGCGAGAAACGCGAGTTCTTCAACATCGTCGTAGCCGAGGGCGCGGGCGCCGAGCACGGCCAAAATCTTGAGAACGAAAAGTGCATGAACAGCGCGGAGTATGTTTCCAAATACCTCGAATCGCGCGGAATCAATTCGCGCGCGGTATCGCTTGGCCACGTGCAGCGCGGATCTTTGCCCAGCCAGAAGGACCGTTTGCTTGCCTCGCAGCTTGGCGTTTATGCCGTCGACGTGTTTAAGGAAAATCCCAAAGCTCGGGCGTTGGTAGGAATCAGAAACGGCAAACTTGCATGCACCAACATCGAGGACATCAAGGATTACGAATTCGTCGTCGATCCCAAATCCGAGGAAGTGCAGACCGCGCTTAAACTCGGGATTTATATGGGCGAGATTGCTTAATCAAAAATCCCCGCGAGCTGAAGGCGGGCGCGTCGCCTGAACGCGTAGCGAACAATCCACGAGCAAGCAACTACGCCGGCAGGGCGGAAGCGAAGTATTCGCGCACGCACTGCGTGGGGCGGCGTGGTGCGCGCAGCGAGGCAAGCTCGCTGGGGAAGTTTCTATAGCCTCCGCTGGATTACCCGGTCGAGCCGGGTAATGACAGGGATAGGCAAAGGAAGATTTTACATTTGCGCCGGTCTTAATTTCGTGCTATAATACCCACCATGCGAGGGGTTGTTTCTTATGCTGTTATCTTGGCTTTCGCGCTTTTGGGCGCGACGGAAATTCACGCGCAGCCTCGCGGAGCAGCAACCGGCCCCGGCACGGCAACTTCTGCGGTGCCAGTCGGAGTGCAAAGAACCTGCGACGCATGCCTTAACATGTTTTCGATCGAAACGCTCGATTTCGGAGAGGATCAGGCACGCTGCCTTCGCGCACTTGCCCAATGCAGCCGATCCAACCTTGCCCGGCAATGCGAACCCGTTATCAACGAGTGTATAGCCGCGAATTGCTCGCTTCCGGGTTCGTGCACCGACGCTATGGCAAACCGAGGGCTTTTCATAGGTTGTTTGCGAGCGCGCAACAAATTCCTTCCTTTCCAATGCGCGGCGATGATAGCCGGCCTTGCGTCCTCCCTTGAAGCGGAAAAAGCCGCCGAGGTCGAAGGCGCCGAGCGCGACCACGAACGCAACATGATGATCATGCAGGCCGAAGCCCAAGCCGCAGCGGCACGCGCCGCAACTGCCGATTCCGAAATACAAATGCAGATGGCGCGCGAACAGGCCGCCTCCGCCGAACGAATTCGCCAGGCCGAAATTGCCGCCGCAGCGCAACTCGAGGCCCAGCGCTTCCAACAGGAGCAGGCCGCTATCGCCGCATCCGCCGCGCTTGACCGTCAATCAGCTGTCGCCGAACGCAACGAGCGGCCCGACGTAGCATTCAACAACGCCATGTCGATGATACGCAAAGCCATTTCAGACGCGCGCTCCCGCATGGGCAAACTATTCTCTATGATGGGCATAGTAAAATTCGACGGCTCGGAAGGACACAGCACGATCCTCCACTTCAAAACCCCGGCCGCAGAAATCGATTCCGAAATCCTAGCGGGCATCACATGCGACATAAAGGACGGTATCGGAAACTGTCGTTCCGAGGCGCCGCGCGCTATGGCCGCAAAACGCTCAAGCAGATATTTCGATCCGCAGGGAACCTACCCCATAAGATTCAAATGCACACGCAACGTAAAAGAATCCACTGTGCGCGGAGAACTTGAATCAATCTATCAAGACCTTGACGCTGCCGCACGACGCATCGCGGAACAGGTAGCCCTTGTCGAAATGACTTCGCTTGACGGCGGATCTATCGGCGATGATAAACTTTCGGCCCTTATCTCGGCCCAGATGTATCTTACCGAGGTGATCCAAAAGATCAACGAATACGGCGCGCCGCTTACGACCTCGTGCATGACGTTGTGCGAAGGGGCAAACGCGCTTGAACACATATTCACCGCCCAGCACGCAACGCCCACGCGCTTTGACGCAAAGGGCAATATAATCCGACAGGAAGCCGCGGGAGGATACAACTGTAAGGAATTCGAGCAGATGACGATCACGCCCGGAATCGGCGGAATGCTTGCGGGCAAGGTCGGGAACGCCGGAATGATCGGCGGAATCAACCACCAGGCCATGGAGCTTACGGAACGAGTGCTGCGCGCCGTGGTCCAGGTCGACTTTTCGCTTAACGAAGCAGAAATCAAAATCGCATACACACAGGACGAAGCGGCCGGCGGCGGTATGGGCGGCGGGGGCGGAAGAAATGTCCAGTGGACCTCCAACACCTGCGGCGCATTCACAAGCAAGCAGACACCCGGACCCGAAATGCAGCAATGCTTATCCGAGCTTAGCGAAATCATGGGCGGTTCGCCGAACTCGTCCTCGCGTTCCCAGGTTCGCAACATGCTTGACCGCATAAACACGCTTCTTCCCCCGGGCTGTCCGGGCAACAATTTCGGTCCGTGCTGCGCCAGCGTAGTGCCAAGCGCAAACAACACCGAGGAAATACGCCAGTGCATATACAATCTCGGCTCGAAGATTGCGGCAAGGATGCCGGGCGGAAGCGGAGGAGGAGGCAGCTGGTTTGGCGGCGGTGGTGGAGATTTCCGAATAATAAGAATTAATGTCAGATCAAGCGGCAACACCTGCGCCCTTGACGGAGGGCTTGTAATGCAAGGTTCCGCCGCACCTACCAGTATGAACGCGTCCAGGCTGAACCAAGAGTTTACAAATCGTAAAATTACGAATGTAAGATACGAAGGGGCAACAGGAAAAGATGTCAGCTGTAGCACAAGCCTTAGCGATTGGATTGGAATATGCGCCGGCAGCACAAGCAGAGGACAACCGATCTCACTTGAAGAATTCAATCAGAACAACAATCAGTGCATGAATTAGATACAAGCAGAAACCCAAATCTCTCCTTGCGGAGGGCTGGGTTAGGCCGTAGGCCGCGGCGCCAGCAAGGCTCCGCTGGGAGAGATTTTAGATTACGCCTTTAAGCGCCCCCCCCCCATTTTTTATAACATATATAGAATCTGCCTTAAAACGCCAAATTGTTGGCGTTTGTAAAGGCGAGCTCGCCTTGGGCTCGCGGTAGATACTGCGGTCAAGCCACAGTATGACAGTGAGGGGGTGGTAATGACCAACTATATTAAGCCGCGGACTTCAACTTCTCATAAACATCACGATAATGTCCAAGGATATTCGAGACCGCGACGTCGTTCCCGCTGCCCATGCAATTTATAGCACCAAGACGCGCGGATTCGTCGGGCGATGTTTCGTTTTCAAGATCTACAAAGACCTGGAACGACAGGGGACGGGGGACAACGCAAATCTTGGTGCCCTGTTTGGTCGCCATAGCCCAGAACCAGATATCGTCGGTGGTCGGAGCAAGCCTTATGAACATATCCTTGTTCAACACCTCGGAATGAAGAGAATGCGGAGGATAGATAACGCCGCCAACGCCAGTCAGAAAATTCAATACCGAGGGACCGGTCCGTTTCGATATAAGCTTCCAAACCGAATACTGACGCGGAATGCCCCGACGTCTTGAAAAACTGATACGCCGGGCCCGGTGGCAATGTATGGCCTTGGGATTCTTAAGATACGCGTCATACAATTTCTCGAGCCAGTTCGAGGGATAGAATATATCGTCGTCCGCGGTCGCGATCACATAATCCGGGAAATCGCCGAGCGCCGGGACAAGCTTGGTATACGAGCGGATGTTGCAGTCGTAAAAACGAATCTCGAGCCCGTTTTTCTTGAACGCCTTTATATCCGCGGGAACAGAGGCCTCGCCGCCCGGGAACTCGTCGGCGCAAAGGTAAAGTATGACCTTGTCCGGCTTGACGCTTTGATTCAAGAGGGAAAATATCGCATACTTCGTGATGCCCGCGTTCATGCGCGCCGGATAGGACGTAAGCGATACGATCAGCTTCGGCGACCTGGGTTTCGCGCTTGTGCCGGATGTGGTAAACTTCGCGATCTTGGCGTCGATGTCGGGACGCTTTAGGTAAAGGTTGTTCGAACCGGGTTTGGACGCTATATACTTGAGGTCTTGAGGAAGGAAATTTCCACGTTCGATGCCCGGCTTGATCTTGACCTTTAGAACGCGGATGCCGAAAAATTTGAAGCGGCGGACGTTGTCCCTTTTGGAAACCTGATAAAAAAGTTTCGCGATTTTATTCGGAATGAAAAGCTTTTTAACCTTTTTCACAAGGTCGAGCTTTTCGATGGTTTTAATAAGGCTTTGCTTTTTGGGAGCGAGAGGAATACGGTTTGATTCGCGCGCATGGGCGGCAAGCACAACCTCGCGATCGTCGGGCGAGAGATATGAAAGCCATTCTTTCACCTTGGGCAAATCGGAACTTTTCCACGGTTTGGTTTTGGCGGAATAGTGGACGATCTTTGGTTCTAGCTTCTGTAAATCCTTATATCCGACATGGTTTAAGTATTCCGGCATATAATATCGGATATAATAATTATATTCGGGCGGCAAAGCGACTATGTGTCCATCGAAAACCTTGTTTATGATGTCCTGATCCTGATAGCTCGACGACCTTTTGGGATGGCGGGCGGCGGCAAGCATCTTGTCCACCATTTTGTCGGCGCGTATTTTGGCGAGGTTCAAATACATCACGCCCGAGTTGAAGATCTTTTCCGTGCCAATTCGAAGATGGTGGTTGTTTTTGAGCATGCAGATCCTATCCTCGACCATCGCGGCATAGGCGTTTTTAATATCGGTTTTGAAAACCTTATCAAGGCTTCCGGTTATGACAAGGTCGCCGTCAAGGTAAAGTATCCTGTCGAGTTTTGGAAATATATTCGCAAGGTCGTATTTCAAACAGGCGGCAGCGGAAACGTGCCCGTGCTTGATCGAATACGACTTGAGTTTATTTTCAATCTCCTTGATTTCGACATTGACATTTTTCGAGGACAGAGGAGCGAACTTGTCCGCCGTGGACTTTGCCATATCGGTGCAAATTACATAGACGTTAAGATTCTCGGACGACGGAGTATTCCTGACAAGCGAGCGTATCGCAACTCGAGTCGGTAGCGCATAGCCCTCGTCGGATATAAAAACTATGTTGCGAGCGTTATTCACGAAATTCCCCTTTTGCAATATCAACATTATATATTTTATTTCGATTGCGTCAATAAATTTATTGTCAACTTATTTTTTTTTGTCAACCATTTCGCCTATTCGCTCCGCGCGAAATAGTTGACGTTAAACTTACAAGTTTCGAGTTTATTCGCAAGCCATAAGGATAGCAATAGGTTTACTTTCCAGCGTTCGCGATTATAGTAGCGCTTAGGAACTCGTCGATTTCGCCGTTCATAACGGCTGCGATATTCGAGGTTTCAAAGCCGCCGGCGCGCAAGTCCTTTACCATCTGATAGGGTTGAAAAACATACGAACGGATTTGGTTGCCCCAGCCGATATCCGATTTCGTCGCGTTCATTTTATCCTTCTCGGCGGCGCGTTTTTCAAGCTCGAGATTATATAGACGCGAGCGCAGCATCGAAAACGCCGTGTCCTTGTTCTTCATTTGGCTGCGTTCGTTTTGGCATTGCACTACTATGTTTGTCGGCAGGTGGGTGATACGAACCGCAGAATCTGTTTTATTGACGTGCTGGCCGCCGGCGCCGCTTGCCCGATAAGTGTCTATGCGAAGGTCGCCGGGATTGATTTCTATTTTTATCGTGTCGTCGACGACGGGATAGACCCAGACCGAGGCGAAGCTTGTGTGCCGCCTTGCATTACTATCGAACGGGGAGATTCTTACCAGGCGATGAATGCCGGATTCTCCCTTGAGCCAGCCGTAGGCATTCTTCGCGTTGATTTTAAGCGTCGCGGATTTTATGCCGGCCTCTTCGCCCTCGTGCATGTCCATAAGCTCGTATTTATACTTGTGCATATCGCACCAGCGCATATACATTCTAAGCAACATATCCGCCCAGTCCTGTGCCTCTGTGCCGCCTGCGCCGGCGTGGATTTCAAGGTATGCGGGCGCGGCGTCGGCATCGCTTGAGAACATAAGTTCGAATCTTACCGGCGCGATTTGACGCTCGAACGCGGCGACCTCGCGCGCTATTTCCGGGTCGTCGGGATCAAGCGCGGCAAGTTCCTTGAGCGATGCGAAATCCTTGTCCGCGTTGTCGATTAGGGCTAGCTTTTTCTCTATGTCGGATTTTTCCTGAAGTATTTTCTGCGCGCGCGATTGGTCGTTCCAAATATTCTCGTCGGCGGCAAGCGCGATCAGTTCGGCAAGGCGGGCAGTTAAACTATCCCGGTCAAAGAAACCTCCGAATATCGGAAATTATCGCGGCGATACGGTCGAATGATTCGTTCATGCTCATAGAGCGCTACTCTATCACTTCGCGGCAGCGTGTCAAGTGGCGGGACACCAACGCCCTGCCCTGAACCTCGAGGCGCGACATGATACGCACGCGGTCGCCGTCGATCATCAAGACCTGGCACTGACCTTGCGATGTCAGCACGAACACGTCGCCGTCGTTAAGCTGGCCGACTATGTTTAGGACTTCGGCGGGCGCGGCGTTCGCGCGGGCGCCAAGGCCGACCACTATCTTCTGATCGATCGCGTCCCTATCATTCGGTCCGGAAATGGAATCGTTGACGATAAGGTTGATAAGCCTTGCACGCGCGCTTGAGATATTGCTTACCTCGTCGATAAGATAGATGTCCCCATCGACGCGGCGGGGGCCGAACGTTTTGTTATAGGGCCTGCCGAACGTGCCGTCGTGGACATAGATGTTCTGACGCACTCCGACCGTGTTCACGGTGCCGGGAACCATGTGAGTGGTTGTCGTTATCACTGCGGGCGGAGCGCCGGTGATCATGCCGGCCACACCTGCGGCAAGCATGCCTCCGGCCGCGACGGTGCCTGCGGTAAGCGAGACCGCGGCGGGAACGGTGGCCCTTGCATTATACACATTCGCCGGGTCATAGAAACCGTCGATGGCCATCGGACGGCCGGTCGCTATGCCATGAGCGGTGCGAGCTCCCATCTGGCGGGCATATTGTTCGGCGAACGCCGAGCGTTGAACGGCGGCGAGGTTGCCGCGATCGTCGGGCGCGAAGCGGTTGAACTCTATCATCTCGTAGTTTTCATCGCCGCAATCCGCGCGCGCCTGATACTTATATCCGGCAAGCACAGCCTCGACAGCGGTGCGCCAGCCCGCAGCCTTGATCGTATACTGGCCGGTAGCGAAGTTGTCCGTCATGCGGCCGAGGTTGCCGAAGCTCATGTCGCCGGCCTCTGCGAAGCGTCTTGCCACGTCGGGTTCGGTGCCGCAAGTCTGTTGCATGAGTCTTTGGAACTCGAAGAAGTTGCCGTCGTGCGCGATGGCGGCGGAGTAGCACCTTTGCGCGGCGGCGAGTTTACGCGTCGAGGTCTGGCAATCCGCGGAACCGATCACGGTCGAGCGCTCTACTATCTCGCGGTTTTTGAACCAGCGGTCAAGCGCGAACGAGCGGAACGGCGCGCATTCCTTTAGGAATTCGGCGGTGCGGCCGGTGCCCATCTGTCTTGCCAACTGCATATCCATGATGTCGAAAAGCTCGGCTTGCGTTTTGAATTTGCATTTGGCGTAGACTCCGCCTTCTTTTAGCGTATCGGTGTCGAAGCATTCGCCATCAAGCGCGGCGATAAACTGGGTCGAGCAATTTTCGCGCACGATTTCCGGGTCGATCGCGGCGGCGGCGGTGGTGCGGCCCCTTCCTCCACGCGCCGATGCGGACGTGCTTCGTGCCTGCGCTGCGGCGTCAAGTGTGATGAACAATGCGACTAGGCACAGAAAAATCCTTTTCATGCGAAAACTCCTTGAGGAAATTATAGCATAAAAATGGGTGGCTTGCAATAGCCATTACTATTGATTAACGGCTTCGTCCAACGCCCGTTGAGCGGTGATAAGCGAGTCGGAAAAGCGCTTGAGATTATCTTCGGCGCTTCCGGCAGTGCCGATGGAAATCGCGGCGGCCACCGCTCCGCCCGCGCCGGTGGCAATCCTTAGGCCGGAATTCGGATCGGCAGGCGGCGGGGTGTAAGGTTCGCATTTGTTGGCCCTGCGATTAAGCCTTTCTCCTTCGCCACATTGGGCAATGTCTTCGCATTTATATTCGTTTTCGTTCCAGAAGCGGCCCTCTTTTTCGCATGCCTGTTTTTTATTTCCTTCGTTGGCAGAATCGATCCTTTGCCTTCTTGACGCATAGCTGCCGGCGTCAAGACAGCCCTCATTGAATTTGACAGGTTCGGTCGTGGCGGCAAACCAAAGGCAGCCCAAATTTCTACCTTGGCCACCACATGTATCTTCGTCCTTGAACGCATTACACCGCGTGGAAGTATCGGTTATACAATTCCAATTTTTATCGTCCCATTTGAATCCCGGCCTTTTATCGCATTCGGTTTCAAGGCGTTTGCGTTCGGCATTGACGGTCCCGTTGGGATGGCAGCCGGTGATATTCGCGCCGGCTTGACCAGGGGCGATCCAGGAACAGCCACGGACTTTCGAACAAGCATTATCTTCGTTTGTTTTGATGTCGATACATTTTATTTTCCTAGAATAAGCGTCCGGGGACGAAATTACCCCCCCCCATAGAAAAATTAAAACCGCGAATATTCTCTTCATGGAAATTCCTTTTGCACGCGGGAATTATATCATGAAATTTGCAATAGGAAAAGAGATTTTTATTGCCAAATTCCCATCATATTCCAGCAAGCGACGCCGAGCTGGGCGGCAAGCGGTGTATACCGCGCGCGTCCAGCGTGGGGGCGGCGGAGCGCGCGTAGCGAGCAAGCTCGCTGGGGACTTCATTATTATAAGTTTACTGCCACACTCTGACGCTCGAGCCGCTTGGCACAAAGACCGCGCCGCCGGTGGTGGCAACCGGCGCGTCGATCGAGCTTGCCAATTTTTGCGTGGACAGCGGCGCTCCGGTCGACGGGTCGAACGAGAATGCCCGCCCGCCCGACATGAACACCACCGCGCGGTTGTTCAATAGAAGGACAGATTGCGCGAAACCTGCGTCCTTGGCCGAAGCTATGCGCGTGCTCCAGATTTCGCGACCGCTTGCGATGTCGATAGCGCGGAGCATGTTGTTATCGTCCGCGTCGAATATCGTGCCGCCGGAAATCGCAGGAGTCGCGCGGCCAGACATGGATGCTCGCCATAGCTCGCGGCCGGTTTTCAGGTCAAGAGCCCTCATGCCGCCGCCGAAAGTTTTCACTACGACCTTGCCGTCCGCGATAACGGGACTTGCGACTATATCGGTGATCGTGTTGTTCGAGTGGAACGAGCCGGCATGTCCGCGGGCGCCCCAAAGCGAGGCACCTGTGGCCAAATTCTTGGCCGCGATCTCGCCGTTTTGCAGACCGAAGATTGCAACGTCCCCTTCGCATGCCGGCGTGCTGCCGCGTATCATGCCAAGCGGCGCGTCAAGGAAGAATTTGGTGAACGCGGTGGCGCCGTCTGAGGTTCGCAGCACTTCCAATTTATTCGCGCCGTCCATGACAAGCAGGCGATCGCCGCAGACCTTTATCGCGCCCTTTAGCGTGCCGGAAAGTTTCGTGCGCCATTCAAGTTTATTTGTCGCGGCGTCGATTTTTATCACTTCGGCATTGCTGCTTGCCGCATAAAGCGCGCCGTCGGCAAATGCGATCGAGCCATATACGATTTCTCCGTGCGGCTTGAGGAAATTGTTGCGCCATGCACGGCGGCCGTTTTTCAGCTCGAATTTGGACACGCGGAGGTAGCCGTCGATGGTATATATATGACCGTCCGCTATGATGGGCGGATAAAGCGAGAGGTTGTTCGCTCCGATGGATCCGATGCTTATATTATAAAGCCGCCTAAAGCTGTCGCGCGCGGTGGTGTTGCCGGGGTTGTTGTCAAGCGGCCCTGCGGCTGATTCCCACGAGCGCAACTCGCGCGGGCGGTCGAGTTTTATCTCCCTCTGTTTGACCGCGGGCGATTGATTGGCGCCGCCGAATACAGGCGTGCCCCCCTCGGGTATCTTCTTGTCAGTGCCACACGCGGCAAGCAGAAGTGCGGTCATCAATGTGGCTATGCGGCGCATGCTATTCGCTTTCCGAAACTGGCGCAGATTGTGATATGGTGCGTCCATTGCTTTTGATATGGTCGGTATTGCTGTCGTCGAACGAGCGGAACATCATCGAGCTTACCATCGCAAGGCATAACGCTATGAAAACGTATTTCATTTACCCCCTCCGATCGCCTATTCCTTGGCGCTTGCCGCAGAGCGGATAGCGTTCGCGAACGCGCGGATCGAAGTCGTAGCGTTGTTGGCGCATTTCGAGGAATCGATAGTCTTGACCGCGGCCTCGTTCTGATTACGCGAGGCCTGAAGCGACGCAAGCGCCACTTGGGTCGAGCAATAAAGCGGGGCGGAGCGTTTGATTTGGCCAAGGCGTTTAACCGCGTCGTTGAAGCCGGCCTCGGTCGCTATGAAACTTTCCAGTTGCGAGAGCTTGATCGCGGATAGCGAGCGGAACTCGGGATTGACGGCGTTGTCGAATGCGGACTTCAAAGTATCGGCGGCGGCGGCGTATCTTCCGGCGGCCATTTGCGCGGCGAAGAGTTGTTGATACGCCATATCGCGGAAGGCGCGGCGCGAGCCCTTGGCCACGCGGGTCAACGCTTCGATACGAGCCTCGGCGGTAGGGGCGAACAACGCTTCTTCGTATAACGGAGCGAACTTCGCGGCGTCGCGCGCGGTCCTATATTTACCAAAGCTATGGCTGGCGGTCGCAATTATCGCTATGCTTGAAACGCCGATGATCCAGTATTTCCATTTTTCCCAAAGGGCGGCGGCCTTGTCCTTTTGGATTTCCTCTTTGATTTCGCGGATAAAGGCGTTCTGTTCGGGATTTTCGCGGGGTGCTTCAGCGGGAATATTGTTCTGATCCTGATAGTTTTCCATTTTATTCTCCTATGGCTTCTTGTTGGTGTTTTTGAATTTCTGCGGCGCCCTTTATCGCAAGGTCGAGCATGGAATCAAGCTCGGCTTTGGTGAACGGATTTTTTTCCGCGGTGGCTTGAATCTCCACTATGCGACCGTCGCCGGACATGACGAAGTTCGCGTCGGTGTGCGCGGCGAAATCCTCTTCGAAATCAAGGTCGAGGCGCGGTTGGCCGTCAACTATGCCGCACGACACGGCGGATATGGAACCCAAGAGCGGCTCGACTTTCGGGCTGTGCATTTCGCGGAATTTTTTGAACGCTATGGCCATGGCCACATAGCCGCCGGTGATTGCCGCGGTGCGCGTTCCCCCGTCCGCTTGCAATACATCGCAGTCTATGAATATTTGCCGCTCGCCCATGGCTTTCAAATTCACTACACTACGTAGAGAGCGGCCGATAAGGCGCGAGATTTCGACCGTGCGGCCGTTGGGGTGAATCTTGGTATGATCGCGGTCGGTGCGTGTTTGCGTCGCGCGCGGCAACATAGAATATTCCGCGGTTATCCAGCCGCTACCGGAATTACGCAAAAACGGCGGAACCTTGTTCTCGATCGTCGCGGTGCAAAGAACTTTCGTATCGCCGAAGCTTATCAAACAGCTGCCCTCGGCATACTTGTTCACGCCCGTGATTATCGAGATTGTCCGCGTTGCGTCGTGTTTCCGATTGTTCGCGCGCATTTTCGCTCCTTGACTTAAGATGGTTTTTACGGTATCATTTTACATTGGGATTTACAAAAAGGCAAGAGTGAAACAAAGTCTTGAAAATTCGGTAATCGAGCTTGTCGGCGCAATATCAAAACTCGAGGCGGCGGCGGGAGCTTTACGCGCGGATTCGGGGCGGCGCGAGCTTGAAATAGAAGAGCTCAAAGGCGAAATCGCCCGACTTAATTCCGATGCGTTCAAAATGGGAGAAAAAATCGAGCTGGCGCGCGCAAAACTTGCCGAGCTGAAGGCCGAGGTAGCATGAGCCGCGTAGATTTTTCCATCAACGGCAAGCCCTATTCCGTCGACTGTCCGATGGGGCAAGAAGCCTATATCCAAAGCCTTGCCACAATCATAAACACCAAGGTCGGCAACCTTGCTATGTCGTTTCGCGAAGCGGACCAGGAAACTTTGATCCTGATGGCGGCGATTTTAACGACCGGCGAGCTTGAAAAAATAAAGTTCCGCAAAGACGAGCTTGAGAACCAGCGCGCTAAGTTCACCGAAAATTCCGCGCTCGAGGACGAGCTTGCCGCAACAATTTCCGATTTGGCGGCCAAGGTCAAATCCATCGCGCTTAAACTTGAATCATAAGGGGGAGCAATGGCCAAAAAATCACGGCGCGAGGTGCCGATAGAAGTCTATCCCGAACCGACGGCAACGTATGTAGCGCCCGCGGCGCCCTCTTCCGGCGGAGGGTTTTTCGTGAAATTCTTGGCGGTGATTTTATTCATGCTGGCCGGAGCAGGCCTATTCTATCTATACACCGAAAACGTGAAAACCAACATGAGGTTCGAGGCGTTAAGCGGCGGCGTTTCCGGCAACGAGGCGCTTGACAAGTATCTTGAAAAAATCGCGACGCTTAGACAGCTTGACGTCGAGGAGCAGGTAAAATCGCTTGGCGCGAAACTCGAAGGACAGCTTGATGCGGCGCGACGGAATTTCGTGGCACGCTCGGACATGGAAACGCTCTCTAGGCGCGTGGACGGAGTCGAGGAATACAACCGCGCTCATAGCGGTAAAAGCATGGCCGTATTATCCCTTGCCGCAACGATACAAAACAATGCCAGAATGGGAATCAACTATGGCCAGCAGCTAAGAATGCTTGTCTCTTTGACCAAGGGCGACGCGGCGTTCGAGGAGGACATCGCTACACTTATGTCGTTTGAAAACGCGGCGATTTCGGATATAGAAATGGCGCGGAGGATCGAGATAGGCGCGGCGGAAATCGTGCTTGAGGCCAAACGAGCTTCGGGTGAAATCAGCACATGGTATGGCGAGATATTCGCGCGCTTCAAAAACCTTATCAAAATCCGATCGCTTAGGGGTTGGAGCAACGACGGCATAGAAGGCGCCGTCAACTTCGCCGTGATCGCCGCCTATGCCGGGGATTTCGCGGGCGCGTTGGCCGCGCTTGAGGGGGCGGGTGCGAAGGGGTCGATCGTAGGCGACCTTGCAATAAAAGTCGCTATGAATGCCGCCGCGACCCGAATTTTCGATACCGCATCCGCACGCGCGATCGCAACGCTTAACAAATAGGAGGCACAAATGGTTATTCGGTTCTTGAGATTTTTAATGGCGCTGGCGCTTATCTTGGTCGCCGGTTTCAGCCTATGGATTTTAACCCTCGGACGCGTGGTGATGGTGTTCGCGGGATACGAAATCGTAGCAAACCCCCTTGTCGCAATGCTGCTTTTTTGTGGTGTAGCGTGGGTGCTTGAACGCATATACCGCATCGTGTTCGCTATTATCAGCGGCCTTATCGGCAAGGAGAAGAAAGCGTAATCCAAGCGAGCCCAAGGCGAGAACCGCCCGCACAAACGCCAACTGCTCTTGGCGTTTTGGGGCAGATTAAACCTGTGTTATTTAAGCGAAGCGCGCCCCGCCCCCTATCGCGCTTTGCGAGAAAAGCTATAAATACAACTATACGGGACCCCGGTTCGCTACGTCCGCCTTTGGCGTGCCTAGCTTACCTTCCCGTAGAGTTGTATTTGGATTGTGCTTACACTTGCTCATAAATCGAATTCATGATATAATTTCCGAATGGTGAAAAAGGACTTCCTTAAATCGGCGGCGGGAAAAATAAAGCGGAAGTATGACCGCGCGTTGGCATACGTCGCACTTACCATAATGGGCATAACCGGCTGTGGATTTTTGGCCAAGAACATCGAGGCTTCGGATTTCGTAAACATGCCGCAGGCCGCCCTTACCTGGACCCCTAAACCAAGCAGGCTTGTAAACATAACTATGGCCGATGCGGCATACATTGACGACGCGAATTTCCTTAAGAGCCAGATCGACAAGATGGACGCCGCGGCGCCGCATGTGATACGGCAACTTCTGGGATTCGGCACTACATTCAAAATTCTTTCCAACGAGCCGAGATATTATGGCTACAACATGTTCATAGACTTCGCGTTCCCGGATACGCTATATATCATGCGCTCGACTATTCAGAATGTTCGGAACGGGCAGAGGGGGGAGTTATCATTCTGGAAAGACATAGCGCACGAAGCCCAGCACTTCGCCCAGATCGAGGGAAGAATGTTCAATCACTTCGCCAACATGACTCAAGAGGAGAGCAAGATAGCCTTCACATTCCTCGAGCTTGACGCGCAGGTCAAGGGCTTGATGAATTTCGACCTTAGGAAATACAGAAGCGTCGGCGCGCGAGATCGCGCCCTTAGGCAGCAGATAGACCAATTCCGCGATAATATAGCAAGGATAAAAAGAGCGGAGAGGAACAGGTTCGGCAGCGCGGAAGGGGTAGGCTTTGTCGACGATACGCGCCTTCTTAATTTTATGCGAGGGGCGGCGGTGCTTGGCGATCCAAGGATTGCGGGATATTCGGACGCGGCGCTTGCCTATGTCCTTGCGGTTATAAAAGCTATGGACAGCGGCGAGCGTTCGGTTGCTCGAGCCCAGACGGTTCAGGCGACAAGGTAGTATAAATAACTAAGAATAAACCCAAATCCCCTCCGGTGGACAGCTCGAGGCAACGAGAGCGCCGGTTCCGTTGTAAAGATTTCAAGCTACGCGTTCACGCGCGCACGCACAGCGTGGGGGCGGCGTGGTGCGCGCAGCTCTTCGAGCTGGAGAACACAATGTATAAAAAGATTTGTGCGTAGGCGGGATCGCCAAATCGTTGGCGTTTGTGTGGGCGATGGGAGCGGGAGGCTCGCAGGGGATATCAATCCAATGCGGCGTGAAGATCGCCCCAGGCGTCTTTCCTTAGCGACGTGTCCTTTACCATAGCGGATAGTGAAAACGTTGTGTGAATCGGAATGCCATTCATTATCGGTTTTTCGGCACGCCAGATGGCAACGGAATCGCCCCGGGCGAATAAAATATTCGGGGCGGCGGAGCCTAGTGCCAAGATTGCCTTAGGCTTTATCAATTCTATTATGCGGGCAAGAATCGGGGCAAGGAATTTCATCTCGGGCGCGGTTAATGCGCGGCGGCCGGGCGTGATAAATGCGCTTGCCGGAATCGCGTGGACTTCGGCTTCGCTTAGACCCGCTTTCGCAAGCATGGATTTCAATAGCGCGCCCTCGGCACCATCGGAGAATGCCGCGCCGGATTTGTCGTCTTCTATGGTAGGCAATTCTGAAATGATAAGTAATTTCGGGGCGGCCGCGGCGCCAAAACCCTTTACTATGGTGGTTGCGAATTTGGCGAGCGGGCAATCGGAAAACGCAGCGAGTTTTTCGTATAGTTCATCAAGCGTGTTTGCTGTGGCTGAGATGCTTGCTGCCTGTTCGACAATATCGTCGGTGGAAAGTAGCGGAGTGTCGGAGGTTGCCTCGACCGGCGCAAATGCAGGCGCTTTATTTGACGTGGCAAGCCGAGCCGGCGAGTCAGAAAATTCGTATTCCTCGCCCGCGTCCAAAAGGAAGCGTAGCGTTGTCATCGCGTCGGCGGCGGAGTTTTGCATGGAGATATTATAATATAAGGATTTGGGAATGCAAGGAGAGAGCAAGCCATGAACGCCGAGCTGGCGGCGACGCACTTGTGCGCGCATGCCTGCGTGGGGGCGGCGGTCATGCGCGAAGCGAGCAAGCTCGCTGGAAAGCTTATATATACTTCACTGGATACTGCGATCAAGTCGCAGTATGACTGGAAGGGTATGAAATTACTTACACCCCATCTCGTCGGCGCGGCCGGCGGCGAAGGATTTATATTCGGCGCTTGGCGCTGATTCGACCACTGTAAGCAGAGCTTTGCACGCTTCGGCCTCCATGCCCAATTCCGAGAAAGAAAGGCCCATATAGAGGAGATTTTCATAGAATTCCTCGTCGCGGGTATCGCCCTTGGCCTTGATATTGTCGGCAAACGCTATCACCGCGCCCTCGAAATCGCTGTTGTCGAAAAGGGAGAGAGCGTATTCGAACGAAGCTTCTTCATCCTCGGCGGCGATGGCCGGCACTATGGGTTTGGGAGCGGGCGCTATGGCCGAAGGGGCGGCGGGCGGCGCAACGGGTTTAACGGGCTCGGGCCTGGCTGCTATGGGCGCGGGCGCTGGGCGGTTTCTTAAATCTTCCATCTGCTTCCTGAGCTCGGCGTTTTGGCGACGAAGGCCCTCGACCTCGGCATTGGCGTCGGTGATCTGAAGCTGAAGATCCTTCGTCTGGCGCTCGGATTGGGTGCGAAGATTGCGAAGTTCGAAATTCGAGCGCTCGAGCTCGTCGGTCATACGGGCGATCGATTGTTCGTATGCGTCCATGCGCTCGACAAGGCTATTTATGGCCGGATTGGCGGACGCAGCGGCGGCGGTGAAAAATGCTACTATGAATACGGCTAGTTTTCTCATGTTTTCCCTCTGGCGCCATAATATAGGATGGAAATTTTTTAATCAATAGGAATTTTTTACTTGACAAAATATTATAATATGATAGATTATGTCCAGGTAAAACAAGCGAGGTAAATATGTATGTCCCACGCGATGTAATATACTACTCGAAAATCGAAGCCGTCCCCTCAAACACAGAGGGCACCAAATCCGGCCCCACTAAAATTATCAGCTCGCGAGAAGTCGTAAAAAGTGTTCTTGAATATGAAAACCGTAAAGAATATATAACTTTGGACAACAACTGTATACCCTCGATCGGAATCCCCGGCGAGTTGGCTTTCGAAGGGGTGAAAAACGAGATCGCGCCCGACGAAGCTCTTCACATCGTCGTTGCGACAATAAAAGAAATCACAAAGCAGTATGCCAAGATCGTTCCGACCATTTTCAGGAGGGGCAAATACTGCTCGTTCGATTCGGTGCAACGTCGGAAAATGGATAATGAATACAGTCAGTTCATAAACGCCGCGGACGTCCTTATCGCGCTTATGGGCGAAGTGGATTTCGTCGAGATGGAAGATTCCAAACTTCCGCTTGGCCGTGAACGCGGGCGGCACAACGTCCTTTATATGGCGAAAATGCTACGCGACAAAGCGGCGCTTGCGCGGGCGGGGGAAATAGTGGTCAACACCGAGGCGGCGTATTGGGAACGGCTGGCGCAATTAAAGCAGGAACAGGTGCAATTGGTCATGGGTTAGTTTAGTCGGCGGTAGGCTCGCCTTCGGGCTTTTTCTTTTCCTTGATCATGCGGCGCAGCATAGCCGTTTGCTTTAGGAAATCCGCCACCGGTTGCGCGGGATAGCCCGACACGATTTCGCCATCATTTAGATTCTGTATCACGCCAGCACCGGCACCGACCTGAACCCTATCGCCAAGCGTAAGGTGGCCGTTGATTCCGGCCTTGGGCCCGATAAGGCTCCAATCGCCGATCGTGGTCGAGCCCGCGATGCCAGCCATCGCCGCTACGATACAATTCTCGCCGAGCTTACAATTATGCCCTATCATAACAAGGCTATCGATTTTCGTGCCGCGGCCGATCACCGTGTCGCCCTGTGCGCCCCTATCGACCACAGAGTTAGCACCGATCCACACGTCGTCCTCGAGTATAGTCTGGCCGATTTGAGGGACCCATTGGTGGCCCATCGCGTTGGTGTGCCAGCCGAAGCTGTCGCCCCCGATGTTCGCGCCTTCGCCGATATGCACGCGCTTGCCAAGCGTGGCGTGCGAGATGACCGCGTTTTCAAGAATGTCGCAGTCGTCGCCGATTTCTACGCCGGCCTTGATTTTCGCGCCGCTTGCGATGAACACGCGCGCGCCGATTTTTGCGCCCTCGCCAATGGACGCGAAGTCGTCGATGTGCACGGACGATTTATCCTTGAATGTCGCGGTCGGGTCGACGAAGGCCATTTCGGATATGCCGTTTATCTCGCGCGATTTGTCGCGATAGAAAAAGTTGCTAAGCTGTATGAATGCGCCCTTCGGGTCGAAGGTGATTAGCTTCGCGACGCCCTCGGGTATCAATTCCGCGTCGTTTGGAGCGACAAAACACGCGGCGGCTTTTAAGTTTTTAAGCAGCGCTTTGAATTTTTCCGTGCGCGCGATTAGGTCAGAGGCGCTGCCGGCGCTTGAAAAAAAGCAAACCGAATTCTCGTCCGCGTCTTCTAGCCCCGAAAGTTTCGTTATCGTGCGGCCGCCGTCGCCTTCGAGTTCCGCGCCAATCATGTCGGAGATTTCGGCAAGGCTTATGCCGTCGGATACGTTGTAAAATCTTGATAATGTCATATCGCTATTGTAGCGGGATTTTGGGGCGGAGTCAAGGGAATGCTTGACTTATCATGTATTGTTATTATAATTGCCAGTGAAAGGAAATATTATGAAACTTGCCATCAATCCCGAGATTTTCGCAAAGTATGCGCCGATAAGGATTGGCGTTTTGGTTTTAGAAAATATAAACAACTCGTCCGATGTAGGCGCGTTTTTCGATGCGGAATATGCCGCGCTCGAGGAGGGTATCGCCGCAAAATTCGAGGGCGTGGAATTGGCGTCCTATCCGGTCGTGCGCCGCTGGCGCGAGATATACAAATCCTTCGGCGAGAAGGACGCGCGCTCGTCCATCGAGGCGCTTATCAAACGCGTGAAAAACGGCAAGGGGCTTTATCGCGTCAACCCGCTTGTCGACGTGTATAATTTGGCTTCGTTGAAATTCGAAATGCCGGCTGGCGGGGAAAATGTCGCGGCGATCGGCGGCGATATGGAGCTTACTTTCGCGGACGGCTCGGAGAAATTTTTGCCTATCGGAGCGACGGATACGGAAACGCCCAACGTCGGCGAAGTCGTTTACAAATTCGGCTCGACGATCGTATGTCGGAATTTTAATTACCGCGAGTCGGACATCACCAAGTTGACGGCGGATACAACGCGCGCGATCATAGTGTTCGAGGATGCGCTTGTAGAGGACGGGCGGTTGTCGGAAGCGCTTGCCTATATGGGCGAGAAGGCGGCGGAATTGCTTGGCGCGAAGGTCGTGCGTAGTGCGGTGCTTTCGGCCGATGCGAATGAAGTAGAGATTTAGCTTATACGACTGGATTCCGGCTCGGGGCCGGAATGACCATGACATAACTACTTGCCGGAGTTTTTTCCCTTGAATTTGGAGAGAATAGCCTTGTCGGATTCCTTTTTATCCTTCAATTCTTCCTTTTCACACTTGGCGATGGCTGCGGCATGTGGCTTTTTGCCATAGCAGATTCTTTTTTCGCCGATAAAAACTCCATCTTCTATTATAAGCAATTTTTCGTTGCCAAGAGATATTTCAAACTTGTGGAAGCACTCACTATTCTTAGGGTCGCTGATTAGGCGAATATCGGATTTTTTAATGCGTTTGACAATTTCGTCCGAAATTTTCCTGTTCGTTCTGCTATCGGCATCAAGTTTTAGGGTTTCAAGCCATGATTCACTATCTTCATCGGCATTAAGAATGTCTTCTATCTTGTATGATATTTTTTGCGATGTCCACTTCGCGAACGGGGAAACCTTGAACCCGACGCGCAATACGTGCATGCCGCCCCTAAAGATGCTTTTAACGCTGTTTCTTATGACCATGATTTTCTCCTTTTTGGCTATGATTTCCTATTCTACCCCCCCCCGTCGTTTGTCAAGTATTTTAACTATCTGCAGTCGACGGTAGAACTTGTGGGACGAAAATAAAGAGCGGACAATCGCACGTCCGGGCAAGCACGAACTTGTGAGTGCCAACGCCCGGGTGGGGCGTGCGTTGGCCGCCTGGCGGCGCGCATACAAATATACGTTATTTAACTATGCGCCCTTGTAATCGCGATCGCAAGCGCGTCGGCTGAGTGCTCGGAATCGGTTGCGGGTTTGCCAAGCAGCACGCCGACCATCATTTGAATTTGTTCCTTGGTCGCATGGCCCACACCGGTGATAGATTTTTTCACGAGATTAGGCGAAAATTCCGCGACAGGAATTCCAAACAACGCAGGCACAACAAAAGCCACTCCGCGAGCCGCGCCAAGTTTCAAAGTCGATTGCGGATTCATGTTCACGAACACGTCTTCTATCGCGGCGGCGGAGGGAGCGAACTTTTCCACAACCTCGCGCAGGCCGTCGTGTATCAATTTAAGGCGTTCGGACATGGGCGCCTTCTCGGGAACCTTGATCGTCCCGTTTGCGATGTGGACAAGGCTGTTGCCGCGACGCTCTATGACTCCCCAGCCGGTGAAGCGAAGGCCGGGATCTATGCCGAGTATTATCATAATATATCCTCCGATAAAGCTCCGTTAGGAGCTTGCGCGCACCACGCCGCCCCCACGCTGTGCGTGCGCGCCCTTCGGGCTCGCCGCCCTGCTCGGCGTGGTTTGCCCTTTATCATCATGGCGCCAATCTATTCGGGCCGCGGAATAGGAACTGTGCATCGCGGATCGAATCCAGGTTCAGGAGCTGCTTGGCTATCCTTTGGCCGCCCATGCCCCAACCGCCGTGCGGAGGCATGCCGAAACGGAAGAAGTTGGCGAACCACTGAAGCCCTTCGAGCTTCAATTTCTTCTCGGCGATCTGGGCCACAAGCTTCTCGTAATTCTCTTCGCGCTGCGCCGTGGTCGCTATTTCCACACCCTTATAAAGCAAGTCGGCCGAGATCGAAATCGGCGATACGCCGTCGTCGCTTGAAACTCCCTTCTTGTGATAGAAAGGCCGCGCGCTCCACGGGAATTCGGTTATGAACACAAAGTCGGAGCCAAGCTCGGCCGATACGTATTCGCCAATAGCCTTTTCCTCGGCGGTGGTCATATCGCCATCGGCAACATCGTGGCCGCGCGATTTTAGGATTTCGCGAGCCTTGTGCATGGTCAGGCGCACCATAGGTTTTTTAAGGCCGATGTCCTTTATGCCCAGGTGCTTTTCGATTTCCGCGCCACAGGATTTATCCACCTCGGCAAGCACCGCGGCAAGAGATCCCTCGAGCATATCCATAACGTCGCTGAAAGAATCGATATATCCCATCTCGGCGTCGTGGCCGATGAACTCGGTCGCGTGGCGAGTGGTGAACGAGTTGTCGGCGCGGAAAACCGAACCGATTTCGAATACCTGCTCGAGCCCGGAGGCGATGCCCATCTGCTTAAAGAACTGGGGCGATTGGGCAAGGTATGCCGTCTGGCCGAAATAGTCGAGCGAGAAAAGCTCGGCGTTAGATTCCGACGGAGATGCCATGAATTTGGGCGTGTGGATTCCTATGAAGCCTTTGGAAATCAGAAATTCGGAATAGCCGCGGTCGATGGCGGAGAGCGCCTTCATTATCGTGGCATCGCGTTCGCGGCGCAACGTCAAGAAGCGCCAGTCCATGCGCTTTTCGGCGCTGACCTCGTCATCGCCTTTTTCTATTATCGGAATCGGGAGAAGCGGGTCGGCCGCGGACATGACGTCCAAGCTTTCGATTTGAATCTCGAGCCCTTCCTTGGTGCTTTTGGTTTCGACTACGGCGCCGGTGATTTTGATTACCGATTCCGTGGCAAGCTCCTTTACGGTTTCGAATGCCGCGTTGTCCTTGCCGATAACGCATTGCACGGTGCCGGTGATGTCGCGCACGATTATGAACGCGACCGAGGACTGTTTACGCAAAGTTTGCGCGTGGCCGGCGATGAGGACTTTCTTGCCGATATGGGCGGAAAGTTCGGATAGATGTATTCTGTTTTGCATGTTGGCTCCTTTGGTTAGTGCAAGGACGCGGAATTGCGTGGTGCCACCTTGCTTCGCTTTGCCGCCGGGGCGGCTCTGCCTCTTTATGTTTACGCCTCGCCATTGTCAGAGGGTCATGGGCGTTGAGTGGGATTATAGAACGGGGTGGGAAAATTGTCAATAGGGACGACCGATTCGCCGTTTTTCCTATTATTCCGAGCATTATTTTATTGAAAAAATCAAAATTTATCTCTTTGTATTTACCTATTTTATAAATTATTATTAACTTTTTGATAAAAACATATTGACAATAATATAAATATGATGTTATTATCAAATTGTGAACAACAAATAAACCTAACTGAAAGGGTTCAAAAATGAAATATGTAGAAAAAGAATCTACGCTTGCCAAAACCTTGTGCGTAAATTGTGAAAACTGTAAAAGCGATCCATGGTGCTTAACATACGATTGTTATGACAAAACCGGCAAAACCCCTCCCCCACCAAAAGGTAATTACACTGTCGGCATTACCAACAGAACAGGCGATGAGCGTTATATCGATGGGAGCGTAGCGAAATGCGAAGCATTCATGCGGAGCACACAATCCCTTATACAACGTTCCAAGGGCTATGGCTACGGAGCTTAAAAATGAAAATAGGCGGACGCGAAAATAAAAAGCACAAGATCGGATTGACCGTCCTTCGCGGTCAGCCGTTCCATATCGGACACGACTCGCTTTTGCGTCGTATGTTGTCCGAGTGCGATATCGTCGTGGCTATGCTTGGAAGCGCGCAGGAGGCCCGCACCGCGGACAATCCCTTCACGGTCGCCGAGCGTATGAACATGATCGCTCCTTGGTTCGAAACTAACATCGCAAACGGAACGCTTTGCCTTGGCGCGATAGACGACCTTGGCAACGCGAAACTTTGGGCGGGATATGTCCTTGCGAAAGTTTGGAAAGATTTCGGCCTTGAGGCCACCGCATACTATTCCGGCGCAGAGAGGGACAGCGAGCTTTTCGCGGACGCCGGCATGGCGATCGAAAACCTTGACCGCAAGATCATTCCGATCTCTGCCTCAAAGATCCGTGCCGGTTTGCGAGCCGGGGACGAGGCCGTCCTTGAATTCATATTCCCGTCGAACAGAGCGATCGTAAAACGAATTTTAACCAACCAAAACACACACTAAACAAAAGGAAAAACAAAATGAAAAACGTAAACAAAAATACCCCCCCCCATAACAAATTCTGGTGCGACCTTTATCACCTTACAATGGCGCAGGCCATGTTCCTTGAGGGAACGCACAACGACCCCGAAACCCAGGAGATGTTCATTCGCAAGAACCCCTTCAAGGGAGAGTTCACCGTCGTAGCAGGTCTTGCACCTGTGATAGAATGGATCGCCCAATACGGATTTTCGGACGACCAGCTTGCCTATCTTGCCAGTTTGAAAAACACCAACGGCACGCCCAGGTTCAAGCCGGAATTCCTAGAGCTCCTTAAAAACGAACCGCTACAAATAACCATAGACGCCATGCCCGAGGGAGAAATAGTATTCCCCAACGAACCCATCGTGCGGATTTCCGGGCCGGCATGGCAGGTAAACCTTGTCGAATCGGCGTTCCTTCAATCCATAAACTCGGCATCGCTTATCGCCACAAAGGCCGCGCGCATAAAGGGCGCCGACGAAGGAAAAATCTTCGCCGAGTTCGGACTGCGCCGCGCCCAAAACCCCATGATGGCATCACGTAGCGCTATCATCGGCGGGTTCAACTCGACCTCGAACGTAGACGCAGGTTTCCAATACGGAATCCCCGTGTCCGGAACCCACGCGCACAGCTTTATCATGCGTAAAAAGACCGAGCAGGCCGCTTTCGAATCATGGCTTAAACACAATCCAGACAACGCCATGGTGCTGATCGACACATACGACACGATCAACGGGATCAAGCTTGCCATCGAGGCGTCGAAAAAGACCGGTGTGCCGTTGATGGGAGTGCGACTTGACTCGGGCGACCTTGCGGCGCTTTCGATCGAGGTTAGGCAGCTACTTGACGCCGCCGGCATGAAGACCACCAAGATCGTGGCAAGCAACGACTTGAACGAATACAAGATCACCGAACTTAAAAAACGCGGAGCCAAAATCGACTTCTATGGCGTAGGCACCGACGTCGCGACCGGCGGCGACCAGCCCGCGCTTGGCGGAGTATACAAGCTCAAGAAAACCCAAGACGGCAAGGTCATAAAATGCTCGGAAGACCCGATCAAAACAACTATACCCGGAGCCACGGAAACTATCCGAATCCTTAGCGAAACCGGCAACTTCAAGCGCGACGTCATCACGACCCTAGGGTTCGTGGCGGCAAATGCGGGACGCCTTAGCAAAGACATGAACGGATCAAATATGGACGGATCCTTCGCATGGCCGTATACAAAGGGCGAGCGGTTCTATAAACCGATGAGACGAATGGTAAGCCGAGGCAAGGTCAACCCGACGGCAACCAAGCGTTCGGTCATGGAGATCGCCGCGGACGCCAAGGCAAACCTTGCAAAACTCGATGCCTCGCACAAGCGCATAACCGTTCCCGCCAAATATCCATATGAAGGCGAATATCCGACAGCCTATCCGGTCGACGTCGAAATCGGTCTTTTCAAAGAGCGTAGACGCATGATCGAACAAGCAAAACAGAAACAAAAATAAAGAAAGAAAAAGGTGAATATTATGAAAGCATTATTTGCAAACAACACAAACGATACTAACAACGAAAAAGACTGGCTGTTCACGCATATCGAGGGTCAAAACGACTTCATGAAGGCCAAGGGCGTGCTTGGAAGCCAGGGGGCCGAGGATCTGATCGAACCCACCAACCGCTTTGTCCGCGAAGGTGTCAGAAGGAAGGCGTTCGGGCATATACTTACCACCGGCGATTACCACGTCGAGGAGGAATACCTTGCTTGCACCTATTCCCCCGAGGGAGCGACGTATCCCCACCACTGCGGACCCGGAACGTGGGGCTTTGAATACGCCATAGACTTTCCGGCCAAAGGTCCAATGCGCACCCAGCTTTGGAAAAAGGATACGAGCATGTGGCACAACTCTGCGACAATCAACGGCAAGCCCGCGAATGTCGAGGCGCGCTTCCCCAAACAAAAGTGGAAGATCGTAATGGGCGGCGTGTGCACCGACATCTGCGTCGAGCTTGCGTTCGAACAATTCCTTGTCCGCGGATACGAAGTCGTAATCCTTACCGATCTTGTCAAAGGATACCAGAAGGAAATCGCGCAGGTTGTAGCCGAAGGCGGCGTGATACCCGGCGGATACCAGAAATACATCGCGACCGGACAGCTGCGCCTTATGACGTCCGAGCAGTTCATCGCCGAGAACGCGAAGGTAGCAGAAGCGGGAAACGCCAAGGTTGGCGCAATACGCGATGCAAGGGCCGGGAGATAGCGCGCCAAAACATGGGGAGGATCGTTGGTTTCCTCCCCTGAAATATATTGACAAAAGATATTTTGTGGTTAATATTAACAAAATAGGAAAAACTGAAATGTTGGATAAAAATAAGATTGTGATCGCCCAGCTTAACCCCATTGTCGGGGACATAAAGGACAATGCACGAAAAATCATAGAAGCATACCGTGCGGCGGCGGACGGGACGGATTTAATCATCACTCCCGCCGACGCGTTGACCGGCGCGCCGCTTGGCGACCTTGCGGGAAACCAGGATTTTCTTGTTGAGGTCGAGCGCGAAATGGCGCTTCTTGCAGGCAAGATTGGGAAAGCGCCGATTGTAGTTTCGATAGGCGGCAACATCTATCTTATCCAAAACGGCAAGGTCGAGATGGGGAACGATTTCGTCCTTGGCAAAACCAATGTCCGTGTCGCGTCGAATGGCACGAACGTGCCCATCTGGAATCCGGGAATCTATATATCGCTTGATACTATCCCGTTTAGAATCGGGCGGGCCGAGGAGCGTGAAAAGCTTGCCCGGGACGCGTCAAAAACACAGGACGTGATCTGGGTCAACCGAGTCGGAGCAGAGGGAGAGCATATCTTCGACGGCGGAAGCTTTGCGATCGCAAAGGGCGGGGAAAAAATCTTCCAGATGCCGCGATGGATAGAGGGCGTGCAAACGGTTGTAAAACAAAACTCCCTGCCCGCACAGGAATCCGAAATCTCGGAAATGTATAACGCCGCCGTGCTGGGCCTTAGCGACTACTATGTCAAGAACGGCTTCTTCAAGGGCGTGCTTTTGGGAATGTCGGGCGGGCTTGATTCCGCGCTTGTGTTCGCAATCGCCGCAGCCGCAATCGGTGCGAAGGCCGTGCGTCCCGTCGCAATGCCGTCAAAATACACGACGGGGGCAAGCAACTCCTTAGCGGAGGAAATGTGCAAGAACTATGGCGTGGAATTACAGGTCGAACCGATAGAGCACATGGTCGAACCTTTCCGTAAAACGCTTGATCCGAAACGCAGTATCACCGACGAGAACCTTCAGGCGCGCGTGCGCGGAATGCTTTTGATGGGAATATCGAACGAGGAGGATCGGCTTTTGCTTTCCACATCGAACAAATCCGAAGTTGCGGTCGGCTATGGCACGCTTTACGGCGACATGTGCGGCGGATACAACCCCATCAAGGACATCTATAAAACCGATGCCTTCGAAATGTGCCGGCATATAAACAAGCAGGCCGGTCGCGAGATGATACCCGCCGAAATAATCAACCGCGCGCCGTCGGCGGAACTTAGCGCAGGGCAGAAGGACAGCGACTCGCTTCCGCCGTATCCCGTGCTTGACCATATAATAAAATCGCTTGTCGAGGACGGGTTGCCGGTCGATAAGATAGACGCAGACCGAGCCACTGTCCTTAGGGTCGCAAAAATGATCCAAAATGCCGAGTTCAAGCGGAGCCAAGCTTGTATCGGGCCCTCTATTTCCAAACGAGCGTTCGCCGATACCAACATGCCTGTGTTAAATAAATTCGAGAGGCAGAGATGATAAAATTTCCAATGATCAACCGCCCACGAACCGTGATCCCGGACGATGCAAAACTTGTATACGACTCGGGCAGTATTTTGAAAACATACGAGTATGAGCAGGCGCAATTCGACGGGACGGCACGCAAATACGCGCTTGGCTGGCTTCGCGATTCCGCGTTTTGTATTCCGGTCAAAAACGAACGCTCCGTAATAATGCTTGAGCAGGAACAGGCCGGAGCCGCCGCCCCATTCTATGGTTTGCCCGGCGGATTCGTCGACGACGGAGAAGAACACGAGGGTGCGGCAAAACGCGAACTTGTCGAAGAGACCGGACACAAAAGCGACACCTTGATCCACTTCATCGAACACAACAAATCGGATAAGATCGCTAATACCGAAAGCATATTCATAGCATACGACTGCGAGCGTGTAGGCGCGCAAAAACTCGACGCCGCGGAAAAAATAAAGGCTTTCGAAATCTCTATCCGCGAATTTATATGCGACATGCTTGTCCACCCCGATTTCCGCGAGAAATGGATCATGCAATATCTTGCCTTGCGATTTTCACGAAAAAAGCTTATAAATATATTAAAGGAAAACAAGTTCACAAAACAGAGGTAGGAGATATGGCAACTATATACAAATCCGAAGGCGAATTTTTGGCCGCGTATGACGCGAACGCCTTCGACCGACCTTCCGCCACCTCGGATGTGCTTATATTTTCCGTATCGTCCTCAGAAGGCGAGAACTGGCGACGCGCCGCCAAAAAGGCGTTCAGCGTATTGCTTGTAAAACGCGACGACTATCCGTTTTTGGGCAAATGGAACCTGCCGGGCGGATTCGTAAAAATCGATGAAACATCGGCCAACGCGGCTATGAGAATTTTGAAGAACGAAACCGGAGTTGCCGATAAAATCCACCTCGAGCAGCTATACACTTTCGATACGCCAAACCGCGATCCGCGAACACGCGTGATTTCCATCGCGCACATGGCGCTTGTCGACAAGGCCCTGCTTCACTATGCCGCCGAGCGCGTCGCGAAATGGTTCGATGTCGAGATGAAGGACGGGCGACTTTCGCTTTGTTCGGACGGGGAGTGTTTGTCGGGCGGCGACCTTGCCTTCGACCATGCCGAGATAATCAAAACCGGCGTGCTTCGCATGCGCGGGAAAATCGAATACACCGACATAGTTTTCGACATGATGCCCGCCGAATTCACGCTTGGCGAACTGCAACAGGTATACGAGGCCGTGTTGGATCGGAAACTTCTGCCCGCCGCTTTCCGCCGTGTGATCGCGGACAAGGTCGAGGCGACCGGCGGAATGCAGACCGGTTTGGGGCACCGCCCGTCGGCGCTTTTCAGATACAAAAGATAACGGGCGTTGCCGCGGGGCGAAGAAAAGCCTTGCATTTCCTATGCGGTGTGTGTATAAGTGTGCATCTATCGCGGGATAGAGCAGCCTGGTAGCTCGCAAGGCTCATAACCTTGAGGTCATTGGTTCAAATCCAATTCCCGCAACCAATTCAAATAAAAAATGCCCCCTAGTGGGGCGTTTTCTTATTTGAAGTGATTATGGAACGGTTTTAACCAATGGAAAAATTGGTTCACCCGCGGGCAATAGGCGGAATAACGCCGGTTTGCGAAGCAAAATTGCCAAGGGCCGTCGAGCGCAGCGAAGACGAAATCCAATTCCCGCAACCAAAATAAATGAAACCGTCCCTTGGGGCGGTTTTTGCATACCGGTGCTGGCTTACGCCAAGTTCAGGATTAAAAGTAGAAAAAATTGGTTTGAAGGCTTAGCTTTGAACCAACAACAACGGATAAGAAACAGGGGGATTAGAAAAATAAACGCGAACATCTCCTCCTTCTTCCATAAGTTCTATCATCTCGGCATTTCCTCTTTCGATAAGCTTAAAGCTAGGCTTGCCTAGATAATCGTGCTTGAATTTAGTGTAATCAGCAAGTGTGAAGTCGCAATCGCCAAGCTCTGGTCGGGTAATGTCCAGTTTCCTAATTTTCAATATATGCAGGATACCCGCTGGAGTATCCAGTGGCGGAATTTCATATACTTTGCCAGACGGGGTATCGTCTACTACGCGTCCGATAGAAGCGGCTTCGGCGTCCATATTTACATAAGAGGTTTCATCTTGTGCAAATATACAAACCCAGCTAAGAATTGCGTCGGGTTCTCCAACGGTTTTATCTTTCAAGGCTAGGCATTTCTTGACTATTTCTAAAATGAGCGGCTTTAGCTGCATGGCATATCTCCTTCGTGGAATTATATAGTAATTATTTTACGAATCAATCAACTTCTCCCTAAAACCCCTAATCTCCCTCGCCAAACCCGCAAACTCCGCGAAGTCAGCAGCTATGAACTTGCTTATTTCGCTCAATCAAAATAAGCAAACCGTCCTTAGGGCGGTTTTTTATTGAAACTTGGGCGATATATGGATTAAGATTGACGTTATGACAATACGCCCAGCAATGCCCGCCGACATAGACTTCATCATTGAAGCAAACGTCGCGATCAACGAAATATCAGGCTCGACCGCTTTGGCCGGACTTCGCCAACGGCTGAACGCAGATATATTTTCGGACGAGCCAAAAGCCTATGTCATAATCGCCGAAATGGACGGACGGCCGGTTGGAATGGCGCTTTACTCGTGGACATACTTCGCCAACGACGGGCGCATAATGTGGCTTTCCCAAGTTTACGTCAAGCCGGAATATCGACGCCACCGAGTCGCCTTCGCGCTTTTCCGCGAGTTGAAAAACGCTGCGGCGGCAGGAGGAGCGCACGCCATAGTCGGAGGCGTGGATTCGGAAAACTTGCGCGCTATGAAAGTATACAATTTCATCGGAGCGCAGGCGCTTGATAAATACAAGCTTATGTGTTGCAAAATATAAAGGGTAAAAAATGAAAAAGAACACCGATAAAAAACAAGGATTCAACGGTTGGAACCTTAGGGACGAGCGCCTTATCGCAAATCTGATTTTACTTTCCAGCACCGAAAAATGCGCCGACAAAACGTTGCGCGGTTTTTTCCCCGATGCCAAAACCGACTATGAAAAAACTCAAATCCTCAAGCGATATTACGAATTCAATATAGCGAGCGGAACGGGACACAAAGAGGACCATCATTATTACGGCCTTATCCTTGCCTATCTTTTATCCATGGTCCGAGATTTCGGCGTAAACTTTGTCATTAGACCCAAATATCGGGAAAGAGCCGACAAGGCTAAAAACGCAAAACAGAGATAGGAATATCCTCTTCTTTAGACTTTCCTCCTATTGTGATAAAATACCCATGAAAAGGAGAAATGCTATGGACGAGGAACACACAAAACTTTGGGGCGCAATCGACAAGGTCGCAAACCGTTCGGGATTATCTACAAGCGCTTTGGCAAAAAGGTCGGGACTGGACGCAACATCTTTTAACAAAAGCAAAAGATTTTATCCCTATGGAAAAAAACGATGGCCAACTATGGAGTCGATAAGCAAGGTGATCCTTAGCACCAATTCCGATTGGCACGAGTTTCTTGATATGCTCGAGGAATGCGAGACCGAAACGGCAGAAGCAGGAAAAGCCTCGGCACCCGGGGATTATCCGCTTCGCGGCGTCGAGATCAAGGGGAACAAGAAGGTTTAGGGATAAATCAAAAGTTATTCGTTGGCTCCGCTAGTCGAAAATACTTTCGATTTTGGAATACTTTTTATACAGAGCAAGCCAAGAACGCCACGGGCGTGCTTGAGCCTGCGAAAGCCGGCGCCCGGGTGGGGCGTTCGCCGGCCCGCTCCGCGGGGGTAGCACAATAGGCTTGACTGGATACCGGTTCAAGCCCGGCATGACTAAAAGGCTATCTTGCATTTTCCCGCAAGCCCTGCTACCATACCTTCATGTTCGATAAAATCGCCGCAATAGGCCGCCTTGGAATAAACTTCGTCCGCGAGATCTACGACGTCATAGTATTCGCCGTGCGCGCAGTCATAAACATGTTCACGCCGCCGTTTTACCCGCGCGCCCTGATAACAAACATGGTCGAGATAGGATTTTTTTCGCTTCCCGTAGTCGCGCTTACCGCATTGTTCGCAGGAATGGTGCTTGCCATGCAAAGCTATTCCGGGTTCGCGGAATTTTCCGCCGACGGAGGAGCGGTCGCGATGGTTGTCGTAATCGCAATCACGCGAGAGCTCGGCCCCGTCTTCGCCGGCCTTATGGTAGCGGGACGAATTGGCGCGACACAGGCCGCCTCAATCGGCACAATGCGCGTATCCGAACAGATCGACGCGCTTAAAACCCTTTCGACAAGCCCGTTCAAATATTTGGTTTCGCCCCGCATACTCGCCGGCGTGCTTACCATGCCGTTTTTGGTCTTCATCGCGAACGTGATCGGGATTTTCGGGGGATTTTTGGCTGCCGTATTCACGCTCAACCTAAACCCGTTCGTATACATAAAGGAAACGTATGAGGCGCTTACTTTCTATGACGTCTATGTGGGATTGGTCAAGGCGGCCGTATTCGGATTCATCATCACGCTTATGGGTTGCTATTTCGGATACAACGCAAAGGGCGGAGCCGAGGGCGTAGGCAAGGCCACCACAAACGCCGTCGTCATGAGCTCGATCTTGATATTGATCCTTAACTATGTCCTTACCGCGATATTCTTCGAGGGCTAGGCATGTTCAAAAAACTAAAAGATTATGGTTATGTGTTGACCAGCCCGAGGTATATGAAAAAATACCTGGTCCGTTTTCTTGGCAATTTCATTCCCACCAAATACCTTAGGGCGAAATTCAATATCCTTTGCTTTTGGCCGGGACAGATCAGCTTTGACCACACGCGCCTTCCAATCATGCCCACCAAATGCGAGCGTATCGACGTCGCGCTTAGTTTTAACAAAGAGTATGTCAAGTTCGCCGCGGTCGTGATACTATCTCTTATCGAATCGTCGCGCGGCCGGTGCGATTACGATATCTGGTGCATAGTGGATTCGACGGTGGACGAGGAGGATAAAAAACTTTTGGCCGGCTTTGTCGACGGAACGGATTCAAGAATAAAATTCATACTTAACAACGACGATTTCGCGCATGCCAGAAGCGGCAAGTGGTCGCCCGTGGTATGGTGGAGGCTACAGCTTCCGGTATTGTTGCCGGCAAGCGTCAAGCGCGTGGTGTATGCGGATTGCGACACGGTATTCATCGGCGATTTGGCCGAGATTGCGCGCATGGATTTCGGAGATAATTTGATTGCCGGTTGCCGCGACTCGATATGGCGCAAATCGTATTTCGATGGGAAGCCGCGCGGAGATACCTATATCAACGCCGGCTTTACCGCCATGAACCTTGACGCAATCCGACGGGAAAAAATCATGGACCGGTGGATAGCCGAATCCAAGCGGCCGCATTCCTTCAACGATCAGGACGTAATAAACTATACCTGTGCCGGACGAGTAATGTTGCTACCTAGACGGTTCAACACCGATCCCAATCCCTTCATGTTCGACCCGGATATTTCGGAGCAGGATAGGCTCGAGATGAAATACAACACCGTCATGCTGCATTTGACTAATGTCCATAGGCCGTGGAAGCGCGGCGGACGAATCGTATCTCCGTTCGAGAAGGCATGGTTGTATTGGGCGGGAAAGACCGGGTTGTTTAAGTTTACCTAATCAACAACGGCGTTAATTCATCAAGCATTTTTTTTGCGGTAGGCGCAGCCGTGCAACCGGCGCCGATACATTTTCCATTCTTCGGTTCGTCAAGCATAACTACTATAGTATAACGCGGGCTTTCAAGCGGAATGGACGCCGCGAAGAAAGTCATCGTGCGCGTGGGATCATACTTGCCGTCCGACCCGCGCTTTTGCATGGTGCCGGTCTTGCCGCCCGAGACAAACTCGCTTGTCGATGCGCCGCGACCCGTGCCGTCCGTTATAACAAGACCCAAAAGGCGCTTCATCTCGACGGACGTATTCTCGCGCATGACTTGCCGCGCGGTGAAGGGAGTATCGAAATCGCGTTTCAGTATCGTAGGATTGATATACATTCCACCGCCGACTATCGCATTCATAGCAACCGCCGTATGCAAAAGCGAAATCGCCAAGCCGTTGCCATAGGACACCGTTCGTCCGGTCGTCCTGGTCCACTCGGACCGTATCGGAGCAGCGAGTCCGGGCAGCTCGAAATCAAGGCGCTCGAAGAAACGAAGCTTGCCAAGGAACTCGGTTTGTTTCGCGAATCCTATGGCGTCGGCGATATGGATCGAGGCGCGATTGCTCGAGTAAAAAAACGCCTCGTCGAAACTTAAAATCCGTTTGTAAAAATGCGAATCGCGAACGTTGAAGGCGCCGATGTGCACAGCCTTGCTGACATCGAAATTAGTCTTTTGATCAAAGCCGTGCTCGATCGCAAGCGCGTGGTTGAAAATCTTCATGACCGAACCCTGTTCATAGGATTCAGAAATCACCTTGTTGCGATGAGGGCGAGAAAGCGCGAACGAATTCGCGCTTGATGAATCGAAATCAGGCAAGCTTACCAGCGCGACAACTTCTCCGTTTTTAACATCGATCACGACGCCCGCGGCGGCTATGGCGTTAAACCTTTCGAGCGCGTATAGAAGCGAGGAGTGCAGCGACTGCTGAACAAACCGATCGACCGAGAGCTTAAGCGGTTCGGCGACGTATGCCGCGCCATTGTCGTCAAGGTATTTTTCTATGCCGAAGACGCCTTTGTTTTCCCTATTAATCCCTCCTATGACGTGGGCGAAAAGTCGGCCGTGCGGATAGTATCTTTCCTCGCGCGGAATGAATCGAATTCCAGGATCGCGAAGCGCCGCTATCCTATCCATGTCCTCTTTGGATACCGAGCGCGAAAGCACCGCGCATTTGCGCTTAAGAGCGAAAGCGTCCGAGATTTGTTTCTTTGAAAACTGCGGCATAAGGCGATTAAGGTTCGCGGCCGAGGCGACCGGATCCTTTACATCCACTCCATTTATGCAAAGCTCGAACACGGGAAGATTCAGCGCCAGCAATTCACCGTTGCGATCGACAATATCGCGCCTTACATTCACGGTGGACAGGCGCGCGGATTTGGGATTTCGCATCTCGTTAATCTGGAGCTGCGCTATACGAAAAATAAATATGGCGAAGGCGAGGCAGATCGCGACGCGAACCAAGATAAGCCGCATATCCCCGCCCCTTTTTTGAAACCACGCAAGCGGCAGGTGGCGGCCGTATATGAAGCCGGGGTCATTCATTCCCCGCCTCGAACTTGGGATTGATCGGAATGTCGAAAACGGATATTATATCGCGCGCAGTGATCGCCTTGAAATCGGAAAGTCTCGCATCGGAAAGTTGACGCACGCGCGTAATCGAAAGAAGCGATATGATCTCGGCGCGCACCACGCGGATTTCGGTTTCCGCCCCGGCTATATCACGCTCGACGCCCGCGATCTCTTTGTTCAAAAGGTTCGCGCGGTATTGCAAAATCGCGGAGGTTATCACAAGCATCATCGAGCTTGCGATACATACGCCATATACGGTCGATTTCTTCATATCCTTATGCCAGCCCGAAGTTTCGCAGAGGCAGCGCGCGGGTTCAAGGCTACCTCTTCCGTGCTAGGAATTATAGCATTTTTGGCCAGAGTTTGGAAGTCCTTTTTTACTTGGGCGGGCGTGGGCGCATAGCGGGAAGCGCTTGGCTGTTTGGGTGTGAAAAAATTTTTCGCGATGCGGTCTTCAAGCGAGTGGAAGGACACTATTACAAGGCGGCCGCCGGCGGCAAGAAGCGATTTCGTTGCGGCAAGTGCGGTGGCGAGCTCGTTCAACTCGTCGTTGACCGCGATACGCAGCGCCTGGAACACTTTGGGAATGTCCTTGTGCGGGAGGAGTTTTGTAAGTTGAGCCGTCGTTTCTATGGGGCGATTCGATATTAATTTTTTTGTAATCGAACCTGCGTGCGATACCTCGCCATATTCGCGGAGGATTTTTGCTATGCGCTCGGGTTTGGAGGTATTCAAAATGTCGGCGGCGGTTTTGGTTGCGCCCTCTCCCATTCGCATATCCAACAGGGCGTCAAAACGGAAAGAAAATCCACGCGACGCCGTGTCGATCTGCATCGACGATACGCCGATGTCCATGACTATGGAATCTACTTTTTCTTTGATGATGCCGATTTGCGAGAAGGGAAGATTGTGAAACTCTAGGTTGCCGTATTTTTTCTGTAGCTCCTTTACACGGGGCAAAACGCTCGGATCGCGATCGAATGCGATGACATTAGCGCCAGTCTTTAATATTGCCTCGGTATACCCGCCATAGCCGAAGGTGCAGTCGATGATTGTTTGGCCTTTGGCCGGTTTTAGAATTTCCAAAACTTCATTTAGGAGGACGGGAATGTGTGGCGCGTTTTGCATGCCTATATTATAACACAAAGTTCGAAAGAAGGCTAGGAACTTAACCCGTAAAAAAGGTGCTTGTATTCCCCGAGTGTTGTGCTATCCTTTGATTGTATCCGAGAGGGTGCCAAGGCTTAAAGAACCTTGCGATAAGGGTGTTGGATATGTCCCTAAACATACCCCTGCTTGAGCGGGGAGCCGTTGCTATAAAATAGGAGAAATCCGAAGGCAGCGGGGTCATCTTATCGTGATTTCTTTAACTCCCCGCGCCTTTTCTTGGATCATAAAAAACCAAGGAGAGAGATCGTTCATGAACGAGCAAAAGCAAATCTTAAACACCATCAAGGAAATCGCGGCCGATATCAAGGTGTTGAGTAGTGAAGATGCAGACGGCACCAAAAATAAAATCAATGCTATTAAAAACGAGATAGGCGAGCTTAAAGCATACCTGCAAATCTCGTCGATGATGAAAATGCGGTTTGTCGAAGAGGGTTAGCCCGCGAGCGTTCTACGAGCGTTGCCTCAAAAAGGCCACCAATGTGGAGTGAGCTGCATGCGCGTATTATAGCACGAAGGCGCGGGGCTGGCAATATTATCTATCGCGCTTGGCTTTATCCATCATCTCGGATAGTCCCAAAATCGGGTTCTTGCCCTGATATTGCTTTTTGGATTCCTCGTTGGAAACCACGAAAGAGTTTCCGAATTTCTTTTCGTATTGGCGCAACAGAGCGGGAAATTTGTCGGGATCTATGCCGCCGGATATTTTTATCGAGGCGAAATCCGCTTCTTTGAGTTGTGGGAATTGCTTGAGAAGAAAAGGTTTGGCAAATTCGGTAGCACGCGGAAGCGAGTGCGTCATAAGGTCGTCGCCCGTCATGAAATTCAATACATCATACACATCATCAATGCGCCCGTCGGAAACTAGGTATCCCGTAGTGATATTCAAAATCTGCGCGAGAGTGAATTCTTTTTTCGTGATGTCCTTTTTAAGTTTGGACGTCCCAGTATTCAGGTCTTTTTTCGATACCATATTTATCTCCTTTGGTTAATAATTTCAATGATACAATCTATTTTTTTTTGTCAACTATTTTCCTGTTCCGCTCCGCGGAAAATAGTTGACGGGGGAGTTTCAAATCATAAACCCAAATCTTATGCAACGGGCGGATAAGCCAGGCACGAAGTGCCGCAGCGAATCAGGGCCCCGTTGTAGAAGATTTATGCTTTTCGCGCTTTGCGCGAGGGGGGGGGCGCCCTGCGGGCTTGGAAAGCCTATGGTTTGATTTGCCTTAAAACTCTCCGCCCGGGGAGTTTTGGCGGCGACCCGCCTTCGCATAGCTCCGGCGAGGCAGGGGCTAGTGTTGGCGCACTCGCGGGGGAAGTTTCATTATACGTTGCTTAGTTTTTCGGAATCACCAGACTCGGGCGTTCGCGTTGGGCGCGGGTGCGGTCAAGTTCCTGCTGCTCCTTGAAGTCGGCGGCGTTCCAAATCTGAAAAGTCTTGCCGCGGCCGACGAAAAGCGCCTTGCCATTTATACCCGCGTGAGCGAGTAGATCCGCTGGAACAACTATGCGGCCGGCGGAATCGAACTGTAGGCTGCGCGCGTCCGAGAATATCAACGAGTTTATGCTTTGCGCCTCCGAGCCGAAAAGATCCATCGTGTCGGCGGCGTCGGAGATTTTCTCCATGCGATCCATAGTGCAGCCCTCGATACATTTCGCGGTGAACGAGCGGTAAAGGACTACGCCCGCGTAAATCCCCTCGGGGACGGCGTGGCGGAACTCGACTGGCACGGACGTGCGGCCTTTCGAATCGATTGTTCCCTCGATGGCGCCTAAAAACAACATGGTTCTATCCTAGTCCCCATATCTTTAACTGTCAATGACAAAGTTTGACGTCGAATGCCATTTCTTGACATCATAAAATAAATTGAAATATTTGAAGCTTTTTACTTGACATGCGAATCGGGGTTTGCAAGAATGGCATCGAGGCAACAAAATCCACCTTCGTGCCTGGCGATGGCGGACTAAAGAGAGGAGAAACCATGGAAACCAAAAACAAGACTGTCCTTATGACCGTCATCGACGATATCCTTGGCGACATAATGTGGGCCGAAAGGAACGGCATGCTTATATCGCTTAAAGAGGCTATCGCGCGTTCCATAGCGGGAGGATCGAACGGCAACATCGAGGCGCTTAGCCGCGACGAGCTGATCGGAGCATACACAGCTTTCCAAATCCGCAAGCAGCAGTTCACCAACAACACCAAGGAAATGACCAACGCGAAGATCGCCGAGTGCCTTAAGCTCTTCATCTTCGACACCGCGCGCGAGCAGATGGCGGCGCTTGAGGAATCGGTTTCGGTGGACTCCGCGATCGAGAAGAAGTTCAAGGTTGCTTAATCATTAGCCTAAATCTCCCCTTGTGGACAGCTGGACGAGGCAACGCCGAAGTGCCAGCAAGGTTCCATAAGGGGAGATTTGTGTTCAAGCGGCAAAGCCGCGCCTGCCCCCTTTAATAACAATGGTTTAATTTGCCCAAAAAAGCCAAGAGCAGTTGGCTTTTGTTAGGCGATGCTTGCATGGGCTCGCGGGGAATTTTTTCTATTGTCATTCCGGCCACCGGGCCGGAATCTAAGCCGACTGGATACCGGGTCGAGCCCGGTATGACAAGAGATTAAATCCCCCTTGGTGGTGCCTTGGGGGATTTTTGTAAGGCTTGCTTTTAACTAGCGCTGAAAGCTTGTATAATAGGCGACGGGTTTGCGGTTATGGGTATGATAGCCTACAGCAAGGCGGCATACTTCGCCACGAAAAGGATCCTTGTGCTCGGCCTTCAATATATTCTTATCGGCAAGGCATTTGGTCATGATCGTATTATATAAAAACTGGCCTTCTTTTTCCTTGTCGGTGAATATGTGTCCGTCAACCCAGACCAAGTAATGTCCGGTGCGGCGTTCGATATATGCTCTTGTCCTATCCAAGGAATTAAGAATAGAGTAATTGCCATTCACTATTGCAAACTTGACGCGATTGTATTGGATATCTTTGAGCAGATCACTTATTTGGGGTTGTCCGTAAACTTCGGTCATATTAAAAACTCCTTTGGTTTTTGTTATTAATAGACACAATACCCCCCCCCGGAAGATTTTGTCAAGTGGAAACTTAGGGATATTTTATGCTTGGCGGACCTTGATTTGCGCGCTTAGCGCGGCGCGGTATTTGTCGTTCGGGGAATCCATATAGAAATGTGTCCAGGAATGAAACGAGTAATCGCGGATTTTATCTATATCAAGCCTTAGGCCGGAGAGTTTTTCATAGCGGGCGACGATTTTACTTAATGTATCGAAGCCATAGTGCAGCCCGATCTGGCTGAAATCCTGGTGTATATCGCCTATGCCGGCGTCGCCGAAGTCATAGATTCCCTCGATCTTGCCCTTCTTGAAATCGAACGCTATATTTTTCGGCATGATGTCGAAATGCGAGAAACGCACTATGGCATTCTCGTTGGCGAGTATAAACTTTTTATAGAAAGATTTAAGGAAGGCGCGGTCGGAGGCGCTTAATTTTTTATCGGCGGCGGTGCGCGCTATGATCTCGGCCGGTTTCGGATAGCGCTCGAACCTATCCCAATACGGAATATACACATTATTGAAAACTTCGTCCGTCATCGAATGCAGGCCGAAAACGAAGGCCGCTATGTCGTCGCAGAATTTTTGCCGTTTGGCGGGAGGGAGGGCGTCAAGCCCGGCCTGAAAAATAAAATTTCCGGGAATCTTCTTGTGCCAGGAATAAGTGTATTCACCCTCTTGGATTTTGGAATTCGGAATCGGAAGGCTTGTTTTACCGTGAAGGAACCGCAGAAGCGCATTATCCTGCTTGAATTCATGCACGATATTTTTGCGCTGGGGAAATTTGACTATTATATCGTCGTTGATGGCAAAGGCGAAAGTGCCCTTGGCCTTGGGACAAGGAAGCGATAGGGATTTTATGGCGAAATCGCGCGACAGCAAATCAGTCATAAAATGCAAATCATACGCCTGGTGCCGGGAAAGTATTTTCATAGGGTAATTTTACACTATGTTCGGGACAAAGGCACGGAAAAAATTCACGCTTGACGGCGCTTCTCCCCCGCCCTATAATCCCCATGAATAAGGAGTTTTCATGATCAAAGTCGCGGTCGCTATCGCCGCTATCGTTTTGTTATTCGGAGTCGAAGCAGGAGCCAGAAAAGATTCCCGTATCGCCGATGCTTGCAAGTTCAACAAGGACATAGACACCGAAGTTTTGGATTTGGCGGACGCGATAGAACTCGCGCTTTGCAACAATCCCTCGACACGCGCAACGTGGCTTGCGGCAAAGGCTGCTACCGCATCTTACAACCGCGCGTATGCGCCATATCTCCCTACCCTTTCCGCCGAGGCAACATATCAGCAGGGGCGCACGGATCAATATACATACGTCGAGGACAACACGTTGATGACCAACGGAACATCGATCGGCGCGTCGGCAAGCTGGCTTTTGCTTGACTTCGGTCGGCGTGGCGCGAACTATGACATGGCGCGCGCAGCGATGATGTCGCGCGAGTTCCAGCACAATTCGAACATGCAGGAGACGGCGTTCGTCGCAATCCAAAATTTCTATAACCTTATCTCGGCCGACGAAGCGCTTGTGGCGGCGCGTGCGAACGAAGATGCTTCGGGCAAGGCCGCGCAAATCGCGGGCCGAAAATTCGAGCTTGGTATCAACTCGCGCGCCGACGTGTTGCAGGCGGAAACGGCTTTTTACCAAACGCAATTAAATACGACCCGACAGGAACAGGCTGTGTTGATCACCCGCGCGCAGCTTGCCCAATCCCTTGGCCTTCCTTCAAGCATAGCCCTTCAAATAGCTATGCCAGAAGAGAGCGAGAAGCATTCGATCGAGGCCGAGCAAAACCTTGACGAGCTTATCGCCACGGCGCTTGCCAACCGTTCGGATTTGCGCGCGCGTATCGAAGACGTGAAATCGTCGAAGGCGGGGATCGACGCTGTGCGGAGCGACTTCCTCCCTACGCTTACCGCGTTCGGTCGATCAACATGGAATTTCGACCACGACCATGATGCGAACGACCGGCCGTTCCATCACCAGCGCAGCATGGCCGCCGGCCTGACTTTGTCCGTGCCTTTGTTCAAAGGGTTCGACACGACGTTCGCCTATAGCGCGGCGAAATACAACTATCGCGCGGCGCAGGAAAATCTTAAACTAACCGAGCAGCAGGTCGAGCTTAGCGTAGTGAACGCATACCACAATTTCTCGACCGCGCAAAAATCGTTGGTGCTTGCGAAAAAAATGTTGGAATCCGCCACGGAATCCGAGCGCGTCGCTATGGGCTCGTATCAAGCCGGGCGCGGAAATATCCTTAACCTTTTGGATGCACAGGCCGCGCTTGCCCGCGCACGAAACGAGCTTATCGCCGCGCAATACGGGCTTTACACTTCGAAGGTAGCGTTATTGAGAATGATTGGAATGCTCGACGCGCGCAACATGCACTAACAATCGAGATGAGGGGTCATCATGGTAGAAAATAAAATAGAAACGGGTGGACGGCGGCAGCGAATCACGCGCATCGCAATCATCGCGATCGCAGTGGTGATCGGAGCGTGGCTCATTTTCAAACCACGTGCCAACAACGCGCGGCGCACGACCGAGGCTACGTTCATCTTCACAGCCATAGAAAAACGCGACATCAAGGCGCAGATAAGCGCGAACGGAAACCTTAACCCCGTATCGATCGTAAACGTAGGCGCGCAGGTCAGCGGTATAGTCGAGAAAATCCTTGTCGACTTTAATTCCGTCGTGCGGCCGGGCCAACTTTTGGCCGAAATAGATCGACAGACGTTCGAGGAAACTTTCCGTTCCGTATCCGCGAACCAAAAATTGGCCGAGGCGAACTATCGCTTTTCGGAACTTGAATATAACCGGGCGCAGGAGCTTTTCGCCGAAGGCTTCATCGCTCGCGTCGAGATGGATCGCGCGGAAACCGACATGATCGCCGCGCACGCAAGGCTTATCCAGGCAAACGCGGACGTCGAGCGGGCGAGGCTTAACCTTGGATATACAGAAATACGCTCGCCGGTCGCAGGCATAGTAATATCCCGCGCGGTCGAAGAGGGACAAACCATACAGGCAAGCTTCTCCGCCCCTACTTTGTTCGTTATCGCAGAGAGCCTTAAGAACATGCAGATCGAAGCGGACATTTCCGAGGCCGACATCGGAAACATCAAGCGCGGGCAGAATGTGGAGTTCACCGTAGATGCGTTCCCACTTAAAACCTTCCACGGCGTTGTGGACCAGATACGACTTAGCCCCACCACCGAGCAAAATATCGTAGTATATAAAGTCATTATACGCGTAGAGAATAAAAACGAAGCGTTGCTTCCGGGAATGACCGCGTTCGTGGACATCAACACACAGGAGAAGAAAGGCGTCCTTTCCGTCCCCAACACCGCTTTCCAATTCAGACCAAATGCACACGACGAAACCATAACCGACTATCCGGAAAACCGCCGCCTTGCCGTCGGACAGGGATTCGTCTTCACCTTCGATTCCGCACGCGGGCGTATTGTAGCAAACAGGGTCAACCGCGGAATCACAAACGGGCAGTTCACGGAAATCCTTGATAGCGAACTTCGCGAGGGCGATCGCGTGATCAACGAATACAACGATCCCTCGCTTCGCCGAGCCCGACCGCAAGCTCCGCGCCGTCAGGGCGGGCCGATGTAGGAATTGCCATGTCCGCGAAACTTCCACCGGTAATAAAAATCGCCTCGCTTCATAAAACATATTATATGGACGGAGGACAGAATTATCCCGTGCTGCACGGCCTTGATTTGAAAATCGAAGCGGGGGAATTCGTGGCGATCATGGGCCCGTCGGGTTCCGGCAAATCGACGCTGATGAATATCCTTGGTTGCCTTGATAAACCTACGCGCGGCGAATACTATATCGACGGCGTGCTTGTATCCAAGATGAACCAAGACGAGCTTGCCGACGTTCGAAACCAAAAAATCGGATTCGTGTTCCAGGGGTTCAATTTGCTTATGCAGCGCTCGATAATCGACAATACCAAAATCCCGATGATGTATCTTGGGTTGACCGGTGCCGAGCAGGACGAGCGTGCCATGAAAGCGCTTGCCCATGTGAAGCTTACAGGATTCGAAACGCGCTTGCCGACACAAATTTCCGGCGGTATGCAGCAGCGAGTGGCAATCGCGCGCGCTTTGGTAAATTCGCCTTCGCTTCTGCTGGCCGACGAGCCAACCGGAAACCTTGATTCCAAAACGTCCGACGAGGTGATGAAAATCTTCACCGACCTTAATCGCGAGGGAAAGACCGTAGTCGTCATCACGCACGAACCGGACGTGGCGCGGTATGCAAAACGCCTTGTCTATATCAAGGACGGACTTATCAAATACGACGGAGATGTGAAAAAATTCAAGGCGGGTGCGAATGGATAGAAGGATTGTCATAGCGCGCGCGGTCGCAAGCGAGGCCTGGATCTCGATCAAGGCAAACAAGCTGCGCTCGTTCCTAACTACCCTTGGTATTATCATAGGCGTGTGCGCGGTCGTCATCATGGTCGCGGCCGGACAGACCGTCCAGAATATGATCAACCAGCAGCTTAGCGGTATCGGCGCAAACTTGCTGATCATCCGTCCAGAATTCACGACGCAGGGCGGACTGCGCGGCGGAACGCAATCTATAATCCGCACGAACGACGCCGACGCCATACGAAACGTCCGCAACATAATCGCCGTATCGCCTATGGTCATGACTACGCGTCAAATAGCATACAAAAGCCAGAACTTCGCAACCCAGCTTATCGCAAGCACGACGGATGTCGCCAAAACCGGAAACTATGAAATCGAGTCCGGGCGGTTCTTTGACGAGCGCGACATGCGAGGCGCTGTGCCGGTGGTCGTAATCGGCTCGACAATTCAACAAGAATTGTTCCACGGTGCAGATCCTGTGGGCGAGGTTATCCGAATCGGAAACGTGCCGTTCACTGTCAAAGGCCTTTTGAAAACCAAAGGGCAAGGTATCGGCGGGCAGGATCAGGACGCGGTCGTCCTTATGCCCATCACCACTTTCCGTCGACGCATATTCGGCACGCGCATTCCAAACCGCGTCCAGATGATAATGGCGCAGGTATCCGACGAACGCTTTATCGAAGAGGCTAAATTGCAAATCGAAGTCGTCTTGCGCGAAACTCGCCGGTTGAAACCGGACGCGGAAAACGACTTTATCATCGATAATATGACCGAGATGTTGAACACTATTCGAAGCGTCGGATTATATCTTTCGGTGCTGCTTGCCTCGATTGCGGGAATATCGCTTGTCGTCGGCTCGATCGGAATCATGAATATGATGTTGGTGTCGGTTTCCGAGCGGACGCGGGAGATTGGAATCCGCAAAGCCATCGGCGCGAAGAATTCCTCGATTTTAATGCAATTTTTGCTCGAGTCGATTTTGATTTCGTTTATCGGGTCGATGGTGGGTATGGTGCTTGGCATAGGGCTTGGTCAGATCGCGGGCGCGGTGATGGGCTATGCCGTGCCCATATCATATATGACAGTGCTACTTGCCGTCGCTGTGGCGATTGTGGTGGGCGTCGCGGCCGGTATCGTGCCGGCGATGAAGGCGACGCGGCTTGACCCGATCGAGGCGTTGAGGTATCAGTAAATAAACTTTCTAGCGAAGCCACAGCCGCCAGCAGGGCGAAAGAGCAGTATTGCGCGCACCCCTGCGTGGGGTGGCGGTTGTGCGCGCAGCGAGGCGAGCTCGCTGGAAAGTCAATGTATAAACGTGAAAATGCCCCGGCCAAGGAGGAGAGAGAGAATAAGGAGGGAATGGCCGGGGCTACTATGTCATACCGAAATGAGGGGTCGTCCCGGTTAAACACAGACCTGCTGAAAAGCAGATAGCACTATTTTAGACAGGATTTACATTATTTGTCAACCGATTTCTTAAAATATTATTTTGTCAAGGTATAATATCCTGTATTTACAGGGATAATTTATATATAAAATTCCTATGGGCGCGCTTTTGCGAATCGGTATATAGACCTTTGGCGGGATAGAATGCTTTATGCTTGACAAAATCCTGTGGGGGGGGGTAGATTGTGTCTAGAATAATAGTTCAAAGGATTAATAATGAAAAGATTCCAACTTTCGGTAAGTAGCGGCAAGGCGGTGGAGAATCACCTGGTCGAATGCAAAAACTGCTCCAACAAATGCGCCATGCAAAACCGTGTCGACGAAAGCCCTCGGGACGCAATAAACGGATACGAGGAAGTAGTAAACTTCCTTATGAAAACACACGGCTGCATCGTGGCGCGAAATGTCGTCGCAAGGCTTCTGGGTTTTAACTGGAGAGCAAGCAAAAAGGACGTCGAATTCCTTATCTTTGCCGACAAGGGCGGAAAGAACGGCAAAATAAAACTTGCAATCAATTTCCCGGAAGATTATTCCGATATGGAGAAGGCTATAGTAATGATCGACGATATGAAGCACGTCATACAACACCACAACAGGTCCCCTATAGCAGGCGCCAAAAAAGGCGGGAAATAAACATGAACCGTTTCGAATTTAACATCAACTATGCCGGCAAGGGAATTATCGATTGCGCGGTCGATTGCAAAAGCTGCCTTTATAAACCCGAGCGCTGGGACCGCTCGAACTGTGTAAGGCTTCAACCGCACGAAACCGTCGACGGCGCCGCAAACGTCGGGCTATACCTTACCAACGAAGCGAAAGATTGCGCGGTGGCGGCCAAGGTCGGCTCGTCGCTTGTCCAGAAATACAACGGCGGCGCGCTTTCGATTTCCATACCGAAAACAAAAAGCGGCGCGTGCAACAAAATCGAAATCAACCTTTTCGTGCCCGAGGCGGACATGGGTGGCGACTATATTCGATCGCTTGTCGGCAAAATAGCCACGGAAATCGAGCGTTTCGACATAACCAAGGGCGCCACCATGGCATCACTTAAAGGAAGCAAGTAATGAAAACTCTCTCCTTCACAATGAAAAACGACGGCGCGGACGTCAAGACATGCTCGATCGACTGTGCGAACTGTCTCAACAAGCCGGCGGACGCGGAGTCGTGCATAAAAATCGCGCCAAGCGAAGCCATACTTAAATGGACCTTCGTAATGAAATACCTCGAGCAATTCAAGGGCCGAAACCTTGGCGGAGATATAGGCGAAACCGGCATAGAAAAAATGGGCTGCATTATCATCAGGGACATATACAACACAGTAATGCAATACGGAAAAAGCATACGTATACCCGAACTTCGCATGTCCAAAGCAACGGAGGGCGAGGGGAAAATCGGCCTTAGCCTTAACGTTTCCAAAAAAGACATGGACAACGATCGAATCATAGAGTTCATCGACCGAATAGCCTATGCTATTATGGAGCGCGACAGCTCGATGCTCGAGACCGCCCAAGGTCAGCTTCAATACGGAGGCTAAAAATGCAAATCATAACAAAAAAGTATTTCGGCATAGGGGCGGTTGCGAAGAAACTTGTTTTGATGGAATCGCATGCGATGAGGGAAATAGGAGAATACCTTATGATGAGGCAAGCCGTATTCGCCCTGCCCCCCTATAACGAGTGGTATGAGATAATACTTACCGTGCGCGGAGAGGCCAATACCACGATAGAAGTTTGCGCTACCAGAGATTTGGCGCCAGCCCAGCGACGGGCGGTAGAAACAGACGCGAAGGTGATGCAAGGCATAATCGACCATTACAAAAATAAAAATAATACGGGCAAAAGTGGACGCTAGTTTTCAAGACGTCCTTGAGACCTTCATCAACCGCTGCTTCTCGCGTTTCCATTCGCGTTCCTTGATCGTCGCGCGTTTATCGAAATTCTGTTTGCCGGTGGCGATGGCTATGAGGAGTTTCGCTTTGCCGCGGTCGTTGAAATAAAGGCGCAGCGGGATTATTGTAGAACCTTTCGCGGAAAATGCTCCGGCGATTTTTTCGATTTCCTTTTGTTTCATCAAAAGGCGACGCGGGCGTTTTTCAGTGCGGGCGGCGAAGGGGCTTTCGGCCTCGAACTTGCCGATGGTGATATTGTTTATAACAAGACCCTTGGCGTCCGGGCTTACGTATCCGTCGGCGATATTCGCGCGGCCAAGGCGGAGCGATTTGACTTCGCCACCCGTGAGGCTTAGGCCTGCTTCAAACGTTTCGCCGATGGCGTAGTTAAACCTGGCGCGGCGGTTTTCGGCAACCACGCCCGTCGAGATGAATTTCTGTTTTACTTCTTTTTTGCTCATTTTTCATTACCCCTACTGGATTCCGGGTCAAGCCCGGAATGACGAAAGGAGAGCCCCAAATCATACATCTCATTTTTATTAAGTCCAAATAAATCCGCGGCGGTGCTTGCGGCTTCCTTTAGCGGCAACGATTTAAGCAAGCGTTTCATTATCTTTGCGGCGTCCACGTTGTCGGCGGTCTTTTCCGCTGGCGCGATGAGGCCAACTATTTCGCCCTTCGGCGATTTGAAGTGCGCGGCGAGGTCGGAGGCGGTGCCGGACTGAACCTCCTCGTAGAGTTTCGTCATCTCGCGCGCGATTGTTATTTGCCGGTCGGGCATGATTTCCGCGATTGCTTTTAATGTAAGCGGCAGGCGAACGGCGGATTCGAAAAATATCACCGTGGCGTCGAGGTTGCTGTGCCGCTCAAAAAATTCCTTGCGCGCCTTGGCTTTTTCCGGGACAAAGCCTGCGAACAAGAAACAATCGCTTGGAAGGCCCGAGAGCACCAGCGCGTTGATGGCCGAGCATGCGCCGGGAACGGACGTGATGAAAACTCCCTTGCGGCGCAATTCGCGCACAAGTTTGAATCCGGGATCGGAGATCAGCGGCGTGCCGGCGTCGCTTATCAACCCTATCCTTTTGCCGGAGGCTATAAGTCCCGCGATTTCGGCCGTCTTGCCCGCCTCGTTATGATCGTGCAAACTTATCAACTTGGATTTAATCCCAAGGTGGGAGAGAAGCTTGCCCGCAACGCGCGTATCCTCGGCCGCGATAAAATCCATGGCGCCAAGCGTTTCCACCGCCCGGCTTGAGATATCGCCAAGGTTGCCGATCGGCGTCGCAACTATGTAAAGTCCAGCTTGCAAAGTTCAATTCCTTTTGCTATATAATAAAACACTTTCGAGGGAAAATGAAGAAGTTTTTGGCTTTGGTGCTTTTTATCGCTGCTTGCGCGGACAAATCGGCGCAGAGGCCGCGACCGATCACGCCGCGGGCAAGCGGGCACGTCCGTGTGCACGAAGAGCAGCGCCGCGCCTATTTCGAAGGCGCTACCGCCGGTATCAGCCGCATAGATTCCCTTGAACTTGGCGCGCCGCCACCACGTTTCGAGGAGGCGCAAATAGGTAGGCAGATAATCCCATCTGAATCTTCGGAGGCGCGGACGGGACGGCGGCGAATCGCTGTGCTGCTCCCTAAAAACAACCCTGTGGCCGAAGATTTGAAGCGGGCGGCTCAGCTTGCTTTGTTTAATTTGCGTAATGATTCCGTCGAGCTTGTATTCTTCGATACCGACTCTACTCGCTCAAGCGGACGAGACGCGGCGCGTGAAGCCGTTGCGGGCGGTGCGGACGTGATCGTAGGGCCGCTTTTCGGCGATGCGGTCGAGGGCGCTGCGGGCGCCGCCTCAAATATCCCTGTGATCTCTTTTACAACCAACCGCGACGCCGTGGGCAAGAACGCTTTCTCGATCGGCCTTATGCTTGAGGACCAGACGGCGAAAATCGCACGGTTCGCTGCGGGCGCCGATGCAGGACGACTTTTGATCCTTACACCCGATTCCACAAGCGGGCGGGCGGTGCGGCGAGCTTTCCGCGATTCCGCGGCCGGAATAGAAATCGCGGGAGATGCGGTATACGACAAGCGCAACCTACAATCGGTTATCCGAAAGCTTACCAACTATGACGAGCGTTCGCGCGAGCATAGCGAATATTCAAAGTCCGTCGAGGAGCGCCTTGCCTATCTTATCGAACTGCGCGAGAAATTCCCCGAGGATTACGAGGCCGTGTTCGATCATACGCGATTCGCCAATTCCGATGCCGAAGTCGCTTTTCTTGAGGCGTTGCGCGCGGATCTGCGCCGGCGGCCAACCCTTACGCCCGCGCCGTTCGATTCCGTATTTATCTTCGGCGACGATGTGAACGACCTTGTGATGATAGGCTCGACGCTTTCGTATTTCGACGTTAGGCCGGATTCGATCAAGATCTTCGGACTGTCGCAGATGAACAACGACGCCGTGCTGCGCGAGATTTCTTTGCGCGGGGCCTTCTTTCCCATGGCCAATTCGGCACTGAACGCGAAGTTCGAGGCGGCGTTCGAGAGATACTTTAGGGCCAAACCCAACCGCTTGGCCGCGCAGGCGTATGACGCGGTCGCGCTTGCCGCCGCGTTGCCCCGTATCGATGTCGCGGCGCTTCGCGATCAGGAGGGGTTCGCCGGGCTTCTTGGCGCTTTTAGGTTCAAACCCGACGGCACGGCCGAGCGCGCGATGGATATAATGCAGATCATTTCCAATGGCCGGGCGCGGGTTGTGAAGCCGGCTGAGGGATTTTGAAAATTCTTAATCAAGCATAACCCCAAATCTATACCTATGGACAGCTCGAGGCAACGAGAGCGAGGTTCCATGGGAATAGATTTGTAGCTACGCGCAAAGCGCTCCCTCCCCCCCCATTTTTTTGATAACACAGGTTTAATCTGTCTCAAACAAAACATCGACGTAGCGATACTCGCATCACGTCCTAGCGCCACTACGCCGGCAGGGCGGAAGCGCCAATGGCGCGCAGCTCTTCGAGCTGGAGAACACAATGTATAAAAAGATTTGTGCGTAGGCGGAACGCCAAGAGCAGTTGGCCTTTGTGAGGCGGCGCGAGTGCTTGCGCAGCTCGCGAGGAACTTACTTATTACTTGTCCTTATACCATTTTCCCGGAGGAGTTTCACGGTGATGCCGTCGCCATCGGTCAAGGTGCCGCTAAATGTTCCATCATAGACTTGGCCGGTGCCGCACGAGGGACTTTTGGATTTGCCGATGAATTCGTCCGCGCCGATTTCACGCGCGAGCCTCAAGACCTCCTCTGCGCCGCGTTCGAACCCTTCGGTATAGTCGTTGCCGGCGGCGGATTTCGCCCTGCCATTTTTGAGCTCGCAACATTCGCGCGGAGTGGGCAGGCCGCCAAGCTGCTCGGGACAGACCGGAATCGCCTTGCCCGACGCAACCATTTCCAAGATTTCGGGATCGAGCTTGCCCGTGCCGTTAAACCGGCAGTTCAAGCCGCACAAACACGCGCTTACAAGTTTCATTATTTGCCCTTCTTAAAAAACGCCTTCGCTTTCTTCCATGCGATTTTGCGATATTTCAAAAACGCCCAGGAGTAAAGCGGTATAATTATGCTCATCGATATAAGGAAAGAAAGCATCCACGAATCAAGCGGCGCGCCGTAGGCCGTCAATATACCGCCCATTATCACGCCAAGCAGGCGCAGAATGCCATAACCAATCGCGATATAGGCGGCAGCTTCGATTGCGAAGATCGGAATATTTCTTTTGCCGGCGTCAAGAGCCAGTTTGAAGAGAACAACTATCGGCGTTAAGTTTATAACCAAGCCCGCGGCGGCCATGAACGTGTCCGCCACCCCGACTATGATTATAGAATAGCACAACGCCGCCGCGATGACGGCTATGCCTATCAAGCAGAGATAATATTTACGGGCTGTCATTTTTTCCTCCTTGCCAAAAGATTCCAGAAACCTGCCTTGTATTTCAAAAACGCGAAGGCGAGAACGGGCATCAAAACGCTTGCCGGCATGGCTATGATGAAGGCCATCATGTTGCCGACATACTCGCAACCGCTTGCCTCGGGACAGACATTATTCTGGATATAGAGAATAAGCGTGAAGGCATACTCCATAATAAGAGCGTATGCGCCAAGGAAGATTATTATCTCGCCAAGCGCAGGAAGAAGCGCGCGACGAGTTTTTATGCCGCGAAGCATTATCGCGATCACTATGACCGGAATTGCCGCAAGGCTTGCTATTTGAATCAGGCTTAGGACTATCACCGGCGTATGGAATGCGTCCGGCAGCGGGCATTCCCATATCGGCTCGCACCTAAACAACGGTATGTGCATAAGCAGTATCACGGCGCCTACTATCGCCATCGCGCCCGACCATAAAAGCCAGGGCGAGATTTTTTTCAGTTTGTTTTTTAGGTTTTTCAGTTTGTTTTTGATGGTGGCAAATTTTATCATTTCTTTCTCCTGGAATATTTTATCCTTTATAGAGTGCGAGGTCAAGTATATATCCTTCTTCTGCTCGCTTGCGAGCGCGCACATGCGAGCGTCGCCTCACAAAGGCTCCGGTGGAGCGTTTGGAGGCAAATTAAACTATATGTTTTCGCCCGCGCGCGCCGAAGGCGCTTATACACAAATCTGATATAGCGGAGGCCTGGCTCTCCTTCGTCGAGCTGTCCGCTATATCAGATTTGGGGTTATACTTCACTGGATACCGGGTCAAGCCCGGTATGACGAGGGAGCGGGCGGCAGGTCAAGTCGCTTTCTTTTTCCTAAGCTCGGTCCAATGATCAATGCGTTTTTTAAGTTCCGCCTCGTAGCCTTTGCCGTTCGGTTTATAATATTCGCGGCGGGCAAGGCCGTCCGGAAAATAATTCTGGCCCGAGAATCCGTCCTTGGTATCAGGATCGTATTCATATCCTTTGCCGTATCCCAAATCCTTCATCATCTTGGTCGGTGCGTTAAGGATATGAGCGGGAGGAGCAAGCGAGCCGGTGGATTTCGCGTCGGCAAGCGCCTTGCCAAACGCGGCATAGGAAGCATTCGATTTCGGCGCGGTGGCCATATAGATCACCAACTGCGCGACTACCAAATCCCCCTCGGGAGAGCCCATGCGTTCGTATGCCTGCCACGACGCAATCGCGCGCGTCAACGCCGCGGGTTCGGCAAGGCCTATGTCCTCGACACTCATGCGCGTCAAGCGACGCAAGAGGTATTTCATATCCTCGCCGCCGGCTATCATACGCGAAACCCAATAGAGCGCCGCGTCGGGGTCGGAGCCGCGAACTGCCTTGTGGAGGGCTGAAATCAGATTATAGTGCGCGTCGCCCCCCTTGTCATAATTCGGAAAACGCGTTTGTGCAAGCTTGGCGAGGCCGGCCTTGTCCAGCGTCTTGCCCTTGGAAAAATCATAGACGTATTCGATAAGATTTAGGAGGTAGCGCCCGTCGCCGTCGGCCATGTTGACAAGCGCGTCGGTCGCGTCGGCGTCAAGCGGAAGCGGTTTTCCCATTTCGGTCGTCGCGCGGACTAGCAAGCGTTTCAACGCTTCGGGCGAGAGGCGTTTAAGCACCACCACCTGTGCGCGGGAAAGCAACGCGGAGTTAAGCTCGAAACTCGGGTTTTCCGTGGTCGCGCCGATAAGCGTTATCGTGCCGTCCTCGACATAGGGCAAAAAGCTGTCCTGCTGCGCTTTGTTAAACCTATGGATTTCATCGACGAAGAGAATCGTGCGGCGGCCGGCAAGGCGGCGATCCGCTGCTTCGGCGAATATTTTTTTCAATTCCGCGACGCCGGTGAAGACTGCGGAGGCGGAAACAAATTCCGCGTCGGCGTATTTGGCGACAAGTTTCGCAATCGTAGTCTTGCCGCAACCGGGAGGGCCCCAAAGAACCATAGACTTGACGTTCCCGCTTTCAAGCATGTTCGTTATGACGCCGTTATCGCCAAGGATTTCCTCTTGCCCGACAACATCGGAGAGCGAGCCCGCGCGGAGGCGTTCGGCAAGCGGTGTTCCGATTTTCGTGGCAAAGAGTTCAGGCATCTGCTACTCCCCTTCCGTGTCCGAAAACGCCGTTGGAATAGCAAGCTCGTTATTAGTTTTCGCGCCAAGCTTTTTTATTTCCGTGGCAAGAAATTCAACTCCGCCACGACCCGAGAGCGGCACCACCGCTTTGTCAAACGCGGTGCGAGCGGTGGTAAGAGCGTTCCTTAGCGTGCCGAGGTGTTCTAGGTGCGTGTTGATTTTATCGTAAAGGTCGCCGGCGCGGGCGGCGATTTTGCCTGCGTTCTCGTTCCGCTTTTCGATATCCCAAAGGTTCTTTATCGTGCGGAGAATCGGAAGCAGCGATGACGGAGTGGCCACCATAACGTTGCGGCTGGCGGCATAGGCATAAATCTCGGGGTCGGCCTCGAGCGCGGCGAGGTAGGAGGCCTCGAACGGCATGAACATCACAACGAAGTCAAGCGCGTTCGCCTTCATATACTTATGATATTCCTGGGTCGAAAGATCGTCTATGTGCCGCTTGACCGCGGCGGTGTGCGATTTGAGTTGTTTTTTCGCCTCGTCGGGGTCGGTGGCTTTGCGATATTCCGCATAGTTCACCGTGTTGACCTTTGAATCAATAACCAATCCGGAGTCCTTTTTCAAATATATAAAGCAGTCGGGACGGCGGTTGTTGCCGGAATCGTCCTTGAAGTTCGCCTGTAGGAAATAATCCTGACCCTTCGCGTATCCCGAAAGGTCGAGTATTTCCTCGAGTATATCCTCGCCGCGGTCGCCGGCCGATTTAGGATTGCTGAGGATTTTCGAGAGGTCGGAAACGTTCCTGGCCATCTGCTCGGATAATATCTTGAAATACTCGCGGCCTTTGCCGGTTTCGAGTTTATCGGATTCCACCATTTTTTTGAAGGTTTCAAGTTGGTCGGAGAAGGGCTTCATCTGGGCGTCGATATTGGTTTTATGCTCGTTTACAAACGCACGGCGTTGAAGCTCGAGCGCGTCCTTGGAAAGTCCGGCGAACACTTCTTTGAAATTTTCCGCCGAAGTCAATTTCGTTTCGGCGGCGATAGCGCGGGCGTTCGAATCCTTCGCTTCGAGCTGCGCTGTGGCCAACATGGATTTAAGCGTGTCGGTATCCGTGTTAGCCGGCGTTTTCAAAATTACCTTGGCCGCAAGGAATCCAAGCCCTGCGCCAATGGCGAAAATCAATATTTCCATTTACAAATTCCCTTAACTCCGCTAATATTATAACAACGGAAACAAAAATGGAACCAAAAAAATTACAGCTGGTAATCGAGCCGGACGAGAGGCTTCATAAAAAATCCCTCCCGTTCGATTTCGCGACTATGAACGCGCGCGCGCTTGCGATCGCCATGGCAAACGTCATGGCCCTGCACGAGGGCATAGGACTTGCCGCGCCGCAAGTCGGACTGCCGCTTCGCTTGGTTATAATAGACGAGGCGACGGTCGCAGAATACGACAAGGCGGACACGCCCGACGAGCCGCTTTTCGTCATGATAAATCCGCGCGTGCTTTGCCTTAGCGACAAGGAGGTCGAGGCCGAGGAGGGATGCCTATCCCTTCCGAAAATGTTCGCCGACGTCGTGCGACCCGAGAGCATTGAAATAGAATATCACGACATAAACGGGAACGTTTGCCGACGCAAGGCTTCGGGCACCATGGCGCGGTGCATCCAGCACGAACTCGACCACCTTGAGGGCAAGTTGTTCATCGACCACCTTAGCCCCTTAAAGCGCTCTATGATACGAAGTAAGTTGAGAAAGCCCAGGAAAGAATAATGTTCAAATCCGCGGCGACAAAGTTGAGAAAATCGGCCGGGGGAAAGTGGCTGCCTATCGTGCTTTTCGCACTTGGGACACGGCTTGTGCTTGCCTCGGAATCGCCTACGTTCGTGGACGAGGACGCGCTTGCGGCGCAGCTTAAAGCCCCGATGAAAAACGTCGCCGTGGCGTCGGCGAAATCCATCGAAATCCGCATGAGTATGCAGCGCGATGATATGGTTGCGGCGGCGGATACTGTGAAAGCAGCGCTTGAGCGAATGAAGACCTCCGCCCCTTGGGCTATCGAATTCATACGCGACAACAATATGCGCTTTATGGTTTCCCTCGGAGGGGACGGCGACGGCATACCCGGCGCAGGAAGCTTCTCGCCAAACCGGCCGGACGAGATACAGATAACGCCCCTTATGACCTTCTTGTCCGACGAGAACGGGGAACTCGACTTCTCGAAAAAAAGATATACCAAGGTGGAGGAGATGGAAAACACCATTATCCACGAGCTTATCTACGCATGGCAATATCGAAATTTGATGAATGCCGGAATAAATAATCTAGTAAACAAGATGGATCTTGAACAAAAGATCCTTTACCTATTCTTCCTTGAATACGACGCCGTGGGAAAAACACAGATAGCCACCGGCGGCGAACACACTGTGCGCGAAGGCAATATCAGCCGAATGTGGGGTATATATTACATCGACCAACACATGAATCCCTCCGCTTATTCAAACGCGGACTTCGCCAAATTCGACAGCCTTTATACCGCGATACGCGCCGATGTCGAAATGAACCTTGGCACCGGAATATCGGACGAGGAATTCAAAAAAGTGATAAGGGCGACTTTGGCTACTGGCTCGGCGGACATGGCGCACAGGGATTTTACGGATTCGGAAATAGACGAGATGAGGCGACGTTTCCTTGCGGGATTAAAGCCGGAGCAAAGGACGGCCTTGAGATACCTTGACATGAACGCGGTCATATTGGACAGGCAAGACGTGCTGCTTGATAAACGGAAGGATTTGTTGGGACAGGCCGAAAAATTATCAAAGAAAAGAAATATGACTAACAAAGGGAAGATTGCGAATCAACAGAAAATAAACAGCGCAATGGAAAAACACGACGAATATAAAAACACCTATAAACGGTTGGAATGCGTTTCCCAAGAGTTCGACGAGTATGCAAAAAGGAAAACAAGACGATGACCAAACTTCGCGCGATATTCATGGGCACGCCCGAGTTCGTGATTGGCTCGTTGGAATTGGTCGCGGCGGAATGCGAGCTTGTCGGCGTGTTCACAAAGGCGCCTGCACCCGTCGGACGCAAGCAGATTTTGACCCCCTCGCCGGTGGCGGTGTGGGCGGAGGCGAATGCGGCCGGCGTGCCGGTCATCACTCCTCGTTCGCTTAGAAAGCAGCCGGAATTCGTTGAGGAGGTTCGGTCGCTCAAACCCGACATAATCATCGTGTTTGCGTATGGTTTGATTTTGCCGCAAAGTGTCCTTGATATCGCGCCGTGCGTTTGCGTGCACCCGTCCGCCCTGCCCCTTTACCGAGGAATGAATCCTATCGGCCGCGCGATTTGGAACGGTGATTCTTTCACCGAGGTCGACCTGATCGCGATGGATGCCGGAGTAGATACGGGTGCGGTTTTGCTGCGTCGGCGGATTGAATTGAATCCTTCGATTACGCGCGGCGCGCTTGAGGAAATTGTTGCGGCGGAATCGGTTTCTGCCTTGCGCAAATACTTGGCTGCGCCGGCCGATTTTCCGCCCGTGGCGCAAGAAGGCGAGGCGTCGATGGCGGCCGCGTTTAGCGCGGAGGAATTGGCGATCGATTTTTCGCTTCCGGCGCGTGCGGTGTTGGCGCGAATCAACGCCCTGCTCCCGACCCCCGCGGGATATTTCGTCGCGAACGGAGAGAAGATAAAAATACACTCCGCCGTCATTCCGGCGAACGCCGGAATCCAGTCTATATATAAAAACTGGATACCGGGTCAAGCCCGGTATGACAACGGACGATTGTTCATAATGTGTAGCGATGATGTAATAGAAATCCTTCGGGCCCAGCGTCCGGGCGGAAAGATTTTGGCGGCGCGAGATTTCCTAAACGGGTTCAAGATATGAAACCAAGTGTGCGCCGCAACATAGCAATCTTCAAGGCGATGAATGCCTTCATGTTCTTCTGGCCGCTTTCGGCTGTGGCTATAATTTATTTCGAGTCTATCACAGGAAGCTGGGCAACCGCCGCACTTATCTTCTCGCTTTCCAACATAACGCAGGCCGCATTCGCGATTCCGGCCGGGATAATATCCGATGTATGGTCCAGAAAAAAAGTGGTCCTTACCGCAAACACTTTCAAAATCATGACGGGCCTTACCTTCTCGTTCGCGGGATACATAGAAAACGCCACGCTATTGTTCATCGGCGCGGTGCTTTGGGGCATAAACACGTCCTTGAACCAAAGCACGGAAGAGGCGTTCATACATGAAACGATGGCCGACCTTAAGAAGAAAAACAAATACGACATAGTCTATTCCTCAATCAAAATATGGCGCTATGTGGGCTCGACCGTTTCGACATTGACCGCGGCGGCGGTAATATATTTCTGGAGCCTCAACACGCTTGCCTGGATTTCAGTAATCCCAGGCGTGTTCCAATTCGCGGTCAGCTGCTTCCTTGTGGAACCGAAAAGCTATCGGCCGCGCAAGAACGCGTCGCTTGGACACTTCATGGCGGCGGTCGGGAATTTCATGAAGAACAGGCGGGCGCGCAAAATCGCGCTTGCAGGCACTATGGACACAAGCTGGGGCGAAACGCAATACCGCCTCAACAGCGTATACTACGCCCTTTTCGTGCCGTTGTGGGCGGTGGATTTCATAGTGTTTATCGCCAGGGCTTTCGCGGGGATAAGTTTTTACATAGCGATACACCTTAGGAAAATCGGATTGTTCCAGATGGCGCTTGTGTCGAATTTGTGGAAGTTCATTATGGTGGGCCTGGGACTTTTGCTTAACAACATAGCATCGCCGTTCATAATGGCGGCTTCGAGCCTTGGCACAGGACCGCAAACCTCCGCGGTATCGGCGCTTATGCAGAAGGAATTCTCGGATTCGGAGCGGGCGGCAATGCGAGCGGTCGTGAACATGTTCGGAAGCTTGATGCTGGCGACATCGTTCTGGATTTTCGGATTGGTCGCGGATTTGTATTCGGCGCATATCGCGCTTCTAGGACTGTTGGCATATAAGGGTTTAATCACCGTCTATTACTGGCGGTTGATGAGGAGTTATAAGTAATGATTGCGTTAGAGGCAAGGAGGAAATGGCTTGACTTCTTGCGCTCGGAGAGGCGGTTTTCGGCGCACACGTTGGTCGCATACGAAAACGATATCGGAGATTTTTTGAAGTATGTCGGCGGGCGCGATTTGTCCGACATCTCCTTGCGCGAATTTCGCGGATTCGTCGCCACCATGGCGCGAGAGGAATTGCGCGCGACCTCTATTGCCCGGAAAGTTTCGGCCCTTAAAAGCTTCTATCGATTCCTCGAGCAGAACGGGATAGCGAACAATCCATACGTCGCGATTTTGCGCCTGCCGAAGCAGCCGAAAAAACTTTCGAAATCGCTTGGCCACGAGGACGTGGGCGAGATTTTGGACGCCTTCAACGCGATCGCTAAACTACCATGGATAGCACGGAGAAATCGCGCATTATTTACTTTGATATATGGCGCTGGCTTGCGAATTTCCGAGGCGCTTGGCGTCAACATCGAGGCGGTGGGAGAGGACGAAATACGCATTCGCGGCAAGGGATCGAAGGAGCGGATCGTGCCGCTTCTATCAGTTATAAAAACCGAGATCGAATCGTATATCAATGCTATGCCTTTTTCGCGCACGACCGGGCCGTTGTTCATCGGGGAAAAAGGAGCGAGGCTGTCGGCGCGCGTGGCGGAACGCGACTTTGCGGCGGCTAGAAATTATTTACAACTATCGGCAAGCGCTACGCCCCATTCACTTCGTCATTCGTTCGCGACGCACCTGCTTGCCGCGGGTGCCGATTTACGGACTATACAAGAGCTGCTTGGGCATTCGTCGTTGTCTACAACTCAACTTTATACCAAAACGGATATGGGCACGATCGCGAAGCAATATGCGAAATCGCATCCGCGGGCTTCGTTTAACAAAAAGTCCTTCGCGTAGCAAGCGACGCCGAGCAGGGCGGCAAGCGGTGTATACCGCGCGCGTCCAGCGTGGGGGCGGCGGAGCGCGCGGAGCCCTTCGGGCTGGAGGGTCAAATTATGCAAGGTAGGAATTCCCTCCCCTTTATTCGGTGCCGGTCGTGCGCTACAATCCCCACATGAAAAAAATTACAGCATTTATCGGAGCGATTGCAGTCGCCCATGGAGCATCGGCGATGGAACTTAAAAGCTCGTCTTTCGGGGACAACGAATTCATTCCGGTCGAGTATGTCGACACGCATTGCGCGGGCGAAAACATCTCGCCGGAATTACGATGGAGCGGGGCGCCCAAGGGAACCAAAAGCTTCGCGCTTGTCATGCACGATCCCGATGCTCCGCACGAGCATGGGTGGTATCACTGGATCGTAATCGACATACCGCCAAGCGTGGCCGGAATCGGGCGCGGTGCGAAATTTTCCCCGCCTGCGCGAGAGCTTGCTAACAACTCGGGCGCACGAGGATACAGCGGTCCCTGTCCCCCAATCAACGGAGGAGTGCACCACTATCACTTCATGGTTTTCGCGCTTCAGGCGGAAACAGTTTCATTCGACGAGGAAATGCTGCCGCACGAGATCGCGAAACTTATACGCGACCTTGCGATCGACGGCGCGAAATTGACCGGGCTTTACGAAGTGGTGGAGAGATAAGTTTTAATTGCATATCGCGCGCTCTGAAGATATAATTATTTTTCGGAGGCGGCATTGATCACCTGGAACTCGAACGGCAAAGTCGGCGGCAAGGGAGCTGCGTTATTTCGATTGACCGATATGGGTTTGCCGGTGCCGGAATTCTTCGTCGTGTCGACCGACGCGATGGCGGCATTCATAAAAGAAAACGATATACGGGCCGGAGATTCCAAGGCTATCATGCGCGGAAAACTTTCGCCTGAGCTCGAGAAGGAAATTACCGCCGCCGCTGCTGCGCTGGGGGGGGGTAAATTCTCCGTTCGTTCGTCCGCGACGATGGAGGACGGAGCCGAAAAATCCTTCGCGGGGCAATTTTCTTCTTTCTTGAATGTCGACAAAAAGGGCTTGCCTGCGGCGATCAAAAAAGTGTGGGCATCGTTGTTTTCCGGCGGAGCGGCCGCGTATGCCGGGCGCGGATTCGATTCACATTCCATGGCAGTCATAGTTCAAAAGATGGTGAAGCCTTACGCCGCAGGAGTCGCCTTCTCGATCAACCCTATGGCCGCCGATAAAAACTATATGCTTATCGAATCGTGCGCGGGCACGGGCGACAAGCTTGTGTCCGGAAAAATCACGCCCTCTAAATATTTCGTGCGTAGATCGTCCAAAAAAACAGACGCGGTTTATGGGCGCCGGCATATATCCGAATCATCGCTTAAAAAGCTTGCCTCGTTCGTGCTTGAAATCGAGCAGGAATTCGGCACGCCGACCGATGTAGAATGGTGCGCGTCGGCAAGCGGCAAAATCCATATACTACAGGCCAGGCCGATAACATCCTTCGCGCCGGCACCGATCGAATACAGAAAACTTTTCTCGCGCCCGCATTCGATAATGAAACTTCAACTTTACAGACATGCCGAAGACGACGGGTTGAGGGCGCTTACGAACGGGGATTATCATTACACGCCTTTGTTCACATACGACGCGGCAAGGGACACCGTCGACGTTCATTACAATTTCAATGCGCCCGAGCAGCACCCGGCAAATATCCTTCGCGAGATGGATTGCCGATACGCATGGACGGCCAACAAATACCGCGCGGCGGAGAAGGCGGTTCCGGCGGTGCTTGAATACATATCGGGAAAAAGGAAATTCGAGGCCGAAAAATTCCTTGGGCTTTTGCGCATGGTTTATACGCTTTCGAATCTTGGCAACGTGTCGGAGTATACGAAATCGAAAAGAATGCGGCGACTTGCGGCGGGATTCAGAAAGAAATACGACTATGTCGCCTATCGCGCCGAGGACTTCTTGATCGAAAAGGCGGCCGAGGTCGCGGCGCCGGAACTAAGGGACGACCTTCGCTTCTTAACCTTCGAAGAAGTGTTCGGAGGACGGCGCGTGTCGCGGCGCGAAATCGACGTCCGTAAAAAAGGGTTCGTGTATTTCGGCGGAGAGTTGACATGCGCGGCAAGCCTTAAACCGGTGCTTGAGAAAAATAATTTTTTCATCGCGGAGGAGGCGCCGAAACACGGAGCGCTTAGGGGACAGTCGATATGTCGCGGCGTGGCCACCGGTGTCGTGCGAATCATCTATGGCCCGAAGGACTTCGGCAAATTCCGGGCGGGCGACATAATAGTCGCGCCGATGACCTTGCCAAGCTTCACGCCGTTGATGAAAATCGCCGCCGCAATCATAACGGACGAGGGCGGTGCGACGTGCCATGCCGCGATAGTCGCGCGCGAGCTTAAGGTTCCATGTATCATAGGCGTGAAAAACGCGACGTCGGTTTTGGCGGACGGAGAGAAAATAAGGGTCGACGCGAATACCGGCGCTATTTCCTATGAACGCTGACCTTGAACAAATCCCCGTCGACGGTTTCGATTTCGAAATCAAGCGCGCCCGCGGCCCAGATTTCGCGATACAGTTTCTTAATGCTCCGACCGTTGAACGGGCATGAAAAATTTTCCCATTTGCCGTCTGGTAAAACAACCGCCGTTATTTTTTCCTTTATGTCCGGGCGTTTGTTTATCAGTCCGATGGAATAAAGCATAGAATCGTCCCCCAACTCATATCCCAAACACTTAAAGGGAATATCGGGATATTTCTTTTCCATTTCGGATACGAATTCCCCGATGAGTTTCATTTGGGAATCATCGGCGTCAACGGGAAACCTGCGCTCGAATCCATAGAATATATCCACTCATTCCCCCTTCGCCACATAACGAATCGCCGCGAGCGGAACGCTTACCACAAGCCGGTTAATCGGAGTCTTGATTATCTTGCCGAAAAGGCGGAACGCCTCGTCCACAATGAATTCCCCCGAGTTAGAATCGAAACAAAAATCCACCTGCTTTTCCGCAAAACGCGCCTCCTCGAGCACGGCGTTAAGATGCGCGAGCGTGGAATTCTTCACATTGAAACCGCTTGCCGTCTTGATACATTTTATATTATAGCCCGAAAGCAGGTGCACCGCGCGCTTTATATCCGCCGCTCCGGGCAGCACCGCCGTTTCAAGCGCTATCTTAAGCGGCGTTTTGCCGTTGCCGCTGGCCTCGATCGCCGCAAGCAGATACTCGTCGATCACCGCCGGAATATTATCATAGTTCACACAGAAAAATCCGGCGGGAAGCGCGACCTCGACCATACCCGCGCCGCGCGCGACCGCGTCCTTGATTTCCCTGAAAATTATCTCGGGCAGACTAAGCGCAGTCGCAGCGTCGATCAAACCCACGCGAGTAATAGAAGTGTTCTTTGTCCACTTGAACGCGTCGTCAAGGCGGGTGCGCGGAACCGTTATATAACCGAAGCCGCGCGCAATCGCCTCTTTGCACATGAACGCAAGGTCAAGCGCGTCCGGCTCGCGCGGGCTGCTGAGGTTAAGGCGTGCGGAGTATTTGTCTAATTGATTATATTGCATTGCTTTATATCCGAGTATATAATACCACGGATATGAGAAAGTTCAAAGTCATTTTGGCGTTCGGCGCCGCACTTGTTTTCGCGGGTCCTATTAGAGCGGAAACACGCGACCTATGGCCATACTTTTCACGCAATATGCACGAGTTCAACATGGGATTCGTCCGCGCGGTTCAACCAAACATAGAAGAATACCGTCGGGACAAGATTCCGTTCGTGCACAGGAGTCTTCTTAACTTCACTCGCAACTTCTCGGAACCCACCAACTTTGTAAACTCGACGCTTACCGCCGATTTGGAAAGCATGGGCGTGTCGCTTGGCCGGTTCGTCATCAATTCTACCGTCGGCCTACTCGGAATATTCGACGTGGCAAGCGAAATAGGGCTCAAGCGCGACCGACGCGACTTCGGCACCACCCTCGGATTCTGGGGCGTGCCGGAAATGGGATTCTTCGAGGTGCCTATCGCAGGGCCAAAGACCACACGCGACGCAGTGGGTTGGGCGGGCGACGCAGCTATGGATCCGTGGAACTGGGTGATCGGATTCTGGCCGGCGTTCGCGATCGGGCTTGTCGGAGGACTTTTGGAATTCGACGAGAACTATGACGTGATTTACAACTTCCAGATGAACGCGATCGACTCGTATGCCTCGCTTAAATCCCTACACCTACAGATGAGGCAGCGTCGAATCGACGAGGTCAACAGCCTATTCTTCACCGGGCGCGTGCGGCCCAACTCGTGGGAGTTCGACATGGACATGGCGATGGACGAAGAATGATTAAAATCAGTATAGAAGAGGATTGCGGAAAACTTAATTCTTTTCTAAAGAAGAAATATCCCTCGCTTACGCTTACACATCTTCAGAAACTATGCCGCGTGGGAGAAATACGAATCAACGGCAAGCGCGTTGAGTATAAGGCGCCGCTTTGCGCCGGCGACGAGCTTAAACTTCCGCCGTTCATCGTCGAATACGAAGCGCCAAGGAAGATTTCCCGATTTGACACGGCGCAGCTCGACCTTATCCTTGAGAACATATTGTATCAAGATTCCGAAATCGTAGTCATCAACAAACCCGAAGGCCTTGCGTCCCAAGGAGGAAGCAAAGTCCTTATCTCGGCAGACCGACTTATCAACGAGGCATTGGGCGGAGAATTCCGTCTTGTCCACCGGCTTGATTCGGAGACCAGCGGAGCGTTGGTGTTCGCTAAAAACTACAATGCAGCAAAGGAGATTGCCGACATGTTCGGGCGGCGCGAAGTGGAAAAAACCTATGTCGCGCTATGCCTTGGAAACACCGAGCGCAAAAGCGGCACTATCACGCGCCCGATTGAAAACAAAGAGGGCAAGGCGCAGAAAGCCGAAACGCAATACCGCGTGCTTGACGAAGCCTTCGGGCTTTTCAGCATTGTCGAATTCAAACCGCTTACCGGTCGAATGCATCAAATACGCATACACGCGAAATCCATCGGAATGCCCATAGTGGGAGATGCGAAATACTCGCTTCGCGGGGCGATGGAAAAGCTCGAGGAACGACTTGGTTTCAAACTGCCGCGCCGAATGTTCCTTCATGCCTATAAAATCGCGATACCGGAAAAGAAGATCATTACCGCGCCGATGCCGAAGGATTTTTCGGCCGTCATGAAGCCGCTGGGGCTTGCGCTATGATGAAAAAAATGATCGGCCTTGTTTCGCACCTCGTCGGACTTATGAAGTTTGCGCTGTTCGTGCTTGTCGCCGCAATGGTCGCGATCTTTATCGCAATGTTCAACACCGACCCCGGCGAATACAGGCTTGAGATCGAGCGCAACATCACCGCCATCGTCGGGCGCGAGGCAAGAATCTCGGGAAGCCTTCGCTGGAAAATGTCGCCGTTTACGCCCGGTATCGAAATCTCGGGCCTTAAGATATTCGACCAGAACGGACGGGATAAGTTCATAACCGCCGACGATGTCGCAGCGAACCTTTCCATACGCGACATTGTCCGCGGACGGCTTGTCATAGACTCGGTCGATATAAACGCGCCGATGATAAGCCTTAACATATCCGAAGGAGGCAAGCGCAACTGGGACTTCACAAGTCTTAACGGAGGACGCAGAGGCGAGGATTCCGACAGCCTTAACATAAACATCAACAGAATAAACATAACGGATGCGAAAATAGTATACCGCGATATGCGCGACAACACCGAGGTGATAGCCAGGATACAGCGCGCCACGCTTTCCATGGCCTCTGCGATGGAAATAAACCTTAACATTGCCGCAATGATCGAGGGGCATGCCGTATCCGGCACATTCCGCACAACACGCCTTGCCGGAGAGGAATTCGTATCCATACTTGGCAGCATCAACGCTTTTAACGGGCGCGCGCGCGTCATGGGCAAGATACGCAACGTCGACGGGCGGCAGGTGGCGGCGGCTAATGTCAGGATATCGCTTGAAAATCTAATGAACCTTCCGTGGGTGCCGAATAATCCCGAAAGGTTCGAGGCGCCTATCGCATCCGAATTCGACATAATAATCGACGGGAGGCGAATAAAGCTTGAAAACCTATCCGCGAACTTTAAGAACCTCTCGATCGCCGGCAAGGCGGATATAGACATTTCCGGCGCGCGGCCGCGAATAATCGCCGAGATTGCCGCGCCAATGCTTGACATACCAACCATATTCTATCCCGCATGGGAAGAGGCATACCGCGCGCGCGTAGCAGATCCCCGTAAACGAAGGCTAAGCACTGGCTGGGCGGCGAATGCTATGGCTTTTGCGGGCACGCCATTATATCCACAACTGTTGGATTTGGCGGACATGGAGCTTAGTATCAAAATCACGCGCCTTATGGCTATGCCCGACAAGAGCGTCGATAACATAGAACTACGCGCACTTGTCGCAGGCGGACAGGCAATAATCGAGCCCCTTCGTTTCGAATACAAGGGTGGGCGGACACATGGCCGAGCGTTCGCACAAAACATCGACGGCGAGCTTGACGCTCTATTGCTTTTCCACTCGAACACCAATATCGGAAAAATAGTCGATTCCACCGGCTATCCCGGCCTTGTCATAGGAGGGGACGCAAGAGTCGATGCTGCTGCGATGGCGCGCGGCCCGGATTTGACCACATTCGTATCCTCGATGAACGGCGTGTTGCGCGCGCATACTACAAGCAAGGCCAAGACCGTCAGGATCGAAAGCATATTCGCGGCCCAGGACATCGCAACCTCGATCGCGCGGACATTCTTGCCTGGCGGTAGGCGGACAAGCGACATATCCTGCCTTGCAATAAACATTCCAATACGGGGCGGCGTGGCATTCTCGGAACGCGGGATAGCAATCGAAACTCAGGCCGCGAACATCGTCATCGATGGCAAGGTCGACCTTGGGCGCGAGAGAATCGACGCCTCGATCATCACGCTTGACAAGGGACCGAACCTGTCCCTTTCCATATCCGATTTGGTGCGCATACACGGTTCGATCGCAAACCCGGAAATCGGGATCAGCAGAAGCGGGCTTACCGCAACAGCACTTGATATCGGCGTCGCGACCGCTGTGGTAGGCACGATCGGAATCTTGACGGGGGGCATAGGGTTGGCTGCTGCTGGCGGACTTGGCGTATTGGGCAACGCGTGGCTTAACGCGCTTGAGGCCGACAGGACGCCGTGCCTGACCGCACTTGGAAATACGGCCGTGATGTTGGACGCGGCGGGCGAAACAGTGTCCGTCAGGGGCGAGGTGGAGCGGTTGTTGAACCTGCGCGAGAAAGAAGTCCGGGCGGCTTGGAAGCGTTAAACAAAAAGTCCTTCACTTCGTTCAGTGTACTTTTTGTTAGGGAATTCTTGTCTTCACTACGCTTATAAATGCCGCTTCGTGAAGACGGGTTTTGTTTTCTTATATAACCCCTTGATTTTTCATAGCGATAAGTATATATTTAGTCCACTTTGGGGGTGTGGCGGAATTGGTAGACGCGCTAGACTCAAAATCTGGTTGGAAACAGTGTGGGTTCGATTCCCACCGCCCCTACCAAAAAGTTTTATGCCCTTGCGGCATAGAAATTTTTTGGTGAGAGATGATGGAAAGAAGCCATAAAAGTGGGTTCGGAACAAGGCGAGAGGTGAGCGAAGCGAGCGAGCCGCAGTGAACGCGGAGGGCACAGCCCGAAGCGAACATTCCCACCGCCCCTACCACCCTTCGCCTCTGCGAGGCTTCGGGTGGCAAGCCGCCCGAACAAGTAAGAGGGCGAAGGTGTGCCCTCCGAAGCTTTAGCGAAGGACGGGCTGAAGTGATTACAAATCTCAGGCAACCTCTGAGATTTAATTTGGGAAAGTCGTGTCCTAACTACGTTTATAAATGCCGCTATGTTAGGACGAAATTTTTGAAAGAGGGGGAAGAAGAATTAACAACGCCGCGCAAGTGTCGGCTGATATAGGGCTATGATGAAAAAATACGGCACATTGGATATAATCGACTATATGATATGGTCCAACGCAACGCGATACGGAGCAGATGAAAACGCGATCAAACAGCTGATGAACCTTATCTTTTCGATGTTCAACTCACCGCTATATATTATGGAGCTTTGCAGTCGGCAGTCCCGAGCGGCATACATTGCCGAAATGGGCGATCCAAACAAATGGGGAAGATAGGGTATAAAACATGATTTTCGTGCATGAATCCAATAAAAGAAACAGGCGCAATCTTGGCCGATCGATCGCAAAGATAAGAGCCGAGCTTGAAAAGGTAGCACCGAACAGCCGCGAATTCGAAATACTGTGCGGGCGACTTTTGGCCCTGTTCGTAATAAAGCACGACATCGCCGGGCCCAAAAAGCCCTTTGTCGCGGACAATGCCAAAATCGCCATTTGGGAAATAGAGAACAAGGAAAGAGGGCTTAGGGAATTCATGCTTGCGGCAATGGAATTCTATACCGACGACGAATATTTCAAACGCGCAGCAACCGACAAGGGCACAAGAATCAACTCTTTGTCGACGCCATTTTACCAAGAACTTAGAAACTGGGACGTGGTCATAATGGACGAGGCATACATCGCCGCGCTTAAGGCGGACCAGGACGACGAGGTGGAAAGAATAAACAAGAGTGGGAAAGAGCAAAAGCTGATAGAACACAATAAGGCATATGAGAAAATCAGAAAAGAGCTTTTGGAAATAAACAAGGTTCGAGCGGGGAAATAAGCGTAGATGTTCTCGAAAATCCAGACTTGCGCGTTTATGGGAATCAAGACCTCGCTTGTGTCCGTCGAGGTGATGATTTCCGCGGGACTTCCGAAATTCGCGATCGTGGGTTTGCCGGACAAGGCGATATCCGAAGCGCGCGAGCGGATCACTTCCGCATTCTTATCCATGGGTTTGGCGTTGCCGCCGAAGAAGATTATCGTGAACTTGGCGCCGGCCGACGTGCTTAAAGAGGGCTCGCATTTCGACCTTCCCATCGCATTAGCAATTTTGGGTGCGCTTGATATCGTGCCGTCAGAGGAGGTCGCCAATTATTTGGTTATGGGCGAGTTGTCTTTGTCCGGCCACATAAAACCCGTGAACGGAATCCTGCCTGCGGCGATTGGTGCGAAGGATGCGGGACTTGGCATAATCTGTCCTGCGGCTCAGGCCGGCGAGGCGCTTTGGAGCGGGAACGAAAACTCGCTTGGCGCGAACACTTTGTCCGAAATCGTAAATCATTTCAAAGGTTCGCAGTTGATCGCACGCGCCGTCATGCCATCGGCGTTCGACGTTAAACATTCGGTCGACATGCGCGATATCAAGGGGCAGAACCAGGCTCGTCGCGCGCTTGAAATCGCTGCGGTCGGTTGCCACCACATGCTTATGATCGGGCCGCCGGGCGTGGGAAAATCCATGCTGGCTTCGCGTTTGCCTACTATTTTACCGCCGATGAATGCCAAGGAGATGCTCGAACTTTCCGTTATAAATTCCGTGGCGGGCATGAAGATGGAAGAAGGTCTTTGCATATCGCGGCCGTTCCGAGCGCCGCATCACACCGCGTCGCAGGCTTCGCTTACCGGCGGAGGAATGCATGCCAAACCCGGCGAGGCGTCGTTGGCGCATAATGGCGTTTTATTCCTGGACGAACTTCCCGAATTCTATACGGCGTCGTTGGATTCTTTGCGCCAGCCGTTGGAGAACGGAGAGATTACAATCGCCCGGGCGAACGCCCACATAACCTATCCCGCGAAGTTCCAGCTTGTCGCCGCGATGAACCCGTGCAAGTGCGGGCATTTCGGGAATCCGAACAAGGCCTGTGCGTCCGCGCCGCTTTGCGCGCTTAAATATCAGAACCGAATTTCCGGCCCGATGTATGATCGAATCGATTTGGTGGTAGAGGTCGAGAATCTTAATCCGTGGGAACTTAACACCATCGAGCCGAGCGAAGACTCCGCGACGATACGCGCGCGGGTTATACGTGCACGCGAGTTCGAGATGGAGCGTTTGCGGCGCCACTTTGGCACCGACGGATTGTTGAACGCCGGACTTAGCGGCAAGCAAATCGAGGAGAGCGCGAACATGAGCCCGGACGCGCACTCTATGCTTATCAAAGCCGCGGAGAAATTCGGGTTGTCCGCACGCGGCTATTACAAAATTATGCGAATCGCGCGCACCGTCGCCGATATGAGGTTCAGCGATTCCCTCGACACGCCGGACGTGAGCGAGGCATTAATGTTCAGACGAAAGGTAGGTTGAAAATGGGTATACCAGAATTTATACGACGCCAGGACCCTGATTTCTTCGATAAAAGGGATAGGGATTTGAAACGTAGAAATGACAGAGGGAGAGGTGGCGGAAGGTCATATTCACGCAGCTATTCATCGCGCTCTGATTATGTATCGCCAAACAGTATGGAAGGAAGATGGAGTGCAAAACCAACGGAGCTTTCTCAACTTGAAAAAGACGAAGCCGCGCGGCGCGTGAAACAAACACTTGCAAAAATGAAAGGAAACAGGAAATGAGGCACTATAGAGAACTCGCGATGGTCGACGCATACGTCCGGCAGGCAAACAGCACGATAAAGCTTGTCGAAGACGACAACATAATCACAATTAGGAAGCGCTTGGATTACAATTGGCTTGACGCGGACTATAAATTCACCAACAAGGTATACAACGTGCTTGTTCCCGAATTGCGTTCGCCGATAAAGCTTAGCCGGACGAATGTTTATAAATCCGACGGGGGGGGGTGGGAATATTACGGCTGCTATTCGTCCATATATGTAGGATCGCTTACCCCATACAGCTATTCATCGTCAGTAAACTGCGACGCGGACGAAATGTTCAACCTTATTGAAAAGCAAATCGAAAACGGAAAGAAATGTATCCTTGCAATCAGATATGAAAATAGAAACCAAAAACCGGGCGACGCCTCGATGGAACATAGAAAAAGACAGGCGCAAGCCCACGCCGACTGCGATGCGGAAGCATTCTTTAAGATTAGAAAAGCCGCAACGAAAGTCGCAACTGTGCAAGACATAGCGACGGCGAAAAAGACCCTTAAGGCCATAATGAACGACAAACGGAAAAGGTAAAATAGAAAGTAAGCAAAAACTGGTCAAAGAAGAAAGCATACGTCTTTAACAAAAGCAAGGAATTGATACCCTCGCCCGATGCTAAAATAGAACGACCGTGCAAAATCCGCGTTGGCCGCTATAAAGCACCTTATACTATAATTATCTGGATTGCATCTGCTACGCGTTCCCTCTGTTCCCGGCTTGTGGGGGGGGGGTAATGACGAGAGAGAGCTCTATCGCGCCTCGTATTTCTTCATATAATTCGGACTGAACTTCTTGGTATTGAACCATTGGAATTTCGTCGCGCCGTGCACGGGGATAATAGTGTGCGTGCCCGGAAGTCCGCGAGCGGTTATATTATTCTGCGCTTCGGCAGCAATCTCGTCGATATCAAGCGCAGAGCCAAGCACCAACTTCGCAACCGTAATCGCATAAAGCGCGTGCGTGTGCGCGAACGCGACCTCGGACAGCAGGGACAAATCCCACCACATATCACGCTCGAAGGCGATCTGGGCTATGGGTTTAGTGCTATAATATTTCTCGGCCATATTATATACGGTGGTGCCGAAATAGCGGTCGCCGCTTTCGAGCGCATTTTTATAAACGCTCATGTCGCCATTGAATGGCGAGGTGATTCCCGGGTGGATATTTGTCATCATGGCGCGCCCGGTAAGGTCGTCGGGCACGTTAGCCCTGTATCCGGCAAGCGCTACAAGCTTGATATTAGGATTTTGCCTTAGGAAGTTGCGAAGCGCGGCGGATTGGTAATCGGTCGAGAAGTGGTGAACTTCGACGCCTAGGTTTTCAAGTTTGCCATAAATCCCGGCATGACCCGGCGCCATGTCGCTTCCGCCGATAAAGTCGATGTTGGGATAGTGCGTCTTAGAATACTTTACTATTTCCGCCGCGTCAGATCCGCCGCCGGAAGCCATGACCAGAACTGTGGGCCGCGACTTCATAAATTATCGTCCCGAGTATCTTTTCATGAACCTGGCATCGAACGATTTGGCATCGAATCCATTGAATTTCGAAGTTCCGTTGGCGGGTATAATGGTTGTGGCCACGGGAAGGTCGCGCTGTTCAAGATTCTTTTGCGCCGTCGCCGCTATCTTTTCCATATCAAGCCCCTTTTCGGCGCCCATCGCACGGTTCGCAAGAACTATGGGATAGAACGCGTGCTCGTGGGAAAGTCCGATTTGGCGGAACGTGTCCAAATCCCAAAACTCGCTTCGTTCAAAGGCAAGCTGCGCTATGACGGGGCCGGCATCGTGATCGCTGGTGGCCTTGTGCACCGTTGCGCCGCTATAGTAATCGCCGGCCTCGATGGCGTCGGCATAGGCGTCCTTGCTTCCTTGATAGAGCGGAAAAATGCTTGGGTGAATGTTTATAATATCGTTATCGGCGACCATATCGTCAGGAAGGAACATCATGTATCCGGCAAGCGCGGTAAGTTGCACCTCTGGATTTTTAAGAAGGAATTCGCGGATTGCGGCGAAATCGTCGTTCGACGGCATGTGCTTGACCTCGACGCCAAGTTTTTGAAGGCGTTCATAGATTCCAGCCTTGCCCGGCGCCTTGTTGCAACCGCCTATGAATTTGATGGGCAGTTTGTTTGACTGGGCGTATTTGACTATTTCTTCGGCGTTCGAGCCGCTTCCGGACCCAAGTATAAGCACTTCGTGTTGCGATTTCATTTTATTTTTCCTTAGCGGGTTTTAGAATTGGCGGTGGCGTTCAACTTGGTCGATTGCATGTGCTCGCGGAAACCATCAACTATGAATGCGCCCATGGTAAGAATAGTGGCAAGCAGGAGAAGGCCGCCGATTATGGATGCACCCAAATCCGAGCTTTGGCTTTCGTTTGCTGGCGCGACGGGAGTTTTGTGTGTAGCTTTCATATAATAATCCTTTTAGGTTCTTTTACGAACTAAATTACTAAATAATATAATTTTGTCAAGCAAAACTTTATCGGGAAGTCGCGTGGGCAACAGTAATCAGGATTGACATTTGCGCGCGGCTATCCTAAACTTGACCCAAGGAGAGCAGGTATGAAAAAAATTCTTTTGATAGGTATGTTCGTGGCGGCATGCAACTCGCAGTTCGATCCCTCGCCGGTCGGTGTCGGTTTCGACGCGAACGAGCTTAAAACTTCGCCATGCGCCTGTATCCAGATTGAAAACAAACCCGGGCTTCCCGAATGGTTCGCGAACGCGATGGCATAAACAATCCTGAGGGGGCTTTCGACGCTGTATTCCCTTTCAACTCCGACGCGGGCACGGACGGATCGCGCAGATACATAGCCGGAATACACAAACTCTCGCGCCTTGCCTTTGCCGCGGTCATGCTTTGCGCCGTAGTGTTGCTTGCCAGCGTGTTCAAAGCTTACGACATAGGCGTGCAACCCTTCTTGATCGCATGGGACGCAAAAGAACGCGAATTCCGAATCGTTCCCCAATCGCGCGGCGGAAACGTCCGCCACATGGACGAGCGCCGATTCCTTGAGGAAGCGTTCGTGCGAGAATATATAACGCGAATGTTCGGAGTCTCTTCTATTGCGGCAGTAAACGAATCGAATTGGTGCGGCTGCGAGCGGACTTTGCAGTTTGGCGCCTATAATCCCAGCGGGCGGTGCTTCGTTTGCAACTTTTCAAGCCCGGCGGTATACGAGACGTTCGCGGTGAACCTTTTGCCCCTTCTTCAATCCCAAGTTGGCGCAAGACCGGTCAAGATAAACGATGTCCGCCTTTTGGATTCATGGAGCGACCCGAGGCCTACGGGCGTGGCCGCCTTCATGCCGGGGGCAAGGAATGCCGTCCGCAACATGTATTCCGAATATCGAATCGATTTCGAGGCGATCGGAGGCGAACGCCTGAGCGCCAACATATTCGTAGTAGGGCCGCTTGACAACCCCTCGGGCTTTTATATGGTGCGCGGGGCAAGATTCTATTTCACGCCAGAAGCAAGGTGGGTAAAATGAGCCTACGTATCGCCACTTCGCGGTTTATGCTTACTATCACAAGCCTTGTTTGCATCGGGCTGGCTGCGCTTTTGTTGGTCGGCTCGATCGGCTTCTATAACGCTATCGGGCAAGAGGCGGTGCGGGGAATCGTAATTCAGGACGCGAAATCCGAAATCAAAGGCATGGTGTTCACACCGCTTGTAATGGCTGCCCTTGGCCGCGAAAAGCGCGAGGAGATCCTTCGTAGGCTTATCGTGCAATACATCGTGCAGCGCTATACGTTGAGCGGCAGCGAGGCCGAGATGAGGCGCGTGTTCGGAACCGGATCCATATTCGACATGACGGGCGCGGCGCTTAAGCTTGCCTCGTATAGTCCAGAGCAAGGGGATTACGGCCAGCCGTTCGCCTCGATTGTCGCCGAGGCCGAAGAACGGGGGCGCCTTTTGACCGAGGGAACAACGCGCACCGTCGAAATCATCGGCCAACCGCAGCTTTATAAAGATATGTGGATCACAAATGTCGATTTTATCTATCGAACGCCCGGGATTTGGCGGCGCGAGGACGCTACGCGCGAATCGTATGAGATCCAGATGGTGCTTGAGCCGTTCGGGGCGTTGCGGATGCCCTCGACCGCCGCACGCCTTGGGGTGGCAAGCGCCATGTTCGATTGGTATATAAAGTCGATTAATAGGGTGAAGAAGTAATCCAGAGCAAGCCAGAACGCCGAGCTGGGCGGCCGCGCAGTATTGCGCGCTGACCTGCGTGGGGGCGGCGTTCAGCGCGCAGCTCGATAAATCGAGCTAAAAAACTATCTATAGGAGAGAATCGCGCCAATGGGAAACTTTTGCCAAAAAATACCCTTTTTAGACGCAAAAACGACGTAAAAACCTCTAAAAATTTGTCAGCTAAAATATTACACTTTTATTTGATTTTCTAAGTGATTGTTTTTCCCAAATCAAAATCAGGTCAAGAAAAAAATTAGTAAAAAATAACAAAATATTGATTTACAGGAGGGGCAAAACACTATATATTGTGTTTAGAGAAGGAAAACATTCTAGGGCTTGGGTTTATGGGGGTTAATCACTCGGCCACTTAAAAAGGAGATCGAAGTGTCGGATAAGGTTGTAGAGCTTGTTGCACTTGTAAAAGCAAACCCGAAAAGTATTCTTAGTCGGGCGGGCGACATCGTCGCGTTCGACGCAAACAAAATTTTCAATGCCATAAAACTTGCCGGAGATGCCACCGTCCCGTTCGAAAACGCGAAGCTTGTAGCCCTTACCAACCAAGTCATAGAAGTCATCAACTCGAAATATTCAGAAACCCAGGTCATAGAGCAGGAGAAAATCCAGGACATAGTCGAGCTTGTCCTTATCCAATCCGGTTATGCACAAACCGCGAAATCCTATATACTTTACCGCGCAAAACGCGAAGCCGCACGTTCCGACGAGAAGGTCAAGATGGACATCGGCGCGGCGGTCGAGGACTATATCGGCCAGCTTGATTGGCGTGTGAACGAAAACGCGAACCAGGGATACTCGCTTGGCGGGCTGATCCTTTCCATTTCCGGCAAGGCGATCGCCAACTACTGGCTTTCCCACATATACGCACAAGAAGTCGGCGAGGCGCACAGGAACGGCGACTATCATATACACGATTTGAGCATGTTGTCCGGCTATTGCGCGGGCTGGAGCCTTCGCATGCTTCTCGAAGAGGGATTCAACGGCGTGCCGGGACACATCGAATCGGTGGCGCCCAAGCACCTTAGCGCCGCGGTCGGCCAGATGGTCAACTTTATGGGCACGTTGCAGAACGAATGGGCGGGCGCGCAGGCGTTCTCGTCCGTCGACACATACCTTGCCCCGTTCGTGAAGCTCGACAACATGAGCTATAAAGATGTCAAACAGAAAATCCAGGAGCTTGTATTCAACCTTAGCGTGCCTTCGCGCTGGGGCACACAAACACCGTTCACGAACTTCACCTTCGACTGCGTATGCCCGGACGATTTGAAGAAGCAACATCCGCGCATCGGCGGCAAAGAAGTCGACTTCACATACGGCGAACTTCAAAAAGAAATGGACATGATCAACCTTGCCTATATCGAAATCATGACCACCGGCGACGCAAAGGGACGGCCGTTCACATTCCCCATACCGACATACAACATAGCGAAAGACTTCAAATGGGAGGGCGAGTTCGCCGACGCGCTTTTCGAAATGACCGCGAAATACGGCCTTCCGCAGTTCCAGAACTTTGTCAGCTCGGATTTGAACCCAAGCGACGTGCGCTCGATGTGCTGCCGTCTGAGGCTTGACGTCAAGGAGCTTTTGAAACGCGGAAACGGGCTTTTCGGTTCGGCCGAGCAGACCGGCTCGATCGGCGTGGTGACCATAAACTGCGCGCGTCTTGGATATAACCACAAGGGCGACTGGGACGGCATGATGGCGCGCCTTGACCACCTTATGTATTTGGCCAAAAACTCGCTTGAGATCAAGCGCAAGATGTGCCAGAAGTTCATGGAGGGCGGGCTTTATCCGTTCACGAAGCGCTATCTTGGCACCTTCCGCAACCACTTCTCGACAATCGGCGTCAACGGTGTCAACGAAATGATCCGCAACTTCACGGGCGACGAATACGACATAACCGACCCGCGCGGGCAGCAGATGGCCGTCGATTTCCTTGTCCACATTCGCGAGAAGATGAAGGAATATCAGGAGGAAACCGGGAACCTCTATAACCTCGAGGCGACGCCCGCAGAGGGCTGCACATACCGTTTCGCGCGCGAAGACTCGAAGCGCTATGACGACATAATCCAGGCCGGAACCAAAGAGGCGCCCTATTACACAAACTCGTCCCAGATTCACGCCGGGCACACCGACGATCCGTTCGAAGCCCTTGATTTACAGGACACTTTGCAATCGCTTTACACCGGCGGAACTACGCTGCACCTTTATATGAACGAGCGCATTTCGGATTCGAACGTTTGCCGCAACATCATCAAAAAAGTTTTCGAGAACTACCGCGTGCCGTCGATCACGATCACGCCCACCTTCTCGATTTGCCCAAGACACGGGTATTTGACCGGCGAGCACGAATACTGCCCGCTTTGCGACGCCGAAATCATTAAAAGATAATTTGAATTAGAAAGACGATTTACGTAAGGGAAACGACCAACAAAGACTAAAAGGGAGGAGAAATGTCTATGTCAACGAATGCTACGAACAGAACCAAATGCGAAGTCTGGACCCGCGCGATGGGCTATTGCCGACCGGTGCAGAACTTCAACAAAGGCAAGAAAAGCGAATTCAAGGAGCGCAAGTTCTTCACGGAAAAGAAAACCGTGGACGGTGCAGAGCGCCTTGTATCGGTAAGCGAAAGTGTAAAAATCGCCGCCTAGCCGCAAAGCTTCTTATTGTTGTTATGAAAAAGTCCCCCTGCGGTTGCGGGGGATTTTTTTGTGGATTACCCGGTCAAGCCGGGTGATTACGGTAGAAGAAATCCTGCGAGCCGGAATCCCCCGCGCGAGCTCGCCCCTATAAACGCCAACTGCTCTTGGCGTCCCCCACGCTGTGCGTGCGCGGTTAAAACCGCTTCCGCCCTGCCTTGCCTCGCCGGAACTAAACCTTAGTTCCGACACTGAATCAGCGTTATGTTTATAATTGGATTCCGGCTCGGAGGCCGGAATGACAGGGTGAAGGCGGGTCGGCGTGGTTTGCTGATGCGTGATGGGAGTTATTGCGACGGCGAGGCTTCGTTTGGGGCAGATTAAACCTATGTTATAAACTGCGCGCGCCTAAAGGCGTAGCTATAAACCTTCACAACGAATCTTGCGCTCTCGTTGCCTCGAGCTCTTCGTTGTTAAGGTTTGGGTGTTATACTTCACTGGATACCGGGTAGTTGCCCGGTATGACGAAAGAGGCGCCCGGTATGACGGCGGGGGGGGGGAGGATTGCAGGGGATTTTTTTCTTGGAATGCGGCGCGAATACATCTATAATGAAACTATCGAAAGGAGTGCCCATGTTAAAACTTATAATTGCTTCTCTTCTGGATTACTTAGGATTGTATAAACGCGCCGAAGAGAATAAAGAGCCGGGCGAAATCCATTACTATATAACCGCATGCCCAAACGGTAAAAGCGTATATGGCATAGAATGCAATAACCTTGAATGCAATGTGGAGCGGTGTGGAAAAGCTATACGAACGGCGCGGCGCAAGGCCGGCGAGTTGATGTCGCCGGTGGCCATACACTAATGGACTCCAAATATTGGGACAATATACACAGGACTAGTTTGGCGAATCAGTCCGCCGAGCCGTCGGATTTTGGCCTTCGCGCGGCGGCGCGGATCAAGGCGCTCGGGTATCGGTGGCTTTTGGATATTGGTGCAGGCAGCGGGCGCGACACGAAGCTTTTTTACGACATGGGGCTTGATATAACGGCGCTTGATATTTCCGAGATAGCCATTAGTCGCGTGCGCGAAGTTGCACCGGGCGTGAAAACCGTCCTTGGCGATATTGCCGATATGGATTTTCCGGCGGGCAGTTTCGATTGCGTGTATGCGCGGCTTGCGCTTCAATATTTTAACGACGAAACGGTCGAGCGGATTTTTGGGAAAATCTATGACGCGCTTGCCGACGGCGGATTTCTGTTTATTCAAAACAAATCGGAAAAAGATTGGGAATACGGGATCGGAACCGAGCTTGAGCGCGATATGTTCCTTGTCCCGCCGGAATCTTATGCGACCACGCACGCTATAAAATTCTTCACGCTGGATTACTTGCGCGAAAAGGCGCGGCGGTTCAAGATTATAGAACTTGGCGAGAGCGCCGGAGATGGGCGAGCCTATTCTAATTTGGTGGCAATGAAATAAAATTTATGCTATAATGACAGGTAAACAAGGAGATATAACATGCTTAACAACACTGTAAACTCAAACCGCTATGGGGGGGGGGAATTTAGCTTTATCCGCATCGACTAGATGCGTCCTTCTGTTTTTCAGCCTAATATTTTTATCATTCAACGCATTCGCACAAGAGTCGGAAACACTTGTGATCATGAAAAGCGAGTTCAACGCCTATGACAGATGCGTCGAAAAGGGCTGGACTTGGGAATTCGGCGACGGGGCACAACGCCGCGGATCCTGTAAAGAAGTAAGGTCTACCGGCAGGCCGAAGGGCAAGGTTGTGGTTCAATAGGATATTGTGTAAATAACCGCAAGCCCTTGCGATAACATCGCCACACAAACGCCAACTGCTCTTGGCGTCCCGCCTTCGCCACAACCTTTCTATACCTTTAGCTTTCCAGCTCCGTCAGGAGCTGCGCGCACCACGCCGCCCCCATCCCCGCACCAGCG
>WQWV01000003.1 GCA_009785175.1 Alphaproteobacteria bacterium
GGTAAAGCGCAGTTCGGCGGACAGCGTTTCGGAGAAATGGAAGTGTGGGCGCTTGAAGCTTTCGGTGCCGCATACACACTTCAGGAAATGCTTACCGTCAAGTCCGACGACGTATCGGGACGCACGAAGGTTTACGAATCGATCGTGCGCGGCAACTATGACTTTGAATACGGAACGCCAGAATCGTTCAACGTTCTTGTCAAAGAAATACGGTCGCTCGGCCTTAACCTCGAAATGAAGAAATAAGGAGCTTATCATGTTGAATGAAATTATGAATGCTTTCAAAACCCCGGCGCCCGAAGACATCTTCTCGAAGCTGAAAATATCAATCGCGTCCAAAGAGCAGATGTTGCAGTGGTCGAACGGCGAGGTCAAGAAGACCGAAACCATAAACTACCGCACCTTTAAGCCCGAGAAGGAAGGCCTTTTTTGCGCCAAAATCTTCGGCCCCGTGAAGGACTATGAATGCTTGTGCGGAAAATACAAGCGAATCAAATACCGCGGTGTCGTGTGCGAAAAGTGCGGCGTCGAGGTCACCCTTCAAAAGGTTCGCCGCGAGCGCATGGGGCACATCGAGCTTGCGTCGCCTGTTGCTCACATCTGGTTTTTGAAATCGTTGCCCTCCAAAATCGGCGCGCTTCTTGATATTCCCTTGAAGCAAGTCGAGAAGGTGTTGTATTTCGACAACTATATCGTTATCGAGCCTGGATTGACCCCTTTGAAACTGCATGAATTGTTGTCGGAAGACCAATATCAGCAGTGCCTTGAGGAATACGGAGCGGATTCGTTCCGTGCCGGAATCGGTGCCGAAGCGCTAAAGGAAATGCTTGCCGGAATCGATTTGGCCGAGTCCGCCGCCGCGCTTCGCGTCCAGCTTGCCGACCTTAAATTCTCGATGGCGCGCAAGAAAATAATCCAGCGTTTGAAGATTATCGAGGCGTTCCTTAATTCGAAATCCAAGCCCGAGTGGATGATTATGGACGTCATACCGGTAATCCCGCCGGAACTGCGCCCACTTGTCCCCTTGGACGGCGGACGTTTCGCGACCGCGGATTTGAACGACCTTTACCGTCGCGTCATCAACCGCAACAACCGCCTGAAGCGCCTTATGGAACTTAAAGCGCCCGAGATCATCGTTCGCAATGAAAAGCGTATGTTGCAGGAGGCCGTGGATTCGTTGATGGACAATTCGCGCCGTCCGCGCCCCGTGCTTGCCAACAACCGCCGCATGCTCAAATCTTTGTCCGACATGCTAAAGGGTAAGGCCGGACGTTTCCGTCAGAACTTGCTTGGTAAGCGCGTCGACTATTCCGGTCGTTCGGTTATCGTATCGGGTCCGAACCTGAAGCTTCACCAGTGCGGATTGCCCAAGCGTATGGCGCTCGAGCTGTTCAAACCTTTCATCTATTCCAAGCTCGAGGCGTATGGCTATGCCAACACCATCAAGTCTGCGAAGAAGATGGTGGACAAGGAGCTCCCGATGGTTTGGGACATCCTTGAGGAAGTTATACGCGAGCACCCGGTCCTTTTGAACCGCGCGCCGTCGCTTCACCGCCTTTCGATACAAGCGTTTGAGCCCGTGCTTATCGAGGGCAAGGCGATCCGCCTTCACCCGCTTGTGTGCACTGCGTTCAACGCCGACTTCGACGGAGACCAGATGGCGGTTCACGTGCCGCTTTCGCTTGAGGCCCAGCTTGAAGCACGCGTGCTTATGATGTCCACGAACAACATATTGCACCCCGCGAGCGGCAAGCCCATCATCACGCCCACACAGGACATCGTGCTTGGCATATACTATATGACATTCGGCATCGAAAAGGCCAAGGGCGAAGGAATGGCTTTCGCATCGATGGACGAGCTTAAACTCGCGCTTGCCGACAAAAAAGTCGACATGCACGCCAAGATCAAAGTCCGCATCGACTATTCCGAGGGCGGACAGATCAAAAACGGCGTCATAGAAACGACCGCAGGCCGCGCGCTTGTATACGAAGTCGTTCCGGTAAACGCCGGCGTGCCCTATAGCCTTGTCAACCAGCCGATGACGAAAAAGAAAATCGGCGAGCTCCTTTCCATGGTTTATAAAAACTGCGGGCAGAAGGAAACCGTCCTGTTCTCGGACAAGATCATGCGCCTTGGATTCAAGAACGCGATGCTTGCCGGAATTTCGTTCGGCAAGGACGACATCGTAGTCCCGGAAATCAAGGGCGACCTTATCGCTAAAACCGAGAAGCAGGTCGTCGAGTTCGAAAAGCAATACCAAGACGGACTTATCACCAGCCGCGAGAAGTATAACAAGGTCGTCGACGCGTGGGCACATTGTTCCGACGTGTTGGCCGACAAGATGATGGAAGGATTCGCGAAGCAGGAAGTCGGAAAGGCTCAGAACCCGCTTTACATGATGGCCAACTCGGGCGCCCGCGGATCGAAGGCTCAGGTGAAACAGCTTGCCGCAATGCGAGGCCTTATGGCCAAACCTTCGGGCGAGATTATCGAAACGCCGATCATCTCGAACTTTAAGGAAGGCTTGACCGTGGCCGAATACTTCAACTCGACTCACGGCGCCCGAAAGGGTATGTCCGACACCGCGCTTAAGACCGCGAACGCCGGATACCTTACCCGCCGCCTTGTCGACGTTTCCCAAGACGCTATCATCACCGAAGCAGATTGCGAAACCACGCGCTTCATCACCGTTTCCGCGGTGGTCGACGGAGGTTCCGTCATCGAAACGTTGCCTGAGCGCATACTCGGCCGTATCGCTGCTGAAGATATCAAGGGCGCGGACGGTGCGGTAATCGTTGCGACCGGCAATCAAATCGTCGAAGAGGACATCTCGAAAATCGAGAAAGCCGGAATCCAGGCGGTAAACATACGCTCGGTTCTTACCTGCGAAGCAAAAGACGGCATCTGCACCAAGTGCTATGGCCGCGACCTTGCCCGCGGAACGATGGTCAACATCGGCGAAGCCGTCGGTATCATCGCCGCGCAGTCGATCGGAGAGCCCGGAACCCAGCTTACCATGAGAACCTTCCAAATCGGAGGAGTCGCGTCGAAGACGGCCGAAAAGTCGTCCATCGAATCGCCATACGAAGCGAAAATCAAGCTTTACGGCGTATACACGACCACCAACTCGGTCGGCGAGTCCATAGTCATGGGCAAAGAAGCCTCGCTTGCCTTCGTCGACGGTGCCGGCAAGGAAATCAACCGCCAGAAGATCCCTTACGGCGCAAAGATGTATGTCGCCGACGGCGCGTCCGTTTCCAAGATGCAGAAGATCGTCGAGTGGAACCCCTATATCCGTCCCATCATCGCGAACGCTTCGGGCAAGCTTAACTTCGTCGATTTGATCGACGGTGTTTCCGTTGCCGAATCCAAGGACGAGGCGACCGGAGTATCCTCGAAGGTGGTCGTAGACTGGAAGACCTCTTTGAAGAAGAAAGACCTCAACCCCTCGATCTATATCGTAGATGCGAAGGGCGAGGCGGTCAAACTTTCCAACGGAAACCAAGCGAAGTTCATTATCTCGACCGGCACAATCCTTAGCGCCTCCAACGGCGACGAGGTCAAGGCCGGCGACGTCATCGCCTTTATCCCGCGCGAAGATTCCAAGTCCCGCGACATTACCGGAGGTTTGCCGCGTGTGGCCGAACTTTTCGAAGCTCGTCGTCCCAAAGAAGCCGCCATCGTCGCCGAAAAGGACGGCGTGGTGCAATTCCGCGAGGACTTCAAATCGAAATACAAAATCGTCATCGTGCCCACCGACGAATCGGCCGAGGTCGAATACCTTATCCCCAAGACCGCCGCGATCAACGTCCAGGACGGATACATCGTCAAGAAGGGCGACAAGATCACCGACGGCAAGGTCGCGCCGCACGATATCTTGCGCATCTTCGGCGTCGAAGAGTTGGCGAAATACCTTGTCGGCGAGATCCAATCGGTCTATCGCATTCAGGGTGTTGAAATCAATGACAAGCACATCGAAGTCGTCGTCAAGCAAATGCTACGCAAAAAAGAAATCGTCGATGCCGGAGCCACCACCTTCGTCGTCGGCGAACACGTGGACGAAGAAGACCTTGTCGAAGAAAATACCCGCGCAATCAACGCCGGCGGAAAGCCTGCGGTTTCCCGCCCGTATTTGCTTGGTATAACCAAAGCGTCGCTTCAGACCCGCTCGTTCATTTCGGCCGCGGCGTTCCAAGAGACGACCAAGATCCTTATCGAGTCGGCCATTGCCGGCAAGGAAGATCCGCTTATCGGCCTTAAAGAAAACATCATAGTCGGACGCCTTATACCCGCCGGAACCGGTGCGTATATCGACCGCCTAAAGGCAATCGCGAAAGCCCAGGACATCGAGCTTGGCGCGGCGGCTGCGACTACCCCTGCTTTGCCTGCGGCAGAATAGGGAGAGGGATTACATCGACGGAGGGGGGCTTGCATGGCAAATGCGGGTCCCCCTTTGTATAAAACGAAAGGAAACGAAAATGGTAAGAATCGATGTTAAAATAGGTGCCATACACGGCGCCAACGCCTGCATGAGATCGGGACAGGGAGGCTGGGTCGCGCGCGACAATAAGAAGTCCGAAGAAGCCCTTGTCCGAAAGGGATTCAGGAACAAAACCGCACAAAAACTGAAACAAAATAGCAAAGGAAAATAAGATGAAAGTAAGCAAAAAAACCCAGGCCCAGGCCTATGCCCAAAGGAAACTTGAAGAACAATTCGTGGAAAAATTCCGCGATGTCCTTATCTTTGCAGGGCACAAAGGAAACATAGCCGAAACAGTCGCGATTCCCAATGTCAGATACGAATACCTTATCAGGGAAGCGCTTGGCGATTATGCCAAGGGCGAATTGTTCAGGGACCAGGACGAGAAGAGCCTTGTCGTATCGATATCGCATAATGACAGCTTCGTCAGGGCCGCAGGAGTCGAGATTGAACTTGGTCAAGATACCATCAACACGATGGTTTTCGACATTCGGGCCAAGCTCCCGGAAAAGAATTATGGAAGTAAAAAGAGAATAGCAACAGAGTTCGAAAAGTGGGCGGCCGGAAATTTCAAGGCGGTATGCGACAAGCTGGCCGTTGCCGAAAAAAATAGCAAAGGAAAATAAGATGAAAAAAGTAAGCAAAAAAACCCAGGCCCAGGCCTATGCCAAGGAGCAAGCCCAAAAGAAACTTGAAGGACAATTAGTGGAAAAATTCCGCGAGATGCTTCCTTTCGCCGAGCGCAAGGGAAATATAACCTATGTGATCATCAATCCCAACAGACTCGCATACAAATATGTTATCAAGGAAGCGCTTGGCTATTATACCAAGGGCGAATCGGACAAGGAAAAGGCCGCGAAAGACCTTGTGATATCAAGCGAAATGTATAACAATATGATTAGCACGGGCGCAGGAAACCTTATAATATTGAGCAGCTCAACCATTAGCTCGATGCAAATCGACGCACTGCTTATACACAACGAACGGAGCCGCGCCAAGAAAGTGCTCATGACAACATCGACTGAAAAGTGGGCGGTCGGAAACTTCCGCAAGGCATACGAACAACTGGCCGTTGCCGAAAAATAATCGCGAAAAGGAGCTTGAAATGACAGTGATGGAACAAGAAGCAATAGAACTTTTCGACGATGTCCTTAGATACGCGTCGTGGGAAAAGAGGATTTCCCTTCCGCATCGCGACGACAAGAACCTACTATACCGACTCTTTATCGCCGACGCTTTGGGAAAAAGCAAGCCGCATGCGCCGAGAGCATTAAGGGCCGAGTATGACCTTGTTATAATGCGGAGCGGCGCAATCTATCGCGTCGCCACACCGTTGCATACGCTTGAGGCCAGCCCCGAGCTTAGCGAAGCGATGTATGACAAGACCTTGGCCATATTCAGTCATGGCGCGAAGGGCAAGACTCTTTACGGTGATAAAGCAAAAATCGAAGAGGAATGGAAAACTAACACAATGGCTTTTGCGGAAAAATACAAAGCAGTTGCGGTTAAAAACTATTAAAGAAAGGGAACCGATATGATAATGGGCGACAATATCAGAAACGGCGATAAAAGCGAATACAGGGCGACGAAAGAAGCCGCGGTCAAGGATAAAAAATCCAAGAACGGCAAGGATAAGGAAGCGCAGGCCTTAGATGCCTCGGTGCTTGTCCTTTTTGCGCAGCTGCTCGAGCTTGCCGAACAAAAAGATAAAATAACCGTGCCGTGGCAATACGGAAAAACCGTAGCCTACGACGTTTCCGACATAATTCAGATCCACAACAACCGTCTCGGCGGCGGATGCTATTCCGAACTGTTCGGAGGCAAGGCCGTGTCAAGCAGGTCGATGGCCGAAAAAATGTTCCCTATGGTTGCGGTGGCGCGCAAAAGGCAGGTTGAGAAGAAGATCGATTACATAGATGACGAAGATGCGGAAATGGCATGGCTTAATTCCTGGATCGAAACGAAGAAAAAATTCTTGGCAAAATACAAAGAAGCCGCCGCGAACAAAAAATAATTTTCGAAAGGAACCCGAATGTTAAGAAAAGACAAACCCGTCGCAAAAGCAAACGAACTTGCCCGGCTGTTCGACGAGATAATAGCGTTCGCAGCCGAATACGGACTGATCAAAGTAATGAGAATGGGCAAGACCGGACGGGTCGCCAAATTCCGAATCGCCGGAAGGTGGACGACCGAGCGCTCGGGTCCATATCGCAAAGACTATAGCGCAGATATGTGGAACGTCAAACGCCCGCTTCCGAAAGCTATGGCCGAAATGATATTCGAGCGGGTCGAGGCCGCCTATCTTGCGTGGTATAAGAAAAATAGGGTGGCGATGCTTCTTGCAGAGCCCGTTTGCGACGACCTTGTCCCAGAATCTTATGAAGATCAAAAATTGAAAGACCAGCTTAACAAACGCATGGCAAAGCAGATAACCGATTTCGCGCAGAGATACAGGCAGCTTGCCTATGGCGCGAGAAGCTAGGAGGCGACGATGATGAAACCAGTAAGACCCAGCAAAAAGCAAAAGCGAAAAATGAACGAGGCCGCATTCATGGTGCTGTTCCACGACATACTTGCATACGCGGTGCGCGACAATGCCATAAAGCCGGTCCTATGCCCGGACGGAAATATTTGCGGATACGATATCGCAGGAGCGCTTGCCATCTGCAAAAAGGGCAGCGTCGGAACCGGATGTTGCGAAAGGGGCGACGAGAAGACATCGCAAAAATTAAAAGGCAAGCCGCTTGCCGCAAAAATGTTCTTCCTTGCCAACGAAGCGTATTTCAGCGAGCGATATTCCAATGCGCCCGCAGAACCTTTGGCCGAAGAATCGATGTGGAGAAGGTTCGAGAAAACCAAGATCTTCAGGTTCGGAAGAATGTATAAAAACCTGATGAAATAGGAGGCGACGATGAACAAGAGCTTTCCGGTTGCGATAAGAACGCCCAAGGGCGAAACGATCAGCGTCAGCACCACATTCGACAAGCTCACAGTTCTTGATAGGAAACTTGCCGGACTTAACTTGGGCGGCGCGTTCGAAAAAATAGAGGTTTCGACCATAGTGTCAATAAAGGGCGGAAAGAAATGCGAAGTTTCGCGCGAATGGGGAAAGTGCGTGGCGTCCTGTATCTTTTGCCCGAGCGAACACGGGGAAAAAATCTTTGAGGAAATCCGAAAAACTTTCGACATACAACCACCGCAACAACTAAAACAAAGAGGTTCAACATGAAGATAACCGTATCTACACCAAAGAAAGAAACTATCACCGGCAATACTACGTCCCAAAAGGTCGAGGCGCTTAAAGATTATATCAAGCGTTTAACCGTCAATAACATCTCGAACGAGCACAGCGAAAAGGTGGCGGATATAATCTTGATGGAATACGAAAACGGAGTAGGCTTAATAATCAAGGGCGGGTCGTGGTGCCTGGCTGCGCAAGATCGAGGAGATTGCGGTGCGCCGGGGGCAAGCTGCCTTAACTATTGCTCGTTCAGGTATATGCAGGAAAGCAGCGCCGAAATCAAAAAAGCATTTGAGCTCCAGAGGAGCTGATGTTCTCGTTTGGATACATAACGTTGAAGAAAATGGCGTGCTTCGTGCCGCTTGTTATCATGGCGCCGTGGTTCGCGCGCGATCCAAGCGAGGACAAGTTGGTGATCGCGGTCGTGCTTGCCGTTTACTGGGCCACGACGTTCCGCGCAACCGATTTGGTCGCAGTCTTCATCGAGAAGGGTTTCGGCATAAAGCTTAAATTCCCGCATGGATGGGGAACCAGCAAGCCGGCGCGAAAATCCTTTGGATTCGATATCGCGGATACGGAAATCCTCGGCTGGGTCGGATTCTTCTCTATGGTTGTATTTTCTGCGATATGCTTTTGGAGCCTGCCGCTTGAAAACGCGCTTGTCATGGGGCCGCTTGTAAGCTTGTTTTTCACAAGCGCGGTGATGATCGTCGCTACTGCTATTTTGTATCCTATCATGAAAGGTCGTTCGAAGTAGGGTGCCTCGTCAATTTGAACGAATAAGCTGAAATGAAGTCTATTGAGCACTTTTTAGAGAAAGAGTTTTCGGGCAAAACCGTCTTGCCCCTGGCCGATGGTGTATATAGCCTTGCATATAAGGTTGGCGATGAAATAGTCCGTATCCCCAAAAACGGCTCTGTCGAGCTTTATGAATTCGATGCAAAAGTTTGTAATTTTGTCCGTCCATTTATGGCGCCATTTCTTGTGCCAGATATAAAAATTATAACTTCAGAAATTCCATATTCCATACACAAGGAGATTTTCGGTCGCGCCGAGGATTTCAGTTTTATAAGCGAAATCGATATGACTGCACAAGACCGAATATTCAAAGATTACGCCAAACTTTTAGCAGCGCTCCATAATATAAGTTTGGATACTGTTAAACAAGCAATCCCAGAAATACGACTCAAAATCGCAAAACGCCTTCCGCCTGAAAAATGCGCCCGGGCGTTTCATGGATTTCTGAACCCTTCAGAAATAGACATCTTGATTTCAAAATATGCCAAACTTGAAGTAGACATGGCGGACATCGTATTCAGCCACAGGGATACTCATGGTAAAAATATGATTTATGATGATGACTTTCGCTTATCCGGTGTTATCGATTGGTGCAGTAGTGGCATGGGCCCGCCGGCTTGGGATTTTATAAGATTTTCAAACCCCGATGTGCCCGAAAGAGCGCTTGAAACAATAATACGAGAGTATTATGCAATAACGGGAAGAAGTGTTTCCATGAAAGCTGTGTATGAGGAAACCTTGGCGTTTATTGTTGGAAAGGGGTATAATTTGAATGAAATCGATTTTATGCAGCCCCAACGCGAATCTGAAATGAACCGCTGGGTTATCAGTTATGCCCGCTGGATTACAAAACGGATGCGCGAGTATGAATAATTTATAATTGAGGCGATTTAATTTTTTATGTGGAGCTTGTCGGCTATTGACTTTGCGCGCGCCGGTTCTATAATTCGCGGTATGGAAAAAGCCCCTATCATCATCGGCGGGTTCGTGCCCTTCACCACCATCGACTATCCGGGTCAGGTCGCGGCGGTGGCTTTTTTACAAGGCTGTCCGTGGAGATGCGCTTATTGCTCGAACCCACACATGTTCGAACTTAGGAAGCAGACGGCCCAGGATACCGAAAATTATGCGGCGTTTTTGGATTTTTTGCGACGGCGAGCGCGCACGCTTGACGCCGTGGTATTCTCGGGCGGAGAGGCGTTGATGCAGCCGGGGATAGTCGATGCGATCCGCGAGATCCGCGACATCGCTCAATTCAAAATCGGGCTTCACACGAACGGATTTTATCCCGATATTTTGGAGCGCGTTTTGCCGACGGTCGACTGGGTCGGGCTTGACGCCAAGGCGCCCCTTCAAAAATACGACGAAATAACCGGTGTTAAAAATTCGGCCGCGCCGTTCGTGCGCTCGCTTGAAATCATGGCGGCATCGGGCAAACCTTTCGAGGTTCGCACTACCGCGTATCCGAAAACGCTTGGTAAAGAGGATATTCTCGAGCTGGCAGAATGGCTCTCGACGCGCGGAGTGAAAAATTACGCCGTGCAGTGCTGGCGTCCCGTCGGCATGAGCGAGGGCGAGGTCAATCCGCATTGCCAAATTTATTTTCAGGACAAGGAGTTCAAGGCGAAACTCGAATCGCTTTTTGAGAAAGTAATCTTTCGCACATAGATTTCCGCGAGCGTGCACACACTCCCACCGCCCACATAAACGCCAACTGCTCTTGGCGTTTTGGGGCAAGATTCTTATATGTAGCTTTCCCCGCGCGCACCGAAGGTGCTTTATAACATAAATCTTTAACAACAGAACCTTGCTCTCGTGGCCTCGAGCTCTCTGCTGGGGGGGGGATTTGGGTTGATGCTTGATTTGGATTCCGGCTCGGAGGCCGGAATGACGGGTGAAGGCGGGTCGGCGTGGTTTGCTGGAGCGCAAGCGCTTAGCTATAAATCTTGTCCAGCGGAGTCGGCGTTCTCCTACGTCGAGCTGTCCACCGGAGGGGGATTTGGGGTTATTCTTGACTTTTAATTTATCGACGCGTAAAATCCCCATATCGTTGAGGGGCGATTTAACAAGATTCGGAGGTCGCCCATGATAACAAATCACAACACCGATATTTGCGTCGACGCACACCTTCACGCGCGCCAGCCCGGCACGAACGGTATATTCGAAGCGGTAGTGCCGACATACGTCCGCAACTCGGCCGGCTTGTATATGATGAACTTTCCCACGCCGCTTGACCTTGGCGATACGCGCGCGGCGCTTGCCGAATGTTGGCGCTATTGGGACGAGATAAAGAAAATCGCGGCGGTGGTCAATCCGAATCACAAGGCTATCCTTATGCCCGTGATGGCCGACAAGTGGACGCCGAAGCAGCTTGACGATTTCATAAAATCCGCGAAGGGCGCCGGTCTGCCGCTTGCGGGATTCAAACTTTTCCCACGCGGGCAGAGCACAAATTCCGATGACGCGCCGACGTTTGAAAACGCGGTGAAGCTTATGGACGTTGTCGAGGACAATGGTCTTGTCGTCGCAATTCATGGCGAGAGTCTGGTCGAGCCGAACGCCAGCCATAAGGAAGAAAAGTTCGTCGAGCATATTTTGCCACATCTTCTTGTCCGCGAAGACGGAACGCCGCGCAATCCCAAGAAAATTTCGTTCGAGCACATAACAACTATCCTTGCGTTGAGGTTTGCGAAAGAGGCCGGGATTTACTATTCAATCACTCCGCACCACACGGTATTTTTTCAGGAGATGTTCGGGATTGCCAATACGTTCGAGGCCGAAAAAATCCTCCGTGAAAAATATCCGCATTTCTTTTGCAAGCCTATTGTGCAAACTGCGCTCAATGCCTTGGCTATGCGGAAAGAATGGATCTGTGGGAACAGCTCGCGGCTTATCATCGGGACGGACAACGCGCCGCACCTTGAGGCCAACAAAATCGCGCCCGACGCGTCAAAGCGTTTCGCCGGAATGTATTGGGGCGATACGGTCGAGGGTTATACAACCGCGCTTTATCCCGACCTAGGTCCCGAGCGGGTCCTTGAAAACATAAGGAAATATTCTAAAAACGCGTGCAACCTGTATTCCCATGTCCTTGATTACGACAAGCTTTCGCCCCGCGTGCCGGCGCCGATGAGCGAGGAAAAATCCGACATAGTCAAAAGTGTCGCGGATATGAAAGTTCCCATGAGCTGTGATGATGAGGTCTTTGCAACCGCAGCCATGGCTGCCGCGCGGAATATGCTGTTAGAAATCAACAGGTAGGGGTTGTGGCGGCGCACTTTACAAAATGCGCGGCCAGATGGTGGTAATGCACGTGCATGCCGATATAGTCGTGCCGGCTTTGTCCCTCGACTTGACCAAGATACAAGTTCTGACCTTGGGCCAGAATGTTTTGCGGGCGCGTAATCAACTCCCCGAGCCGCCAGCGTTCGACAACCGCGGCGCCAAGCGTAGGTTTCAATTCTGTTTTTAGGAATTCGAGCAGCTCGATCGTCCTTACGGTGTTCAGCGACTTATGATCCATGCTATAAATTAATTCGACGAGCATAAAATCCTGGTCCTCGAGTTTCAAGCCCTGGGACTTAAGGAATTCGCATGTTTCCCCGAACACGCGCAAGAACCCGTTGCATTTGCGGCCAGTGAACCTTAGATCGCTTTGCGAATCCCCGTGTTGGAAGTAATTATAAAGCGGAATGTTAAGATGGCGCATGGAGCGCGCGTGGGCAAGGTATTGCAATACGAAAGAGGCGTCGTCCTGTGGCCCCGAGGTGAAACGAAGGGCGTGGCGGCGAACGATTTCCATTTTGAAAATCTTGTTCCATAAAACCTTGTTGATATGAAACTTGTCCCACTGGGTAAGGTTGTCGGTGCCGGCGGGCAGGGCATGGGGGGGGGTGCACATATACTGATAGTTGGATGCGGCGGAGGCGGAGTCGCCAACAACATGGCAATCGCAAACCGCAAGGTCGGAGCCGGATTCGATCACGGTCGTCATAAGCTCGACGGCGTTTATTTCATACCAATCGTCCGCGTCGCAAAACATGAGGTATTCTCCGGTAGCGGCGGCAAGGCCGGTTTCGCGCGAATGGCCGGATCCCGGCTTGCTTTCGAACAGATACTTGAATCGCGGATCTGCGGCGGCGAAATCTTTGATTATACTTTTGGAGGCGTCGGTAGAGTTGTTATCGACGCAAATGACTTCTATATTTTCATAAGTTTGCGAACCAAGAGAATCAAGCGCGCGGGTCAACCAGGCTTCGGCGTTATAGACAGGCATTATGATTGAAACGAGCGGCATAATTCTTTCCTTTTGGATAGTATATTTGAGGACTTGACAAATCGCAAGAGTCAATATAGAATTCGGGCAAATCTCCGTATTGGAGCTATGAGGCAGCCTGCGCCTTGAACGATGGGCATTGCAAACGACGAGTTTTCGCCCTTTGCAAGGAAATGCTTTATAACAATTGGATTCCGGGTCGTTGCCCGGAATGACAAAGAAAGAAAAACGAAAGGACATAATATGTCAGTCAAAATACGCCTCGCCCGCTTCGGTGCAAAAAAACGCCCTTATTTCCACATCGTAGTGGCCGATTCCCGCAATCCCCGCGACGGTAGCTTTATCGAGCAGGTCGGAACATACAATCCCATGATCGAAAAAACCGCGCCGGGCGCGTTGGTTCTTAACGCCGAGCGTATCAAATACTGGCTTGGTGTAGGTGCACAGGCGACCGACCGCGTTGCCCGCTTTATCGCAAACGCAGGAATCGGTGCCGCCTATGTCGCGAAAACCAACCAGCCCAAGAAGTCCGCGCCCAAGGCCAAAGCCCAGGAGCGCCTGAAGCTTGCCGCAGCAGCCGCCGAGGAAAAGGCCGCAGCAGAAGCCGCCGCAAAGGCCGAGGCCGAGAAAGCCTTTGAAGCCGTGGTCGAGGAGAAAATAGAGGAGGCTACCGAGGTTGCCCCTGCTGAAGTTGCGGTTGAGGCTGCGCCTGTTGTTGAAGCCGCTACTGCGGAAGAGCCCAAGGCCGAATAATTATCTTGTCATACCGGGCTTGACCCGGTATCCTGAAAATGATATATTTATAACTGGATTCCGGGTCGCGTTATGCTTGCCCGGAATGACATTATGAAAGGCTGGCTTAAAATGGGATTCCATAAAGTAAAAAGACAAGAAAACCATGCGCGAGAGGCCGTAATTGCGCTTAAGATTTTCGAGAAGGCGTCCGACATGCTTCGTTATCAAACCGGCAATCCGGTTGAAATTTATGAAATAGCGCCCGGGGTCAAGGCCGTGGTTGCCGAGTTCAAGACCGGAGAGCCGCACGAATTTATGCTTGAATATCATCAAGAAAACACCGTCGGCGAAAAGATACACGATGTCCATGTATATATATCGGGCAAGCCTTCGTATCTTTATGCCGGAAGGCCGGGACAATTTCCAAACGGATTGCGCCAAGATGGTTATGATCCCGCCCCGAATGCAACAGATTTCCTTGCCGGAACGGCCAAAGACTATCGCGAAAAGTTGAAGATGCGCCGCCTTGACAAGAACACGTTCGCGCATTTCAAACCCGGAGAAGTTCATTCGCAAAAAAATCACAACGTGCATTTGCGCGGATCGCTTGACGGCCGAAAAATCGTCTTCAAAATCGCCGAGGGCGCCCAGGTTCCATCGACCGACGACGTGCTTAAATTCATAGCCGAGATAGAGAGGCGAATCGACGCGCACGATCTTGTCGCCGGCAATGCCGCCAAAGCCGCAAGGGCGAAAAAACTTCGCAGGGGAAGATGATTCCGGTCCTTAAGATCGTCGGGTGCCACGCGCTTAAAGGCGGGCTTAAAATTCAATCTTATGTCGAAGATTTTGTCGGTTTGCCGTTGACGTTTTCCGACGGGCGGGCGGCGAAGGTGCTTTCGTTCAATCCTCATAACGGGGTAATTTTTTTAGAGGGCGTGGCCGATCGGAATGCGGCCGAGGCGTTGCGCGGCGCGGAGCTTTTCACCGCGCGTTCGAATTTGGTGGGCGATGGCGAAGTTTTGCTTGACGAAGTGATCGGATTTGCCGTGTCCGGCGGAGGGGTTGTCGTCGACCGATTTAATTACGGCGGGGGCGACGTGCTTGAAATCGAACGCGATGGGCGGCGCAAATGTATCCTCGTGGCGCAGGTGAAGGGGATTGATTCCGACGCGAAATTTGTTGAAATTGACGAGGACTATCTTGTTTAATATTATATCAGAGCGAAGCCACCTAAGCCGGCAGGGCGGCGATGCCGTAAGGCGCGCACCCCTGCGTGCGGCGGCGTGGTGCGCGCAGCTCTTCGAGCTGGAATAGCAATCATGACTTTCAAAGCAAACATTCTAACCCTTTTCCCCGAAATGTTCGAGGCGCTCAAGCACTCGATCACCGGGCGTGCGATCGGCGAGGGGAAGCTCGCGCTTAATTTGATCAACATACGCGATTTTGCCGAAGGAAATTACAAGGCGGTCGACGATGCGCCTTATGGTGGCGGTGCCGGTCAGGTCATGCGCGCGGATGTGCTTGGCCGAGCGATTGATTCGGTCGGCGGTGCGGCGCCGATATTTTATCTTTCGCCGCGCGGAGAAAAATTCTCGCAAAAGATGGCCGAGGAATGGGCGCGACTTGGCGAAGCTACTTTTATCTGCGGTCATTACGAAGGGATCGACGAGCGGGTTTTGGAGTATTATGGCGCTCGCGAAATATCGCTTGGCGATTTTGTGGTTTCCGGCGGCGAGGTCGCGATTCTGCCTATGCTTGATGCCGTGTCGCGATTGGTCGACGGGGTTTTGGGCGCCAAAGAATCGCTTGACGACGAAAGCTTTTCCGCCTCACTTGACGGTGGGCTTGAATATCCCCAATACACCCGGCCCGAGGAGTGGCGCGGGCTTCGCGTGCCGGAAGTTTTGACTAGCGGTCATCATAAGAATATAGAAAAATGGCGGCGGGAGAAGTCAGAGGAATTGACCGCGGAACGTCGGCCGGATCTTAAGGATTTCAAATAACGTATTCAGAAGCTTATGAATCGCGCGCGCCTAAAGGCGTAGCTTAAAATCCCCCAGGCGGAGCCTGCGCTCTCGTTGCCTCGAGCTCTCCGCCAGGGAGATTTGCTTGTGGGAAATAATGCTTGAGAATCCTAGTTGACAAATATTCCTATACGTCTTAAAATCCGATAAATTTAATCAAAAAGGTAAAAAATGAAAAAAGCCTTATTCTGTTTTATTTTGTGCTCGATACTAACTTGCGCGGGTGCAGCGGGCCGCGTGTCAAAGGGCGAAAACTTCCAATCGGGAAAAAACGCGCCCGAGCTTGCCTATGCCCCGGGATCCGACGTATGTCTTAGCGTGTCCGACTTATGGCTTGGCGGGTGTCCACAGCTTGCGCAAGAAGATTACGATTCCGTATACATCTATGCAACGCAATATTCAGACGACTATGTCCAAGATTCGCTTGTTTTCAAAATGAAAAACGGGAAACGCATAAACCTTACGTTCAAAGGTTGCGGACCCGAGTGTTCGCGCGGGCTTCCGGTCGACGACGACAAGTTCGACCTTATTATCCGACAGAGAAAAGGGAAGCGGAAATGAAAAGGGTGAAAAACAAGATCCCCGAGGGTTTCTTCGATCTTAGCGGCATAGACATAAAGCCCATCGAAATCGGCCTTGCCCTTAGCTTGTTCGGGGACGATAAAGCCAAATACAACTTCAAGCCCTCGTTTATCGCGCGGATCGACAGTGTCCTTAGGGGTAGCCAAAGAAAAACCGCACGCGTAATAATGAAGCACGAGTTCCATCCGATATACATCACCTCGAACGGAGATATGCTTGATTTATCGGGCAGCCTTAAACTTGAAAACCTCAATTCCTCGGGGGACAGGTTCGCGACCCTTAAACACGGCGACGTCATCGAATACGAGGTCGGTCGCGACGGCAGGGCCCGAATAATCTCGGCGCTTCTTAGCGATAAGAAATTCGCGTTCAGCTGTGATTGCGAAAAATGCGGAGGCGATAAGTGCATCATGCGCAAGAACGGATTTTGCGAACACGGAATCGTGGAATTTCATGGAGCTCCCGTCGGCGAAGTTAGGACCCATGAATGCTTTGGCAGGAAGGATACCGATATATCCGAGGTTTTTCGCATCGCGGAGCAGATCGTCCTTTTGCGCGACAACCCGAAAATATTTGCCGAAGAGGTGGAAACAATCGACAATGAACTTGGGGGATATGCCGATAACTACACCTCTGTGCTTTATTTGGCCGAGCGTTATAATGCAAGGAAGCGCATAAGGGCGCGTATCGCGGAAATGAGGGCCATGGGCGAACTTTATACCGAACATGCCGGCGCATCCTATCTTAAAGCCGTGCAAAAAGGGAATTGAAAAACAGGCCGCATGTATACGTCCCCATGGACAGCGCTCTTGCCGTCGAGGAAGCGATGCGGACGAGTGTAAAATAGGCTTGACATTTGGTCGCCCAGCCTATAGAATGTCGGCACTTTAATGAATTTGTAAAGGTTTATTACCATGTCAAGAATTTGTGCAGTTTCGGGAAAAGCGCCTATGTATGGCCATAACGTCTCCCACGCAGAAAACAAAACGCAGCGGATTTTCCGCCCGAACCTTCATGAACTTTCCTTCTTTTCCGAGATTTTGGGAGCGTTCGTGAAGCTTAAGGTTTCCTCGCGCGGGGCAAAAACCATCGAGAAAAACGGCGGTATCGACGCTTATGTGCTTGGGCTTAAACCCTCGAAACTTACACCCGAGCTTAAGGCCCTTAAGAAACGCATCGAAGGCGCAAAGGCCAAAAAAGGAGTTAAATAATGTCGAAAAAATCCAAAGGCTCGAAGATCCTTATCAAACTCCGCAATCCGGAAACCGGCACGTTCTATACGACCTATAGGAATACAAAATCCCAAAATACCCAGGAAAAGCTCAAGTTCCGCAAGTATGATCCTAAGACCCGCAAGCACGAGGAATTCGTGGAAAACAAAATCTAAAAGCTTCTTTGTTGTTATGGGGAGCCTTTCGGGGCTCCTTTTTTTATGAAAGTTGTTATTGACAATAATTCATATTATGTCTATAATGAAAATCGGCAAGTAGTTCATAGGGGCAAAAACCTAGGGGTTTTAATTGAATAACAAGATACTTAAAAGAATAGTTTTCGTGGCGGCGCTGCTTGCGATGATTTGCGGCCAGAGTAGTCATATAAACGAAAAAACAAAACAGGAGTTGATGGCCATGGAACCGGACGCAAGCGTTGAAAACACTATGCATATCTATTCTTTCCTTAGGAACGAGGGGAGCAAGAAGCAGGCGGAAGATTTCTATACATTCGTGGAACTGACCAAACCCGGGCAGCTTAAATACGACGGGATACTTATGCACCACAGCGGCGGGCGGGAAAAGTATAGAAAGAAATTACAGGTCGGGGAAATAAGGGTGTTTTCGCTTCGCAATTCCAAAAACATTCCCTGTATAACCATCGAAATCGACGTTAAATCCAACCGTATCGGCCAAATCAGCGGGCACGGGGATACGAAAATAATCCATCCGAAATACCATGCGGCGATTTATGAATTCATGAAGTCGAAGGCCTTCGAGCTCGATTACAGATTCTATTCCCTGATACCCGTTATCGACATGCCCGACGGGTCCCACGTATTCCTTAAACAGGTGGACGGCAATGTCGTCGCGAAAATGCGGGAAAATCCCGACGGGGTCAAGTTCCGGGGATTGGAGGGATATAAAAACGACGACGCCAGCCTGCGCCAGCTTTTGAAGGACGAGAGAATAGAGCATTTGAACATAGGCTCGCTTTCCGGGCTTGCGATTTTTGCGAATCTTTGGAAGTTCATTCCCGAGCGCGCCATAGACACCCTTGATTTCAAGGACAACTTCATACGCGCCGACGGAATGACATTGCTGGCCAGCGTATTGAAGGGCAACCCGCGTATTAAAAACCTGGACCTGCGTCGCAACTTCCTTAGGCTTGCCGGGGCGGAAACCTTGGCCGAATGCCTTAGGAACAACACCAACCTCGAGTTTATAAACATCACCGGAAACCATATTGGAAACGAGGGCGTCGAGGCGTTCGGGAGCGCGTTGAAGGACAACATGTCGCTTCGGCATCTGGACATATCCGAGAATGAAATAGGACGGCTCGATTTCAATATAATACTAATCTATCTGCTGACAAAGGCAGAATGGGCCCTGCAATTCGTGGATTCCAACATAAAGCATGCGGCAAGCGTGCGCGAACTTTTCGAAATCGCCGGCCGGCGCGGCGTGCCGCTTGAAATAAACCTCGACAAGAATTCCCTTGGACGCAAGGACAGGGATTTTGCGAACGACGTCTTTTATGAAACCAATGGAGATGTCAGGCATAATGCGGGGAAAAAAACGAGTTTGAGGGATGTCGCCGATTATGTCGCGCGGCGCCAGAGGTGGTAGGCCACGGGACACGAAGGGCCGTGCCCGGGCTATAAAAAATATCTTGCTTATTGGGGCGAACAATTCTAGTATCGAATCGAACGCTAAAAAAGGAGATAAAATGGCTGGCTCAATGAACAAAGTTATACTTGTCGGAAACCTTGGAAACGATCCCGAAGTGAGGCATTCGCAGAACGGCGACAAGATTGTCACATTCAACATCGCGACTTCGGAAAATTGGAAAGACAAATCCGGCGAGCAGCAGACGCGCACCGAGTGGCACCGTGTCGTAATCTTCTCGCCCGGCTTGGCCGAGGTCGCGGAAAAGCACCTTCGCAAAGGCTCGAAGGCATACGTCGAGGGAACGCTTCGCACCCGCAAGTGGCAGGGCGACGACGGCAAGGACCGCTATACCACCGAAATTATTCTTTCGGGTTATAACGGCTATATGATTCTTCTCGACAGGCCGGCGAATTCCGGTTCTGGATCGTATGGCGGCGAATCGCGCGGTGGTTCGGACGAAAAGCCCGCTGCGAAGTCTTCGGGCTGGGATAATTCGGACGCAGGCTCGACGGGGGCGGCGGCGCTTGACGACGAGATTCCGTTTTAAGATTTAATATAACGTAATAAACCTAAATCTCCATTTGTGGGCGGGTAAGCTAGGCCAAAGGCCGCGGCGAACTCGTGTGTGCACACTCGCAGTAAAACATTTTCCTAAAATAATGCTTGACAAAACACTTCCGGGGGGGGGTAAGTTTGTCTATAGATTCGCAATAAAGCGATTCGCAAATTCTAGAAAAAGGGTATTAAAAATGAAAAACGGTGTTGTGAAAAAAGCTCTTCTTATGGTCATTGTCGCCGCTATGGCAATCGCCAGCGTCGGGTGTGCGGAGAGCAAAGCAAAGCGAATCACCCAAAAAGAGCTTGACGAATGGGGGCTTACTTTCGAAGAGGTCAGCGATATCGCCGCGGCACGGGCTTATATATCCATGGACGATGGCGATCCCTGCCTTAAGCTTGAAAGTGTATACTGCGAATATAGCGGTGAATATCTTGGGGGCAACGGCGGGCGCAAGTTCGGAGATCACAAAGAGTATGAAGAATGCTATCAAGAATTCATAGACCCTATCATGCGCGAATATGAAAAGATAAAAAGCAAAGTGTATCAGGATTTCGAAGAGAGGGAAACGGATTGCGGCACCTCAATATGCTGGGGCAGGGCGACGATATATTTAGACTATATAGTCAATTCCAAGGGAAAGAGGCTTTATGTGTCGGAACGCGGTCCCGATCGGGATTACAGAAAGGCCTATGGAGGCGAACGGGCGTATGCACGTCGCATAGCCGCGCAGCAAAGGGCGCTTGCCGAAGCTACCAAAGGCGTGCGTAAGTAAAATAAGATATCCCCGGTTCGTCGGGGATTTTTTTGCTTTGCGTCCGAGCAGATTTTATGCTATAATTCCATTCGGAAGAGAGGTAGTATGAAGTTCAAACTCATTTATTCCGGAGAGCTGAAAATCAATCCCAAGAAACGCTCGAAGCATATCAATGAAATCCGAAAAGTATTATCGCCACAACTAAAACGCCTAACTGAAATCACCCCTTATTCAATCATCAAAGAAAAGCTTATGAAGAACGAGCGCGGCGTGCGCTGTATCGGCGGGGTCAAATACTTTCCCATCATTACGCCGGAATTGAATTTGCTTGCGGAGCTTGACATACAAATCCTGCATCCGGAACTTTTGGAAACGCCGCGCGCGGATATAGACAATCGGCTGAAGACATTGATGGACGCGCTCAAGAGGCCGCAGTCGTCGCACGAGGTTTGCGACGATAACAAAGGCAAGATGATGTATACGCTTCTTGACGACGACCACATGGTCAAGGGGTTGTCGATCAACACCACACACCTTCTGTCCTCGGATTACAAGGACGGGACGCACCCGGACGATTACAAATTGCTTGTGATAATAACTGTTGCAATCAAGGCTTCGAAGGGGACGCCGGATAATTTGGCTGTGATTGTTTAACGCCTCGTGATTTCGTGCGCTGGCGTCGTCATCTGCGGGCAGTCCAAATCCTCATGGAGGCAAGAAGTCCATTGCGGTTTGTCCTCCCTTGCTTCCTAGCCATCATCGCGAACTGACGAGGCTTGACAAGCTCGTTTTAGATATGTTGATTAGGGCGGAGATTTTATCCCAGAGCTCGGCCTGCTCCCAATCTTTGACATACCGTTTGAAATCGAGCGTTTTCAGCGTTTCAAAATTCACCCATTCGGCGCGGCTGCAATACTTTTTTTCGTCCTCGGTCGGAGTGGCGCAATCGCGCGAGCCGCCAAGAATCTCGACCGAGTATACAAGCGATACCTGGTGAAAATGTTTGCTGTTCTTATGGCTTGTGAAAGATGTGGTGTAGGCGCCCATGATTTCGCCGGGTTTGACATCGTATCCCGTTTCCTCTTTGAATTCGCGTATCAGCGCGTCGAGATGATCCTCGCCGACCTTCATTCCGCCGCCAGGAAAATCATAGCCGCCGAACATAGGAAGGATCAGAATCTTGCCGTCGCGAATCGCTATGCCGATTATGGCGTCGAGTTTTTTTTCAAGCTTGTCGAGTTCGATTTCGATTAACGATCCATCAATCTGGCGCGATAAGATCTTTTTGCTGTCGGTCATATCCTTACCTCGATTCCGTTTATTTGGGAGAACAGAGAGAGAGTAGCGGTGGTCAACGCGTATTTTAGGGGCAGTGCCACCACGGCCTCTTTGCCCCCCTGTTGCACGATTAAATTTACCGCGGTCGAACCGGAGGGGAGCGAGGCGATGACTTTGCTTATCGCGCCGATCGAATCCTTGTTCGCGACGACGATATTTATCTCGCCGGCAAGGGGTTTGTCGACGCGAACGGGCTCGACGCTGGCGGTGAAAAAGCTCATGCCCCTATCGCCGTTTTTCGCGTCGCAGAAGACCGCAACCACGCCGCCGGGTGTCAAAGATTCCTTGTCGATCATGCCGTATGTGCGTTCGGATAAAAAGAGCGAGGTCGAGCCGGATTTGTCGGAGAGGTTGAGGTTGTAATACTTCTTGCCCATCTTGGAAGTTTTGGGGATCACCTTGTCGAGTTGACCCACGACGGTAATCTTGCCGTCGGATTTTATATCCTTCATGTCGGCGATCGGCGTGGCGCGCATCATTTTCAATATATGCTCGTATGCGTCCATCGGGTGAGCGGAGAGATAGAATCCAACGACCTCGACTTCGCGCTCGAGCAATTCCTTCGGCGTGAACGGCACCGCGTCGGCAAGCTTGATATCATCGCGGGATTCGATTTCGTCGGTCGCGAAAAGCGAGATCTGGTTCGCCTCTTTGTCCCTTGCTATCGCGCCCATTTGGGCAAGAATATAATCAACGTTCGCTATCATCTTAGCGCGGTTGGGCTCGAGGCTGTCGAACGCGCCGGCGGACGATAAACTTTCCAACATCTTGCGGTTGACAAGTGTGCGGTCGACGCGGCCTATGAAATCGGCGATCGAAGCGAAGGGGCCGTTCGCGTCCCGCTCGGCAACTATGCCGTTGACAACTCCTATGCCCACGCTTTTGCAACCGGCAAGGGCGAATCGCACCGCGCCGTTTTCGACCGAGAATTCGGAAAACGATTTGTTTATATCGGGCGGAAGAACCGTCAGGCCGTTCTTGCGGCAATTATCCACGAACATGGAAATCTTGTCCGTATCGCCCATGTCGTAGGTCATGCTTGCCGCCATGAACTCGGCGCGGTAATGCGCCTTGAGATACGCCGTCTGATATGAAATCCAGCCATAGCACGCCGCGTGCGCCTTGTTGAATCCATAGTTCGCGAATTTCACCATCAAGTCGAAAATCGCGTTCGACGTGCGATCGTCTATTTTCGAGGTTTCGCTGCAGCCCTTAACGAAGACCGCGCGCTGCTTGTCCATTTCCTCTTTGATTTTTTTACCCATGGCGCGGCGCAAAAGGTCGGCTGAGCCAAGCGAATAGCCCGCAAGTTGGCGACCCATTTCCATCACCTGCTCCTGATAGACCATGATGCCATAGGTTTCGCGCAATATCGGTTCCATCATCGGGTGAAGATAGTCGATCGCCTCGCCGCGTTTGTGGCGGCAATAAAGCGGAATGTTGTCCATCGGCCCCGGGCGATAAAGAGCGACAAGCGCGAACAGGTCCTCGAGCCGTGTCGGCTGCATATCGCGGATCGTGCCGACCATGCCGCCGGATTCAAGCTGGAACACAGCGGGGGTGTCGCAGGCGCGAATCATCTTGAACGTCGCCTCGTCATCAACGGGGATACGTTCGATATCTATTTTCACACCGTGGTTTTTATGGGCGAAGTTTACAGCCTTCTTGATGATCGAAAGAGTTTTCAAGCCAAGGAAGTCGTATTTCACAAGGCCCGTGTCCTCGATGTATTTCATATTATACGCGGATGCGGGAATGTCCGACTTCTCGTCTTTGTAAAGCGGTGTCAATTCGGTCAGCGGCCGATCGCCGATAACCACTCCTGCGGCATGCAGGCCGGCGTGGCGATACAGGCCCTCGAGCGGAATCGCTATGTTGATAAGCGCGCGGTATTGGTCGTCGGATTCGACAAGCTCCTTGAAATCGCGTTCGTATTTCAAAAGATTCGGAATCGTGTTCGGAATGTCCTCGCCTTGAAAATTATTAAGCTTGAACGGAATCAGTTTCGCAAGGTCGTCGCATTTGCCATAGGGCATGTGGAGCACGCGGCCCACGTCCTTTATCACCGCCTTGGGCTGAAGCTTTCCGAACGTGATGATTTGACCCACCGCGTCGGTGCCGTATTTTTGCTGGACATAGCGGATCACCTCGTCGCGGCGGTCTTGGCAAAAATCGATATCGAAGTCGGGCATGGACACTCGCTCGGGGTTTAGGAACCGCTCGAAGAGAAGGCCGAAGCGAATCGGATCAAGGTTGGTGATCCCAAGCGCCCAGGCGACGATCGATCCTGCGCCGGAACCGCGGCCCGGACCCACGGGAATATCGTTCTTCTTCGCCCAGCCGATAAAGTCCGCGACTATTAAAAAGTAGCCCGAAAAGCCCATCTGTGTAATGACGCCAAGCTCGTAGCTCATGCGGTCTAGGTATTCCTTGCGCGTAGTTTCGTCGGTTATGTTTTCCTCGGCGAATCGCTGCTGTAATCCGGCGCGGGAATTTAGCATGATCAAATCGTTCTCGTCCATGTCCCGGCTGACGTGCGGCATAAGCGGTTTCGACTTCTTGATTTTGAACGAGCAGCGGCGCGCGATCTGGAGCGTGTTCGCGACGGCTTCGGGAAGGTCGGCGAAAAGCTCGGCCATCTGGGTCGGAGTTTTGAAGTAATGCTCGGCGGTTTCGCTGCGCCTATCGGGGTCGTTGAAGTGTTTGCCGGCTATTATACAAAGAAGAATGTCGTGCGCCGTGTGCATATCGCGCGTGTCGAAAAAGCATTCGTTCGTGGCGACAAGCGGTATGTTATGTTTGTATGCAAGCTCGATGAAAAACGGCTCGGTCTTGTTTTCGGCGTGAAGGTTGTGGCGCTGGAGCTCGATATAAAAATTGTTTGCGAAGGCGGTATTGATTTTAAGCGCGATTTTCTCGGCGGCCTCGAATTTTTCCTCGGCGGCCAGGATTCCTATCGCCCCCTTGATGCCGCCCGAAAGAGCGATTAGGCCGTCCGCGTTTTCGGCGATGTAATCGAACGGAGCGTTCAGGGGCGTGCCGGGAATCTTGCCCGTATTGGCAAGCGATGAGATCTTCAGGAGATTTTTATAGCCCGTTTCGTTTTTTACCAGAAGCACCAGTTGTGATAGCGGCAGGGTATCGCCGAAGTTCACGTCAAGCTGGATGCCGACTATCGGCTGAACCCCGGCGGCGTATACATACTGGCAGAATTCGGGCACGCCGAACATGTTGTTCGTATCCGTGATCGCAACCGCCGGCATTTCAAGCTCGACGCATTTGGCGGCAAGGTTCGGGATGCGAAGCGCCCCCTCGGCCAGGGAATAGGCCGTATGGTTTCGAAGGTGAACGAAGCGGGGCGTCGTGTCCACCATGCGCGCACCTATGCCATCTTGCCGTGGCAGTGTTTGAACTTGCGGCCGCTTCCGCATGGGCAGGGGGAGTTGCGGCTGATGTTGGCGAAGTCGGCGGGGGTGAGGGAGGCCATGGTTGACGCCGCTGCTTGTCCGGTTGCGGCTATTTCATCGATAACGTTTTCGCTGCCGGCGGGATGGGCGTCGGATTCCTCTTCGAAATCGGCAAGCTGCTTCGCGGACTCGGTCGAGAATTCATAGACCATAAGCGACTGAGTAGTTTCGAATTTCACGCGGCGCATGTTGGATTCGAATATCGCGAACGATTCCTTCTTGTATTCGTTCAAGGGATCCTTCTGGCCGTATGCACGCAGGCTTATGCCCTTCTTTAGGTAATCAAGCTGGGTCAGGTTTTCCTTCCATATAAAATCAAGCGTCTGGAGCAGTATGGATTTTTCGATCTGGTCATAGATCTCCGCGCCGTATTTTTCGCGACGCGCGGCAGCATGGTCGTCGGCGATAAGGAGTATGCGCTCGAAAACCGTTTGTTCGTCAAGGCCGGGATTTTCCCGGATCCAATCGCCAAGCGGCACGTCTATGGCCATAGTTGTCTTGAATGCCGCCGAGATGTGATCGACATTCCAGTCGCCGGCGTCGGATCGGGGCGGGATGTTCGCCTCGAGGATTTGGCCCACGGCGTCGGTGCGCATGTCGCCGATGATGGCGGCAACCGATTTCGCCTCCATGATTTCGCGGCGCTGCTTGTAGACGATCTTCCTTTGATCGCTCATGACGTCGTCGTATTTCAGGAGGTTTTTGCGAATCGAGAAGTTGCGGGCTTCGATTTTCATCTGGGCCTTCTCGAGCGCGCGGGAAACCCATTTGTGCGTGATGGCCTCGCCGGGCTTGAGGCCGAACTTGGCAAGCATCATCTTCATCTTGGGCCCGCCGAAGATACGCATAAGGTCGTCGTCCATAGAAAGGTAGAAGCGCGATGCGCCCACGTCGCCCTGGCGTCCGCTACGGCCACGAAGCTGATTATCAATTCGGCGCGATTCGTGGCGTTCGGTGCCGATGACGAAGAGGCCGCCGGCCATCAGCGCTTCGCGACGTTTGTCGTTGATATCGGCCTTGATCTCGTCGATTTTGGATTTGAGGAGTTCCGCGTCCTCGATGCCCACGGTTTCACGTTTCACGCGCATGTCGAACGAGCCGCCGAGCTGGATATCCGTGCCGCGGCCGGCCATGTTGGTGGCGATCGTGATGGATCCGGGGGCGCCCGCGTCGGCGACGATGTATGCCTCCTGCTCGTGGTGTTTGGCGTTGAGGACCTTGGCGTGGATGCCTTCTTTTTTCAAGGTCGAATCGAGGCGTTCGGATTTTTCGATCGAGGTGGTGCCGATGAGTATCGGCTGTTTCTTGGCGTGGAGAGATTTTACTTGCGCCACGATGGCCGCGAATTTGGAGTCCTCGTCAAGATACACCTCGTCCTCGTAATCAAGGCGGGCGACGGGAAGGTTGGTCGGGACCTCGACGCATTTGAGCTTGTAGATCTCCTCGAACTCTTGGGCCTCGGTGATAGCCGTGCCGGTCATGCCGGCAAGTTTCGGATAAAGGCGGAAGTAGTTTTGGTAGGTGATCGAGGCGAGGGTGCGCGATTCCTTTTTGATGTCCACGCCCTCTTTGGCTTCGATGGCTTGATGTAATCCGTCCGAGTAGCGACGGCCCTCCATTATGCGGCCGTTGAATTCGTCGATGATGAATATCTCGCCCGCTTTGACAAGATAGTCTACGTCCGATTTATAAAGCGTGTTGGCGGTCAGCGCCTTGTCGACATGGTGGACAAGCTGGGCGTTGGAGATGTCGTATAGGTTTTTGACCTTGGTGATTTCGGCCTCGAAAAGCAGAGTCTCGACGCGCTCCATGCCCTCTTCGGTAAGCGTGGATTGGCGATCTTTTTCATTGACCTTGTAGTGTTTCGGTTCGAGCTTTTTGACGACGGCGTCGACGGCGTGGTAAAGGTCCGAGGAGTTGCTGGCCTGCCCAGAGATAATAAGCGGCGTCCTTGCCTCGTCAATCATGATCGAGTCGACCTCGTCAACGATCGCATAGAAGAATTTCCGTTGCACAAGGCTTTCGGCGTGGAACTTCATGTTGTCCCTTAGGTAATCGAACCCGAATTCGTGGTTGGTGCCGTAAGTAATGTCGCAGGCGTATTGATCGCGGCGCTCGTCATCGTCTTGTCCTGTTTCGATACAGCCGACGGTCAAGCCCAAGAAGCGATAGATCTGGCCTATCCATTCGGAATCGCGTTTGGCAAGGTAGTCGTTCACGGTCACGATATGCACGCCCTTGCCGGCAAGCGCGTTAAGATAGACCGGTAGCGTGGCGACAAGCGTCTTGCCCTCGCCGGTTTTCATTTCCGCGATCTTGCCGTCGTGCAATATCATGCCGCCGATAAGCTGGACATCGTAGTGGCGTTGACCAAGCGTGCGGACGGCCGCCTCGCGCACAAGGGCGAACGCTTCGGGGATAAGGTCGCGGAGCGCCGATTTCGTATTCTCGGCGGACTGTATGCGTTTCTTGAATTCCTCGGTTTTGGCGCGCATTTCGTCGTCGGTGAGTTTCTTGGTGGCCGCCTCGAGCGCGGAGATTTTGGCGACGGTTTTGCGATACCTTTTGATATTACGGGAATTGGCCGTGCCGAGCATGGTCTTGATAACCTTTGATAACATTATTCTCTTCCTTGTTTTTTTCTTTTTATCCTACTATAATATAGTGATTGAATTCAAGGAAATAAAGTGCAACTTGTGAAATCGGGCGCCTACTCGGTTTTCAAGCAAAATAAAACGCTCGTAGCGCTAAGTACGCTTGCCTTTTATTTTACTTTCCAAACCTTCGTAATCACCTTGATTTGACAAGTTGTGTGTTTTTCCCTATAAGTAATGGAATGAACGATGAGAAATATATGAAAATGGCTTTGCGCGAGGCGGCGAAGGCGGCGGCGGCGGGTGAAATTCCGGTCGGGTGTGTGATCGTTTCGGCCTCTGGCGAGGTTTTGGCTCGGGCTCATAATCAGGTCGAAAAGCGGGCAAATTCAACGCTTCATGCCGAGATGGTGGCGATGGGGCGCGCGATGAAAAAGGTGGGTGAAAAATACCTTATGGGTTCGACGATTTACATTACGCTCGAGCCTTGTCCCATGTGCACTGCCGCGATTTCGTGGGCGAAAGTAGGGCGCATAGTTTATGGCGCCAAAGAAGACAAGAACGGCGGGCTGTTCGTGTTGGAACACGCGCGTCATTTTTTCAAGCCGAAGGTTGTGGGGGGAATTTGCGCGGAGGAATCTTCTGAGATGTTGAAGGAATTTTTCAAATCTATACGGGGTAAGAATTCGTCATTCCGGGCTTGACCCGGAATCCATACTTACTGGATACCGGCTCGAAGGCCGGTATGACGGGGGATTATACGAGTGTGCGGCGGATAAACGGCATATCCTTCTTGTGATTCGAATACACCCGTTCGCGCAGGAAAAATTCGAGGATTTTTAGGGCGTCGTTCAGGTCTTCGTCGGTCGGATTCGCGGGCGGCGTTTCACTCCAGATCGCGGGGATTTTGAAAAGCCGGTCTTTGTAAATCTCGCCGGCGGCCGCGCATACCGCGTGTCCTGTTTTCGGCGAGATATAAGCCAGATTTTCCGTGCAACCTGTGGCATTGCATTTGGTCAAATCCATCTTGAATCCAAGCTCGTCCAACAATTCCCGCTCCCATATAATATAATTTTCGAGCGTGGGATTCAAAAGCAATATATTGGTGTTTTCATATAGTTTCCAATGGGGTTCGGATTCCGGGAGCGCGTCCGTCAAGACCGCAAGCGCGCAGGCAAGCGCGGTCGATTTTTTTATGTCGGTCAGAATCTCGGTCGCGACCTGTTTTTTAAGTTCCAAATCGAAGAAGCCCATCTGGCCCTCGGTGCGGGCGGTGAAACGAACCGCGACCTGGTTCCCGGTTTGTAGGGTTGCGAGTTTTTTCCTACTTTGACCTCCTTTGACAAGCGAAGTAATAAGTCCGTGCGAGGCTGTCAAAACACCAACCGTCGCGTCGGTCTCGCCGAATTTTTTCACGCCCAATACTATGCCGGAATCTTCCCACTTCATTTTAGCTTTACTTTCACCCGATTTAATTATATTCTCTCCCTTCGGGATTACAAGGAGAATTACCGTGGCGGAAAACATCAAACCACTGCAGCTTAAAGACGCTATATCCGAACGCTATCTTTCGTATGCCATGTCGACCATAACCGCGCGGGCGCTGCCCGATGTGCGCGACGGGTTGAAGCCTGTGCACCGTCGTATTTTATATACCATGCGGCAGTTGCATTTGGATCCGGCTAAGGGCTTCAAAAAATCAGCCCGAGTCGTGGGCGACGTCATGGGTAAATACCACCCGCACGGCGATGCGTCCATCTATGACGCTATGGTGCGTTTGGCGCAGAGCTTTTCGGTTCGCTATCCGCTTGTCGAGGGGCAGGGGAACTTTGGAAACATAGACGGGGATTCCGCCGCCGCGATGCGATACACCGAGGCCAAGATGACGCCGGCGGCCATGGGGATCCTTGCTGGTCTTGACGACGACGCGGTCGATTTTATCGCCAACTATTCCGGCGAGGATTCGGAGCCTGTGGTCATGCCCGGAGCTTTCCCGAACCTGCTTGCGAACGGCACGAACGGTATTGCCGTCGGAATGGCGACCAACATTCCGCCTCATAATATATTAGAAGTGTTGGACGCGACGGCGGCGCAGATTGCAAATCCTGCTATCACTGTTTCCGAGCTTGTGAACCATGTGCGCGCTCCCGACTTTCCCACAGGCGGAATTATCGCAAATACGCGCGAGGAGATCGAGGAGATCTATGCTTCTGGCCGCGGCTCGTTCACTGTGTTTGCGCGTTGGGAGCGCGAGGATTTGGCCTATTCCAACTATCAAATCATTATCACAGAAATTCCATATCAGGTTCAAAAATCCCGCCTTATCGAGCGAATCGCCGAGCTTATGGGCGAGGGGAAGTTGCCCCTTGTCGGCGACGTCCGGGACGAATCGGCCGAGGATATTCGCGTTGTGATCGAGCCCAAGAACCGCACAGTCGAGGCGGACGCGGTGATGGCGCAGCTTTATGCCAATACCGAGCTTGCAACACGTTTCGCGCTTAACATGAACGTGCTTGACTCGAAGGGCGTGCCGCGGGTCATGAACTTGCGCGAAGTCATCGCCGAATACATCGCGCATCAGGTCGAGGTTGTGCGGCGTCGCGCTTCGTTCGCGCTTGGCAATATCGAGCGGCGTTTGGAAATCCTTGGCGGTTTGCTTATCGCATATCTGAACATAGACAAGGTAATCAAAATTATCCGCGACAACGACGAGCCGAAGCCCATCTTGATGGCGAAATTCGGTTTGACCGAAATCCAGGCGGAATCCATTCTTAATATGCGTTTGCGTCAGTTGCGAAAACTCGAGGAGATGGAAATAAGGGCCGAGGAGGCGAAGCTTTCCAAAGAACGGTCGCGGTTGCAAAATTTGTTGAAATCCGACCGAGCGAAGTTGAAACAGGTCGGCGACGAAGTGTCCTCGATGCGTTCGCTTTTCGCCAAGGACAAAGCGCTTAGCGAGCGACGCACAGAGATGGACGAATCGTTTGCCGAGATGGCCAGCGTGCCCTCAGAAGCCCTTGTGCCGCGCGAACCGATCACAGTCGTAATCTCGCAGATGGGCTGGATCAAAGCTTTGAAAACACACGTCGACGTGGCCGGGCCGTTCGCGTTCAAGGAGGGCGACTCGCTTGCTTACGCCTTCCATGCGTTCACAAACGACAAGATAATATTCATGACCGACAAGGGGCAATCGTTCGCAATCGACGCGCACAAATTACCCACAGGCCGCGGGCATGGCGACGTGATACGAATCCTTGTCAATATCGACGCTTCGTCCGACCTGGTTCGCGTGCTTGTCGCCGGGGACGAGGACGTGCTTGTCGTGTCGAACGCCGGCTATGGTTTCGTCGTGGCCGCGTCCGACTTGGTCGCCACCACAAAGCTTGGAAAGCAAATAATGAACCTTGCGGACGGGGATAAATTCGCCGACGCGGTCGTGGTGCCCCAGGGCGCGAACATGCTTGCCATCATCGGAACGAACCGCCGCCTGCTTGCCTATCCTTTGTCCGAGATTCCGAAAATGACGCGCGGCAAAGGCGTGATTTTGCAGAAATACAAAGAGCGCGGAGTCCACTATTCCGACGCCGTAGCATTCGCAAAGCGCGAGGGAATTTCGTTCGCAAACGGCGCTAAGAATTACGTCGTGCAGGATATTTCCATGTGGCTTGGCAAGCGTGCGGACGTTGGGCACATGCCGCCGAACGGGTTTTCCAAATCGAATAAATTCGTGGCTTAGTAAAGAGCGAAGCCACCAACGCCGGCAGGGAGGAAGCGGTCTCTTGGAGCGCGCACGCGCAATAGAGCCCGCGAACTAGGTTTTATTTTCCTTTCTATAGCGTCCCCTGTTTCGGCAGGGGATTTTCTTTGTGAATATTGCGTTTTACCATATTAATATGCTAATACGCTAGCGTGATAACATGATAGCGTGATATCATGATAGCGTGATGAAATTTGAAGGGCTCGGGCGCAGCTTCCCCCTTCCCCACCCGCCAATCTCCATTCTTCGCTAAAGTTTCGAAGGACAGGGGGCGTGGGGGCGCGGCGGTCATGCGCGCAGCTCGCAAGCTCGCTGAAGGCTTCTATATACTTCACTGGATTACCCGGTCGAGTCGGGTAATGACAGGGGGGGGAGAGCGACTTAATTACGCGAGGTGTCGGACTTTATGCTATGCAAAAGCGCGGCTTGCTTTTCGCGCAACCGAAACTTGTTGTTTTTGATATCGTCCACTATGGCAACGGCGCCGCCCAGTGTTTTCGAATAGGTGCTATGGATTTCGTGCTTATGCCTGATCTGGATATTATACCCGCCTTTGGGATAGGGGCAGATGTTTTTAAGGCGTGGTTTTTTCCGCTTGTTGCGCGATGGTTTCGATGACAGCGTGCGGTTTATGCGGGCAAGTTCCAAGATCAGCGGCGCGCGCAAATTTTTCATCTGTTCGCGGCGTTGGCAGTCGATACATTTTTCCGTTTTTTTATCAAGAAAAGATTGGGCTTCCTTAGGATAAATTTTGCCGCATTTTTTGCAAAGGAAAAGCCATTCGGTGTGGGACGCGACAACCGGATCGCGATCGTTTTCATCAAGTTTGCAAAGAGCTACGAGGCTGCCTTGTTCAATGCCGGATCGCATTCTTGCCTCGGCTTGTTCCGCTCTTTCGTTATTATAACAATCAAGGCACTGTGTAGTATTGCGTGCGACGACTTTGTAGGCGTTGACCTTATACGGCGGTTTGTTGCATTTCGTGCAATGGGCAAGCCAATAGGTGCCCCCTATTTTTTTTATAAACCTAATATGACCCTGGATAAGTCCGGGATATATTTTGTATTGCTTCATATTCCTATGATATGACGATTAGATATTTTTGTCAATGTTTATTCGGCAAGGACTTTTGGCGGAGCGGGTGGGGTTCGAAGAGCGCGCAGCGAACAAAATACTTGACAAGTCGTGGGGGGGGGTAAACTTGAATTGTCAAACAAACAAAGGAGAAAAAACATGGGATTTGAAAACATAGTTAAGAACAATATAACGATGGATTATATTTTGAATAATTCCGACGAGGTTTTGGATATAATGCTTAGACCTCAATATAACATATTGATGCGAGGACTTCAGGGTAAGGACAAATATGAAGTGCAGGAAGCTAAAGAGCGAATAAGCGAGATGGATAAAAAAGACGCCGCCATATTCATGGCCTATGCCAATATGCACAAACTGTTTGGAACGCATGACAGCTTTAATGAAGTATTAAGCCGACACTATGAAACCAAATATAAAAAAGACTCCTATTATAAAAATTCAAAAACGACATTCGAAGATTTCTTGGCCGTGCCCGATAATAAAAAAATGGTCCTGGACATACTTGGCAAACACGTCGGGGAAATCAATATCATTTCTTTGGATTACAAAAATTATAGCAATGAAGGTCGCAGCGGATATTCTCAGGCGAGCATAGACGCTACTTTGGATGCATATAAATCATTTCCAACCGCAAAGTCCATGGACGTTGCACAGAAGCTTTCGATAATGAAAGTGGAACAGCCGGATATGTTCAAACAGCTGGAGCAAGAAGTTGCGAAAGGACTTTCGGCGAAAGATGTGGCCAAAATCAAGGCAGGCGATAGCAGCAGAGGCTAAGTTTACTCCGCCAGAATCTTACGCGCCGTTTCCTGATCCGTATAGGGAATATCCGTGTGGCCGATTGTTATATAATCCTCGTGCCCTTTGCCGGAGATTAAAATAATATCGTCTTTGGTGGCGATTTCAATAGCGCGGCGAATCGCGTTCTCGCGGCCGGGAACTTCGGTTGCGCCCGGACAGTTGGCGGCGACCTCGGCGCGGATTTTCGCAGGGTCCTCGGTGCGGGGGCTGTCGTCCGTGATGATTTTCACGTCGGCGTATTTCGCGGCGGCGGGGCCAAGCTCGGCGCGTCTTATCCGCGTTTCGTAATTGTCGCCGCAGGTCGAGAAGACCGAGATGATTTTGCCTCTGGCTACTTCGCGCAGAGTTTTAAGCGTGTGTTCAAGCGCGTCGCCCTTGTATGAAAAATCCACGAACACGTGCGCGCCCTTTTTCGTTTCGCCCATGTATTCAAGGCGGCCGGCAGCGTTTTTGAGTTGCGGAAGAAGCGGCATGATTTTCTTCCAATCCTTCTCGACCGAGATGAAAAGGCCAAGCGCGCAGAGCAGGTTCATAAGTTGGTATCCGCCGAGGATCGCGAGTTTCAAATCGAACTTCTCGCCGAAGATTTCGATCGTCGCGGTTTGACCGAAGAGGCTTGTGTCTTGAGAGAGGATTTTTATGTCGGCGTTGGCGGCGCGGCCATAGCTTATCACCTTTATACCGCGCGCGTCGCATATAGCCTTCAACGGCGCGAATTCGGGAATGTCGGCGTTTAGGACAGCTGTGCCGCCGGCGTCCAACATCTCGGAGAACAGGCGCGATTTGGCGGCGAAGTATTTCTCGCTCGAGCCGTAAAAGTCCACGTGGTCGTTGCCGAAGTTCGTGAACCCCGCGGCCTTGATTTTGAAATTCTTGGCCCTTTGCTGGTCGATGCCGTGCGAGGACATTTCAAGCACCGCGTGTTCGACGCCGCGATCCTTGAAATACGCCATGTCGCGGAAGAGTTCGTCGCCGGTGGGCGTCGTGTGGTCGTCGTTATACTTTATGGTTTTTTGGCCCGAGTAAACGTTGTCCACGATCGTGCCGAGCGTTCCGCTTGAGAGAGTTTTTTCGCCCAGAAGCGCCCACATCTGCCGCACGAAATCCGCCGTCGAGGATTTGCCGCTTGTGCCGGTAAGCGCTACTATAGTGTCCGGCTGCTTGGATCCATAGAACGCATAGGCGAGGTCCGAGAAAGCTATCCTTGGATTGTCGGCGCGCGCGACTGGTATGGATTTTTCCCCTATCTTAGCGTCGGTGGCGGAGTCGAATTTGTAATCGATAGGCGCAACTATCGCAGCTGCTCCGTGGTCGATCGCAGAGCCCGAGAAATCCGCTCCGTTTTTGACGTATCCGGGAATGCCCACGAAAAGCGAGCCGGGAACCGTGCGCGAGGAGTCCATCGAGATTTGGGAAATCGGGCGAGCGTCCGCGGCGGGGGTCGAGCTTAACCCTGCGGCCTTGAGCAACTTGTCAAGCGGGACGGAGGGGCGCGCGAGTTTGGCGCGAATGAACTCTTTGTCCTTCTCATACATCGTGCCGCAGATGATAATCGAATCCCATTCGCGCGAGGTGTCGATGGTTTCGTTTATCGCTTCGTATCGGTTCGGAATTTCGATCGCGCGCGGGCAATGGGCGAGGAGCGAGGCGCGGATTTTCGCCGGGTCCTCGGTGCGCGGATTATCGTCCGTTATTATTACCGTATCCGCAAGCCCGCCTATGACCTTGCCGATTTCGGTGCGGCGGATTTCCGGGCGGTCGCCCGAAGAGCCTATGATTAGAATAAGGTTGTGTTTCACATACGGCCTGAATTCCGTGAGGAGTTTTTTCACGCCGTCGCCGTTGTGGCCGAAGTCGACATAGATCGGCGCGCCGTTCGGAGTGCTGGCCACGTATTCAAGTCGTCCGGCCTCGTTTTTAAGCGTGTCGAGTTTATCCGCGATACGCGCGAAATCCCCGCCGCCCACGATGAACATGCCAATCGCGCAGAGGAGGTTCATGACTTGGAACTCGCTTATGAGATTAAGCGTAAGATCGTATTTTTTGCCGAGGATATTTACGGCTACTTCTTGGCGTGTGTTTTTGATTTCGTATTTTTCGAGTCTTAAATCGCAATCGGCGCAGTGGCCATAGGAGAGGATTTTCACGCCACGGGCGCGGACGGTTTCGGCGACGCGCACCCCATACGGATCGTCGATGTTTACGACCGCCGTGCCGGAGGAGTCCAAGAGCTTGCTGAACAATATCAACTTTGCGGAGAAATATTTTTCTATGTCGTTGTCATAGTAATCAAGGTGGTCGTTCGATAGGTTCGTAAATCCTGCGGCGGCGATCTTGAGGCTGTCGACGCGGTGTTGTTCGAGCCCATGCGACGAGGTTTCGATGGCGACTTTTTCCACGCCCAAACTTTTGAGGCGAGAGAGGTTTTTCCGAAGCTCGATCGCGTCGGGGGTGGTAAGGCCTTTGCCTTCGGTGAATACTTCCGATTTTATTCCGACGGTGCCGATGGAGGCGGCGGGAGTGCCGGAGAGCTCGAATAACTGGCGCACGAAATTGACCACCGATGACTTGCCGTTAGTGCCGGTCGCGGCCGCTATGAACGACGGCTCGGACGGATAGAAAATCTTGGCAAGCTCGGATTCAGCCTGGCGCATATCCATATCTAGGAAGGCGAATTCTATGCCTTGATACTGCGCTGCGATGGCCTTGTTATCCGCATGCGCCACGATCGCGACCGCGCCGTTCTTGATCGCTTCGGGAATAAACTGCGCGCCGTCGAAAGCATAGCCCTTGATCGCGATGAAAAGATCGCCCGGTTCGACGCGTTTAGAATTATTCCTTAGCCCCGTGATTTCGATATCGTTTTTCGGCGCGATGCCAAAGGGCGAAAAAAGTTGGCTTAGCTTCATGTTAGTCCTTGTCAATTCGCTATCCATTATATAAACTATGAGAGTTGTTTGCAAGGAGAATGAAATGATTTCCGACTTGATCCGGGTTTTCGATACGGTTGCGTTTGAGCGTAATGTGAAGGCGGCGAAGGCTATGACACGCGCGCGGTTCGGGGCGACGCTTAAGGCCGATGCGTATGGTTTCGGTATCGGGCGCGCTGTGCCTGTGCTTGTTCGGAACGGCGTCGAGGATTTCTTTGTTCAGGACATAGTCGAGGCGGCGGCGGTGCGAGCGCTTGCACCGAAGGCGCGAATTTATACCTATGCAGGAGTTGCCGATGGGCAGGCGGAGGAGTTTTTGCGGCTTGGCATTATCCCTGTTTGTATTTCTTTGGAACAGATTAAATATTATAATTCCGTAGCACCGAAAGGCACGCCTGTTGCGATTCATTTCGACACGGGAATGAACCGGACCGGCTTGTCGCTTTCCGATGCGGCGGAATTGAAGAAAAATTGGACGAAGTGGTGCGGCAACCTTGATGTTGCGCTTTATATTTCGCATTTGCGCGGGCCGTATGCTTATGGAGATTATTCGGCGCGGCAGTTGGCGCGTTTCAAGGAGGTTTTGGCGATGTTGCCGAAGGCTCAGGTGTCGCTTGCCGGCTCTGCTGGATTGAAAATGGGAGCGGAGTATCACTTCGACCTGGTGCGGCTGGGCGAGGGGCTTTTCGTGCGCGGAGCGGAATGTGTCGCCTCGGTCTATGCTCGAGTGTTGCAAATCCGCGATGTGGCGAAGGGCTCGACGGTCGGCTATTCCAATCAATTCGTGGCGCCGAGCGATATGAAAGTCGCTACGCTTTGCGTGGGATACAAGGACGGGTATTCGCGCGACCTGTCCCGTGTGAACGGGTGGAAGAACTCCCTGCGCGCCCGGCTTGGCGTTGGTGGGGCTGCTACGAAGGCTTTTGCGGATTTCGGGGGCGTCTTGGCGCCGCTTGTAGGGATAGTTTCGATGAACAACGCCATGTTTGATGTTAGCGCTGTGCCGGTTTCGGTTCTGGCGCGGGTCAAATATGCGGAAATTTTGGGAGCGCGAGTGAAGGTTTCCGATATGCGGACCGCTATCGGCTATGCTCCGGTGGAGAATTTCGTGGGGCTTTTGCGGTATAATCCCAGCGCGGTCGATTTGACTCCTGAAGATTTCAAGAAAAATAAAATTCTTATTTAGCGAGCTTGCTCGCTACGCGCGCTCCGCCGCCCCCACGCTGGACGCGCGCGGTATACACCGCTTGCCGCCCTGCTCGGCGTCGCTTGCTTTGCGATCATTTACACTTTTTGCTTGACAAAATTTTATGGGGGGGGGTAGGTTATGTCCAATAAGTTAACAAAAGGACTAACGAATGAAACAGAAAACCAAACGTGTTGCCCGCGGCGTTATGAAATCCGTTGTCGCCATGATAGCGCTTGCCATACTTGTCGCCGGGTGCGGCAAGGGCGAGAAAGTCGAGGAGGAGGCCGCGCCTGTTGCCCCGAAAATTACTCCGGCAATGGTTGCCGAGGCCTTGCGGAGCTATATACTTACGATGGAAAAAGACGGCAACAAATACGGTTTCAACGCCTATATCACAAACGAGAAGACGGGCAAGCGCTATAACGGCCTTGCCAACGATTTCGAATATGATTCCGAGGGCTCGGACGAGTTCTTTGATATGGCAGAAAAAGAGGGCGAAGAAGCGTTTCATTGCGCCGATGCCGGTAAGAACGAATTCGACTGTATCCGCATAGAGGCCGGGAAACAGAAAAACAAGCGTTTCGTTTTCAAGCCGATGGAATGGCCGAAAGAAGGCCGATGCGCCAAAGCGTCGCTTGTCGACGAGAAACACAACTATTTCGAAGAGCTATCTAACCTTATCGAGGACAATCCCGACTTCCTTACCAAAATAACCGCGTGCGGCGAGATTCGGGGCATGGGATCCAGCGCCTATGCCTGGCTTACCGGATACAGCAAGATAAAGGCCGAAAACTATACCAATTTCGCGGGGCTTGCCGCAGAGAGAATCAAGGTGGACGCCGATTCCGCGCGGGCTTTGATTAGGAAGTATAGCCGTTAGCGTATATAGTGCATGCGCGCCGCAGGCGGCCAACGTCCGCTCGCCCTCGGGCGTTGGCTCACACAGGTGTTCGCCCGCTCCGTAGCGGCCGTGTGGCCTTATGGAAGAAGCTTGAAAAACGCCTTATCTATTTCGGCTTTGACATTTAGCACGGTGAAGTGTTTCCGCAGAGCTTTTGGAATCTTCACATAATCCTTGGACGTAGTGATCACGGGCGTGTGGGCGGCAACGGCTTTTAGTTCGGCATCTGTATATTTGTGGTGGTCGGGGAAGGCGAAGAAGTTTGTTATTTGTGTTCCCTGTTCTTCTATGAAATCAAAGAACTTGTTCGGGTTGCCGATGGCGGCCATGGCGGCGGCGCGGGGCGGAAGTTTTGTCGTTGAAACAAGGCGGCTTGTAAACCCTTTGCCTTTGCCGTTGGTGAAAATCACCGCGTCCATGTTTTTAAGCGCGCCCGGCAACTCTCGCATAGGACCGGCGGGAAGCGGTAGGGCGTTGCCGAATTTGGCCTTGGCGTCGATAACGCATATACGAAAATCCTTGGCCAGCGTATAGTTCTGCAATCCGTCGTCCATGATAATCACATCGACCTTGTTTTCGACGAGTTTAGCGCTGGCGGCGCGGTTGGCGCCCACGATCACTTTGGCCCAAGGGAGCGCGGTTTTTGTATCGATCGCTTCGTCGCCCACGGTGGCGGCTGTATCGGTAGCGCTCACTTCGCGATTGATTTTCACCTTGCCGCCGAAGCCCCTATATAAAATCGCGACGCGCTTGCCCCGGTCATGATAGAATTCCGCTATGGCGCGGACTATGGGAGTTTTGCCGGTGCCGCCGACCGTGATGTTTCCTATGCAGATTACGGGGACTTTGGCTCTATATGGCGTTGCGAGTGCGCGTTTTATGGCGCCTATAGCCAGGTAAATTCCCCCAAACGGCAGTAAAAGCAGGGAAATTAACCCTTTTTTGTTCCAAAAACTTGGCTGTTGCAATCTCATAAGCCCAAGTATATAATTTTCGGCATGACTTTGCAAGGCCTATACGATGCTTGGGATATGCTTCCGTCGGACGACGAGAGGCTCGAGTATCTTGTCGCGCTTGGAGGGCAGCTTGCCCCGATGACGGCCGAAGACAAAACCACTGAGAACGCCGTGCTTGGGTGCGCGGCGAACGTATGGATCGCGCCCAACTATGCCGGGGACAAGCTTGACTTTGCTTTTGCATCGGACGCTAAGATCGTTTCCGGGCTTTTGTTCATACTTTCACTTGTTTTCAACGGGAAAACCCGCGCCGAGGCGTTGGAGGTCGACGCGGACGCCGTGTTCAAGCGGCTTGGCCTTGACGACATACTTACATCGAACCGAATCGTGGGCGTGGCGTCGGCGGTAGAGAAAATAAAAAACTCTTTATAAAAAGGATAAAAAAATGAAACCGAGCATAAAAATCATTTGCGAAACGTTGTTGTTAGACGTTGAGCTTAGGATTTTGCGGCAAGGTTGCATGGGATCCTTGCACACAACTTCAAACAAAGGATAAAAAAATGAAACTACGACTTTACAGATTTTTAATGTTTTTAATCAAACCGCTGGTGCGTCCGATATTGTGGATACGCCGCATGCGGGGCGACGAATCCCGCGACCCCAAGCGCTTTGAAGAGAGGTTCGGCACTGCGTCGGTTGCTCGTCCTAAGGGTCGCGTATTCTGGTTCCACGGCGCCTCGACGGGCGAATCGAGCCTTGTGATCCCAGTGGTAGAACGAATCCTTGAAAAGTATCCCGACGCGACCGCGCTTATCACCACAATGACTCTAATCGGCGCGGAAAACGTTGCTCGCAAGCTTGGCAAGAACAAGCGCGTGATCCATCAATTCCTCCCGATCGACCGCGGAGCGTATGCCCGCAAATTCCTTGACCATTGGAAGCCGTCGGCCGGTTTCTTTGTCGGAAGCGACTTCTGGCCCAACATGTTGCGCGCGGCCGCGATGCGAAGCATACCCCTTGTCCTTTTGAACGGTCAGGTAAGCGACCGCTCGTTTAGGCGTTGGCAGCGGGCCAAGGGAAGCGCGCGCCGAATCATGTCCTATTTCATATATATGTTCGCGCGCAGCGAAGCCGATAAGAAGCGATTGCTTGAGATGGGAGCCAAGATCGTCCTTAGCGTCGGAAACCTCAAATACGCCGCTCCTGCCGTAGGATTCGACGATGCCAAAGAGCGTGAAATGCGAGACATGATCGGCAAGCGTCCCGTATGGGTCGCGGGCGACATTCACGGTGTCGGGTTCAAGAAAATCGAGATCGCAGACTTGATCGTAAAGCTATCGCACAAAAACGCATTGTTGATAGTCGTGCCGCACAATCCTGCGCGTGGAAAGGAGTTCGAAAACTTTTTAGAATCTAAAGAGCTGAAGGTTGCGTTGCGTTCAAAGGGCGAAAAAATCACTTCGGACACCGACGTATACATCGCAGACACCGTGGGCGAGCTTGGCCTTTTCTATAAGGTGGCCGACGTGGCGTTCGTCGGCGGATCGCTTATGCCCATATATCGCGGGCACAATCCGTTCGAGGCGGCACATTTCGGCAAGCCCATATTGTCCGGGCCCAACGTGTCGTCTTATCGCGAGGCATACAACCTGCTTGAAAAAGAAGACGCGGTGATTTTCGTTAAAGACGAGAACGAGCTTGGGAACAATGTGTCGCGTCTTTTGGACGACGAGGAATTGCGAAATGGATATGCCGAGCGGGCGCACAAGATCGCGCTTCGCGAAGAGGGAATTATCAACCGTATCATGGATAAGGTAGAACCCATTATCGACGCTATCGGGTAAAACTTTCCATAGCGGCGCATCTACGTCGTCAGATTGGAAATTTTATTGGTCGAGTATGTCTATATACACTTCCTCTAAAATTTCCAACCTTCCTAGTATCTGCATCACTCTGAAAAGTTTTACGGGTTTTTCTTTGGAGTTGTTTTATTTTTGAACTCCAACTTGACATTCTCCAACATATCGGGATAGAAATCGCTTTCGCAGGTCCAGTTGTTCCAGAAGCCCGGGAGTAGGCCACTAAAATACCATTTGCGGCCGGCGTTTTTGAAACCTAGGTGTTTCATGATTTCCGTCGGCGCGCGGTTTTTCGGGCGGACGTAGGCGGACTTCCTATACCCCTTCGCGTTGTCGAAAATGATTTTGCCAAGGTGTTTGAGGTAAACGGAGTTCCGGAATTTCGGGAATAGAATCACCTCGAGGATATGGCAGCCTTCCGGGTTGAATTTCTTTAGCCCGGCGAAGTCGAGGAATACGACGCCAATCCATTCGCCGGTCGAGTATTGAAGCACGTAGCCCTTTAGCTTTTTCCAATGCTCGAGCAGGTATTCTTTGCTGCAGAAATCGGCGGCGGTGAATTCGTGCGCGGCCAGCCTTTCCCATTTGTCGAGGTCGGATTTCAACAGGGGGCGATAGAATATTTTGCGGCGGGCTATGGCTGTCCCCCCTGCATGTTCTTCATCATCTCCATAATGCCCTTGACGCCGCCCATAGATTTAAGGCCGGACATCATCTTCTTCGATTTCTCGAATTGCTTGATAAGTTTCTCGACGTCGTTTACGGATACGCCCGCGCCGGCGGCGATGCGTTTTTTTCGGCCCATTAAAATTATGTCGGGATTGCGGCGCTCGGACTTGGTCATCGAGAGAATCATCGCCTCCTGTTTTTTCACCGAGTCGTCGTTCATGCCGGCTTGTTGGAGACGGTCGGCAAGGCCGCCTATGCCCGGAAGGAATTTTATTATGCCGGACGCGCTTCCGAGTTTTTTGATTTGTCTTATGTGGTCAAGCATGGTGTCGAAGGTGAACGCGCCCTCGAACATTTGTTCGGCTATGCGCTCGGCCTCGGCGTCGTCGATTTTTTCCTGCGCCGTTTCGACAAGCGATACTATGTCGCCCATGCCCAAGATCCGGGACGCGGTGCGGTCGGGGTGGAACGCCTCGAGGTCGTCGATTTTCTCGCCGGTGCCGACGAACTTCACGGGAATATTCGTGGCGCCGAAAAGCGATAATGCAACGCCGCCGCGCGCGTCGCCGTCCATGCGGGTGATGATCGCGCCGGTAAGGGATAGGGCTTCGTTGAATTGGGTGGCAAGCGTGAGCGCGTCCTGTCCGGCGAAAGCGTCGATGGTTAGCAGGATTTCCGTTGGCGCGAGGATTTTCTTCAGCGATTTGATTTCCGTCATCATCTCGTCGTCGATGTGCAGCCGTCCGGCGGTGTCGAAAATCATGACGTCATAGTTGGAGGCGGCCTTTAGCGCGCGCTTGGCTATGGCTTCGGGGGTTTCGTTTTCGATTATCGGGAGTGAATCGATTCCAGCTTTTTCCGCGAGAATGGCAAGTTGTTCGCGGGCTTGGGGTCGGTATGTGTCGGCGGAGGCCAAAAGGACTTTCGCCCCGTCCTTTTTTAGCAATGCGGCAAGCTTGGCCGCGCTTGTCGTCTTTCCGGTGCCGTTCAATCCGGCCATCATAATAATACCGGATTTCGCGACGGGTTTATTCTCGCCGCCAAGGATTGCGGTGATTTCGTCGCTGAAGATTTTCACTATTTGCTCGCCGGCCTTGACACCGTCGATAATCTTTTCTCCGATCGCGCGGGCGCGGATTTTATCCACAAGCTCCTTGACCACCGGAAGCGCTACGTCCGCCTCGAGAAGCGCAATCCGTATGTCGCGCATGGAGGTGTCGAAGTCGGCGTCCCTTATTTTATCGCGGCCAAGGAGCTGCGCGAAGGCATTTGAAAAATTCTTGGTAAGGTTATTGAACATGTCTATCTTCCTTTTTGTTTCTTTATTTTATCAAGTTCTTTTTGTCCCCGAATCGTCGTGTCGCCGCCCTTGACAAGGGAAAGCGCGAAGCGGGCGTAATAAAGCGTAGTTCCGACGGTTTTTGTCGACACTCCACCCCCCCCCATGGCGCGCGCTATTTCGATCGCCGAGGCCTTTCGTCCCGAGCCGTAGGCAAGCTCGAGCGCTTGGGCGTATCGCGGGCTTAGGTATTTGAAAAGCTCCTTGTCCGCCTCGAAGGTTTCGGGGGTTATTATGTCGGTGTTCGAGCAGTCGGGTTTCGATGCGGCATAATCCGCAGCCCCTTCGTCCAACTCTTGGCCAAGGCCGAACTCGTCGTATCTTTTCCTTATGTGGAGCAGGGCTTTGGAAATTACCGAGCGTATAGCTTCGGCCTTCTTGGCGTCCGAAAGGTTTCCCCCGTATCCCGCCTCGTCGCCCATTGCGGCGTAATCCGTGCGGCCGTTCCGGATGTGGAGCGAGAGCAACTTTTGTTCGTATTGAGAGAGGAACGGGAAGAAACGTTTCATGGTCTTGAAATCGGAGAGGTCAAGCACGCCGGAGCCGTTTGCGTCCTGTTTCTTGTATCCGCGCATTTCATCGAAGGCGAGGCGTATTATTTGGGGAATGCGGACGCGCATGTGCTGCGACATTTTCCTTCGTTCGGTATAGTCGGCGATCTTACGGAAGTCGTATTTTTTATCAAGCAGCCCGTGGTCGATGAGAGCGGCTTGGATTTGGCTATAGGTAAACTTCTTTTCGAACCTTAGCTTGACGACAAGGCGGTAGAGGTCGTTGTCCACCAGTTCAAGGTATTTACTTAGGCCGGCGTATTCCACCTCGGTGTATTTGACAGAGGAGGAGAAGCGGTTTTTTTGCCCGGAATTCTTCGCGACCATTTCGCGCACATTGTCGGCGGTAAGGCCGAATTTCTCTAGGATAGAATTGTTTTTTTCGACCGGAGCGGCAAATCGGGCTGCGGCGATTCCTATGTTTCGCGCAAGGTGGAGGTCGAGGTTTGAAATGCCATTGGCGTTATAGCTTTTCAGCGCGTCGACTATGTTTTTTCGAATATGCTTTTCAAATGCGGCGCCAAGCGAGGCTCCCTTCGGCGTTCTTTGCGATATCAAGTTCGAGAAATGATCGCGTATAGCGTCGAGGATTTCGTCCCGCCTTTTGCCAAGGGTCGGATACCTTGCGCGGGTGAAAAAGCGGCCTTTGAGCTTTGATTCGACCTCGAGATATTCGCGGCGCAGGCCGGAGAGAAAAAGCGAAGTCTTGGCCTGGTCGAACATGGGCTTACCTTGCGGTTTGCGGTTTTGTATATTTTCGTTCGGCGGTGTGCTGTTCCATCGGTTTGTAAATCTTCGCGATGGCGCCAAGGCGGAACGTTATAAAGTTGCGAATCAGACCGTCGCGCTCCTCGTTATACGACTTAAGTATTTCGTCAAGGCGGGTTAGCATGCAATTCTTGAAATCATCAATGTCGCGGGGGCGTATGTCATGGCGCTTTACAAGGGTCGATATGAATTGCCCGTAATATCCGGCCACCGTGTTAAGCAAATATTTTTGCATGGCGTTGAGGATTTCCGTTTGCTGTTCGATTTCGTTTTTGTCTTCCTTGGTTTCGGTCGCTATGAGGAGTTCCTCTCCGTCGTGCTTTTCAAGCTTAAGGCTGTTGTTCGCCATTTTTATCAACTCGCGACGCCGTTCGGGGTCGAGCTTGCGGGCGCGAAGGAGGCGGAGTTCGTTTTCGTTGTCGATAAAGTGCCGCTGGATTTCAAGAAGTTCGGCGTCAAGCCGGCCGCTTGCAAGCAGCCTTGCGTAATCGGTGGTTTTGGTTTTGGCAATGGCCGCTGTTGTGTGTTCTGTCATATCGCTATCGTTATCTTGGGGTTGTTGAACGTTTCGGCTACTTTGAATATCCTCTCGAATATTTCCATGAAGGGCTTCAGGTATTCAAGGTTGTTCATCGCGAATTTCGCCGGGTCGGCCTCGTGCTTTTCTATATAGAACCTAAGCGTTGCACCGTGCGTGCCCGTGCCGGAAAGCCTGAAGAATATGCGGCCCTTGTCGGCGGTGAAAAGTTGTATGCCAAGGCCGGGCGAGGGCACGGCGACTTCGCCGGTCGCCGGATCGGTATAGTTGAACAGCTCCTGTTTCACAACACCGAATTGTCCGACATAGGAAGTCGTCTTCATACGTTCGTAAAGGGCGGCGGCCTTTTCGGCGTCGACTCCTTCGAACGAGAATTGCGAGTAAAATACGCGGCCGTATTTCGCCCAAAGGTCGTGAAGGAGTTCGCCCGCGTTTTTGCCGGTCGAGCCCATCATGTTCAGCCAGTATAGGATCGCGAATATAGCGTCCTTTTCGCGGATATAGTCGCCGCCCTGGCCGAAGGATTCCTCGCCGCAGAGTTGTATAAGGCCAGCTTCGAGAAGAGAGCCAAGGAATTTCCATCCTGTCGGGGGAGTGTAGCATTTAAGGCCGATATCTTCGGCGACCAGGTCGAGCGCATTAGAGCTTGGCAACGTGCGTGCAACTCCGGTAAGGCGGTTCCTGTAATACGGAATATCCTTATAGTTCATGGCCATGACCGCAAGCGCGTCGGGCGGTGTGATGAACGTTTTTGCGCCAATGACCATATTGCGGTCGCCGTCGCCGTCGACAGCCGTGCCGAAGTCCGCTTTGCCGTCCATCATGAACTTGAAAAAGTCGGGGTTGTAGGCGGGATTGGGCTCGGGGTGGAGGCCGCCGAAGTCGGGCATGGGAGTGGCGCGCAGGATCCATTCGTCCGGGCAGCCGAACTCGCCGCAGAATATGCGTTTGGCAAGCGGGCCGGCGGCGGCGTTCATGCAGTCCATGCGGAAAGTATTGCCAGCTTTGAACCATTTGTGTATAGCCTCGAAGTCGAACATGGACTTCATAAGCTCGAAGTAATCCTCGTTCGCGTCGATTATGGTCGCACGCGACAATGCTTCGGCGTCCGTCATGTCCGCTATTTCATAGCTTGTCATTTTTTTAGTGTCTTCGTAAAGCGGGTTGGTGAAGCCCTCGGACGGGCCGCCGCCGTTGGCCATCTCGACCTTGATCCCATAATCTTTGTCTATGCCGGCCGGATTATGCGAGGCGGAAAGGACCAGGCCGAAGTCGGTGCCGTGATGCCTTATCATGTGCGAGATCGCGGGCGTTATACACACAAAATCCTTGTTCGCGACAAGAATTTTTTCGACCCCGTTCGCAAGCAGAACTTTTATTATCCGGGGCAGGACTTTGTCGTTGGGATATCTTCCGTCGCCGCCGATGGCGCAGGTTTTTATCGGCTTGCCGATAAGTTTTAGGCGGGTTATCACCGCCTGGACGAACGACTCGACATAGTGTGGTTGCGTGAACTCGCGCGTGGGGCGGCGAAGGCCACCTGTGCCGGGTTTTTGCGTTGTAAACGGCGTGAATTCGACCCTCATATTTTTTCCTTTGCTTAGGTTCCCAAAATTTGGTATAATATACCCCGTAAAGGAGCGGTTATGCAAGCACAAATAATGAGCAAAGTGGAAAACTACCTTAGGTCCAAATTCGGGAATCAGGACATACGCCTTGTCGGTGCGAAGACCGATCCGAGCATGGCCGAGGTCTATATCGGGAGCGAGTTCGTAGGAACGCTTTACCGCGACGAAGACGACGGGGACGTGAGTTTCGACTTTAACATGTCCATATTGGCCGAAGACCTTGACATCTAGCGCCGGACTTTGTAGAATTGCGTTCGGCGGGCGCGGGAGCGACGCAACGGGTCAGAGCCGGAAGGCAGCAGCCCACTTTGTTTCCCGCGGGTCGCCATTATTTATTTGTCCGGTCATTCCGGCCCCGAGCCGGAATCTATTCTTACTGGATACCGGGTCGCGCCAGGTATGACGAAAGCTTAACATGATATTCCTTGCCCTACTTTTCCTTTGCTTCATGTTCTTTGCCGGTGCGCGTTTGATCAAATCCGCGCAATTTTATCAGCAGCAGGGATATGAGGCGGGCGGATTCATACGTTTCGTCTTCAAGGGGCTGCGTCTTGTAGACAAGCGGCTTTCGCTCTGTGTTTTCATATATGCAGTGGCGGCAAGCGGCGGGCTTTATCCTGTGTTGGATATTTTTGCGTTAAGCGTCTTTTTTATCATCGCCGGAATAGCCCACAAGAATCCTTTCAAGCATTCGCGCGAGAAGAAAAAGTTCGTGATGACCATGCGTGTTTGGCGCATGTGGGGCGTGGCGCAGGCTCTTAACGCCTTCATGTTCATCGTTTGGATCCGCGCGGCGTTCGGGGCGGCGGTCGGCTATTCGCTTGCGAATTACGTCGGTTATTTATTGTTGATTATCATTATGCAGCCGGTGTTGCTGGTGTTTGCAGACATGCTTCTTATGCCAGTGCAATGGCTTGTGAATTTACGCTATACGCGCGAGGCGGAGCGTAAACTGCGCGCTCTTAACCCTATCATAATCGGCATTACCGGAAGCTATGGCAAGACCTCGACCAAGAATATTTTGCAACACATTTTGGCGGCGCTTTCGACCTCGGTTGCGACCAAGCGCAGTATCAACACGCGCCTTGGCCTTGTGCGTTTTATCCGCGAAGAAGTCGACGCTTCGCATAAGTTTGTAATCGCGGAAATCGGGGCGGGCAAGCCGGGCGATATCTCGGCTATTTCGCGTCTTATAGGACAGAAGCATGCTATCTTGACGGCGGTCGGCGACATGCATTACGCATATTTCAAAACGCGCGATGCGGTGGCGGCCGAGAAGTTCGCCATCTTCACTCCGGTCAAAGCACAAGGCGGAGAATTTATCGTAAATGCTTTGCAGGTCGCGGGTGAATATTCGGATAAATATGTAGGCGATTATGCGGCGGTTTCGTTCCTTTCGCCCGAGAGCATAAGCGACGTTTCGGTCGACGCGGCGGGCGTGCATTTCGTGCTTGACGGGGAGCGAATCGACGCGCCGATTTATGGAAAGTATATGGCCTATAATATCGCGCTTGCCGTCATGATGGCAAGAAAGTTGGGCTTTGCTTTGTCCGATATACTGCGCGCGTTGGCGACGTTGCCGCAGACTTCGAAACGTCAAGAAGTTGTCCGCGAGGCGGGCAAGCCGATTGTGATTTTGGACAACTATAATTCCAATCCCGACGGGTTTATCTCGGCTATGGAAACAGCTAGGGCAATCGCGGGCGCCGGGCGCGTGATTTTGGTGAGTCCGGGCATGCTCGAGCTTGGCGATAAACACGCCGAGTATCATCGTCGCGTTGCCGTCGCCGCCGTCCAAAACGTAGACGTGCTTGTCGCCGTGGTGCCGGACAGGATCCGCGATTTGACCGACGAATTCGCGCGCCTTAAACGCGATGGGCAAGAGCTGGTCGAAGCCGAAAATTCGCTTGCCGCACAGGAGTGGGTTGCGGCGAACGCTACGCCTTCCGACGTTGTTCTTTACGAGAACGATATCGCCGATATTTACGAAGAAAAGATTAGTATATAATATATGCGCGCCGCAGGCGGCCAACGCACGCCCCCACCCGGGCGTTGGCTCGAACAAGTTCTCACCTGCCCGGGACGTGCTAGGCCTGACGTCGTTAATAAAAAAAGCGACCGGAATGGCCGCTTTCTGTCTTTTGTTTTGTTGTTATATCCACTAGGGATAACTTCATAATATAGCGATTCGCAAACATTGTCAACAAAATGTTTGAACGCGACCTATTTTTATGCTATAATACAATCACCATAGGAGTGGAAAAATGAACGTGTCAAAGAAATTTCTTATCGCGAGCGGCATCGTGTCGCTTGTGCTTATAATCGCGGGGTTGGCGATTACTTATTATACCAAGAAAACGCCCGAGCAGAAGCAGGCCGAGTTCATGGCCGAGAGAAGGAGGTGGGTGCCGCTTACGCCGCCGCCGCAATCAGATCGGCTTGGTCAAGGGGCGAGGCGCGCAGAAAAGAACGAGCGCTTTGCGGTCGTAGGCGCCGACGGCAAAGCTAAGACAGATTATCGTTTCACCGCCATACGTCCGTTCGTAAACGGGCGCGCTATCGTGATGAAGGACGGCAAGTTCGGATTCATAGATGCAAACGGACGCGAAATCGGCAAGATAATATACGACTCGGTAAGCCAGTTCGCAAACGGACGCGCTATCGTGAACCGTGGCGGCAAGGCCGGAGTGATCGACATGAATGGCCGCGAGATCGTAGTGCCCGGATATTTCGATTCGATATCCCCGTTCACCTCGTATGGCGAAGCTAGGGCGGAAAACTTCACGACCGGCACAATCGCTATACTCAACATGGATGGTAAAATAATCCAAAGGGCGGTAAGACAGCAATGAAGAAACTTGTCGCAGCCCTTGGCCTTTTGCTTTTATCCGCATGCTATACCGTGCCGGATCAGGGCGACCTTGACGACGCGACCGTATATCATTGGGAAAACGAATTCATAACAATGGAGCAGTTCGTGCGCGACCACAAGGCATGCCTTGGCGTCCAAAAAACGCGGCGTCGCAACTCGTTCGAAAACCTATTATACGGACACGAGCCCGAAGTCGTGCCGCGCTGGGATTCGCTTTGGGCCACGTTCGAATCGCGCGGATTTCAAGAAGCCGGACAGCGCGTCATGTTCTCGATCCCGGCAGGGCAGGGCGATGTTAAACTTCACAACTACCGCGCGTGCATGATCGGCCGCGGATACAGGCTCGCGTTCTTGCGATAGGAGATAAGATGGACGAATATTATAAAAGCAAGAAAGAGTTCATATTCAGATATGCGCATGATAGCAACGAAACTCCGATGTCGTTCGATACGACCGGCCGCATGTTTCTTCTTGACGAGAAAAACTACAAGACCTACTCCGAATTTCAGAAAAGAAGCGGCCTTACCGAAGGCCTTGTTTTCGAATTCGACGGCGACGAAGATCCAAAGCTTGGGGAAATGTTAGCGAAGCTTTCACGCGCAATGGCGAAACTTGGCCCGGATGAAAAAATATCCGCGGCGGAATTCAATATCAAATCGGGACAGAAAAACAAGATCTCGGATCTGAAAAAATGCGTCGACTATCTTGAGCAAGAATACGGCGCAAATGAAAATGCCGAGGAAAAAGTTTCCGTGGACATAGGCGAAAAAACGCCGTCCGAGGACGAGCTTAAAAAAGTCCAGAGCGAGGGGCCGTCGGTGTTGCAGGATATCGCGGCGCAAACGGAGGGCTTCGGATCGACCCTTAAATACGAGGAATTCGGAAGCGAGGAGGACAGGGCAGCCGGCAAGCGCGACGGAGAGCACCTTGTCAACGACAACATGAAAATCACGCGCGGCGCGGGCTTCAATCCACGCAACCCCGCGATCTCGGTCGTTCGTAAAGCCGACGCGGAAATCGATCTGCGAGATATGCAGGCCATGGTCGCAGGAGTGCTTATCAACATCGAGCGCCAGCTTAAACCCGGCGAGCGTTTCGACTTTAACCTTAACGCAATATCGCCGGCGTTCGCCGCAGCACTTGCCGACGCGATCGGAGCTTTTAGGGATTATTCGCCGAAAGAGGGCGAGCAGCCGAACGAGCATATCCTTAGGCTTCAAGGAATTCTTTCGCGAGCCGATATGAAACCCTCGGAGGATTTCGAAAAGAACCTTGTCGCATATAATGAAGAGCAGGCGAAGGTTGCGGCCGAAGAGGAGCAGAAGAAATCCGAGGCCATGAAGGGCGGGACGGAAAAAATAAAAAATCTTGCCGACAACATCGCGCCCGAGAATGCGGCGGAGTTTCACAAGCTTGCTCAAGAGGAGCTTCTTAAAAAAGCGAAAGAGGCGGCCAGCGATCCGGCGAAGGCCAAAGAATTAAGGGGTAAGCTGACCGACGAGCAGGCGCGGGACGGGGCGGCGCAAATCATGAGGGCTCAGGGCGGGAATGGTATTTGACTTGAAGCCTGAATTGGAGTAGAATTCATACGATGAGGAAGTTTGGGAAAATCGCGGTGTTCGGCCTCTCGCTTTTGGCGGGAGGTGTTGCCGTCAATGCTCAACGTGCATCTACAAGCGCCAGCGCCCGCGCGGCCGCCTCAACCGAAACCGTCATGCGCGTGCCGACCGAGGCGCAGTGTCAGCAGAAAATGGACTATTGCTTCAACGAATTCTGTTGGGGCGGGCTTGTCGGCGAGAGATCGCGCGGCACGAACATCTGCTATCAAAAGGGAATTCCGCAAATCGTGGACGGCGTGAACGAATGCCTTAAACTCCGCGACGCGATCGAAAACGTTTCCTATAGCCGCACGTGTCAACGCTGGGCATACAACTATATCGCGTCCTTGAAGGGGCGCATGCCGACTATGGACGCAATTCACGCCCAAGGAACCGGCGAGTGCCAGCGCGCCAGCCGACATCTTGACGCCGCGCGCCGCTGCTATAACATAATGATGGCGCACGACGGGTCGATCGATCCCGGACTTCGCGCAAGGCTTGACATGGCCTGCGGGCCGCTCGGCGGCGGAAACGACGATATGGTCGAGCGATTCTTGACCGCCGGCGATTACGGCAAGGCCAACATCGGAGCGCAAGAGGACATGCTTCGCACCGGCCAGATGACCGCCAAACAATCCAACTGGCGCCAGCTTGTCGAAGCGGTTTTGGCAAGCTATATCGACATCGCGCAAAGCAAGTGCGGCCAAGAGGACTACCGCATAACGCGCGTCAACGAATACGCCCCCGACGACAGAATGAACCTTGCCATGCTGCGCGAAATCGCGGCGGCCGAGGCGCAGGGGCGCGAGATGGGCAACCGAGCAGTCAACAACTTGTTCCGCGAGAGCGATTGTTTGAACACCCCTCTGCCCCACGGTGGCAAGCAATGGTATTACGCGTTCGGCCAATCGCCCGACTGCCGCATAATCTGTATCGACGGGTGGAGAGTTGGCAAGGATTCCGCAACATGCGAAGTCGACGAGGAGCTATTCAAACAGCGCGCCGGAATCGGCGGGTTCGAGGGGCCCTATTACGGCTTCAACGTTCACGGCGACTATCGCGCCATCATACGCCAAAGCTGGGATTTCCAGGGCGTGCCGGTAGAAGTCGGAGAAGTGCCGGAAACCGGAAACTTCGGCACGTGCGACAAGAGTATTGCGCCCTCGAGGACTTTCGCTATGAGCAAGGACGGAATCTGTGGCCTATTCAAGCGTCCGGACGGGACATGCCGTTCCTATTACCGCGTGGAGCTTAACGCGCCGACCCGCGTGCGGGCCCAAACCGTCGGGCAATGCAGCCGCGGGCACAACCGATTCTGTATCGGAAATCCCGCCAACACCGGGCCCGAGCATTTCTGTTTCGGTCGCGCGGCCGGCCATCTTGGCAGCGTCGAATTCTGGGCCCAGGTGAGCGTCGCGGACATAGTGCGCGAGCTTAAATACACCGGAGCACACAACAACCTTATCGAATTCGATTATACGAAGGGGACGCTTTCCGGCTGGGTCGCGCAGGTGTGCGGCTGTCGTGTCGGCGGTGGAGGCGGCGGCGGAGCAAGGACTACTACGGCAACTCCCGCTCCGTCGGTCGATGCAACGACACCACCTGCAACCCAGCCTGGTGCGACCGCAAGACGCAGCGATACCCGTTTCGCCAACTGCAACGCTTTTTGGCAGCAAAGCACGGCCGCCTTCCGTTTTGTTGTCGAAGGCAAGGCCGCGGGCGGCTTAATGGGATTCCTCAACCGCGCGGAATGGAGAGTTTATATCGCCGGCACCGATCCTAAGAATCCCGCCAACACTATTGACGTCGCGAAATATTTCACACCCAAGACGGGCGTTGAATACGATTGCAGAAGGGGCCGGCCGAATGAAAGCTTCCGATGTATGGGCGGCGGAAATACCTGGAGCATGAATAAAAAGGAAGCCTGCCAAATCAACAGTCTTATCCACGGCCCGAACCTTCTTATCGGGATTTAGAACTTGACTTTACCTTAATCCTCTCATATACTCCCGCACGTCAACTGGGAGCGGCCATTGGCGCCAAATTAATCCGCTAAGCCGTGGCCTACGCCGCGCCAACCAAAAAAGAATATACAATATGACCAAAAAAAATGTCGCCACCATGGCAATCGACAGCAACTTCACGACCGGTGAAAACTTCGCGGAACTCTTCGCCGAATCAGAATCGAAAAACAAGAAACTCGAGGGCTATTCCACAAAGGGAACCGTCGTCGCGGTATCCGACGAATACGTCGTCGTCAACGTCGGCCTTAAGTCCGAAGCTCATATCCCCCTTAAAGAATTTAGGAACGAAGAAGTAAAGGTCGGCGACATCGTCGACGTATATGTAGAGCGTTATGAAAACGCCGAAGGCCTTATGCTTGCTTCGCGCGAACGCGCCCGCAAAGAAGAATTCTGGCGCGAGATGGAATCGCAAATCGCCGACAACAAAATCCTCAAGGGAGAAATCGTCGAGCGCGTGCGCGGCGGATTCACCGTCGACCTCAACGGCCTTATGGCTTTCATGCCTTCGTCCCAGCTTGACGTCGTGCCGGTCAAGGACATCACCCCCTATCTCAACAAACCCATGGACTTCAAGGTCATCAAAGTCGACAAGCTTCGTTCGAACCTTATTGTTTCCCATCGCGCAATCATGGAAGGCGACCGCGAATCCAAGCGCGCGGAAATCCTTTCCAAAATCAAGGTCGGCGACGTTATGGAAGGCGCAATCAAGAACATCACCGACTATGGCATGTTCATCGATTTGGGCGGCATAGACGGCCTTCTCCACATCACGGACATTTCGTGGAAGCGCGTTTCCAACCCCGCGGAAATCTTCACCATCGGTCAGAAATTGAAAGTGAAAGTAATCCACTTCGACATAGAAACCGGCCGCATCAGCCTTGGCATGAAGCAGCTTGAGAACGACCCGTGGACTTCGGGCTTCGGCTTTGAAATCGGCAAAACCTATACCGGAAAGGTTACCAACCTTACCGACTATGGCGCGTTCGTCGACCTTGGCAACGGGGTCGAGGGCCTTATCCACGTATCCGAGCTTTCCTGGACCAAGCGCAACGTCGCGCCGAACAAAATCCTTAGCAACGGAGAGGAAGTCAAGGTCATGGTGCTTGAAATCGACATGGACAAGCGCCGCATCAGCCTTGGGTTGAAGCAGACCAAGCAGAATCCTTGGGCCGAGTTCGCCAGCAGCCACGAGGCCGGCGACATCATTGAGGGCGAGGTCAAGAACATCACCGAGTTCGGCGTGTTCATATCCCTTGGCCACGACATGGACGGCATGGTGCACGTGTCCGACCTTAGCTGGGACAAGACGCCCGATGTGGCCGTCAAATCATTCGCCAAAGGCCAGGTGGTCAAGGCCAAAATCCTTGAAATCGACACGGACAAAGAGCGCATTTCGCTTGGCATCAAGCAGCTTGAGAAAGACGTGGTCGCCGAGTCAATCGGAAACGTCAAGAAGGGCCAGGTGGTCACAGCCCACGTCATCGATACCCGCGACGACGGCGTTGTGGTCGAAGTCGACGGAATTCAGGGCTTCATAAAAGCGTCCGAGCTTTCCCGCAACCGTTCCGAGCAGAAGCCCGAGCGTTTTGCGGTCGGCGAAAAAATCGACGCGAAAATCGTCGGAATCGACACCGCCGGCAAAATGCTTTCGCTTTCCGTCAAGGCATACGAAATCGACGAAGAGAAGAAGCTTGCGAAGGAATACGGGTCGTCCGATTCCGGTGCGTCGCTTGCGGATATTCTTGGAGCCAAGCGTTAAGGTTGTTTTCGAGTGTAAATCGAATCCCCTGGGCAGCCGGGGGATTTTTTTGTTTTCGTCATACCGGGCAACGACCCGGTATCTAGTCAGCTTGGATTCCGGCTCGGGGGCCGGAATGACGGGATATTTTTCTCTTGACAAAATGATGGCGGGGGGGGGGAGATTCGTCTATAGACAACAAATAAAAAGGACCCGAAATGAAATGTATTTATAAAAATGACTGTGAGTGCGAGCAGAGCCAGGAATGCTTTAAGGTTATAGGAGCCGAAAATTTGGACCAATTAATGAAAAATGTAAACATGGCTCTTTATATGCCCTATAATGCGAGCAAAGGCGTTGACAAGTCCGCTCGCTATGAATTGGCGGGAGTTATGGTTTATGCCGCGGGCGGAGGCTTCTTTCAGCCGATACGTTGTATCAGAGCGACCGCTGTGCGCGGCTAATCAATATAACTGTTTTTGAATATCCCCTGAGCAGCCGGGGGATTTTTTTGTATCTCGTTATTACCCAAATCTTGAACTCCGGGCGGGTAAGCTAGGACGCAGGCCGCAGCGAACCGGGGTCCCGGGGTTGAAGATTTATAGCTTAGAGCACCTTCGGTGCGTGGGGCGCGCTTCGCTTAAATAAC